>JBKBLL010000188.1:0-7289 GCA_046296375.1 Alphaproteobacteria bacterium | reverse complement strand
ACGCCGCACGCGCCCGACGGCCCGCGGTCGCTCCGGGCGAGTAGGGGGAGCCTTTCCAAGCTGGGCGTGAGCCGTCATGATCCGGACATTTCCGGCTTCCCCTCCTGCCCCGGCACAAGCGACATGATGGACCAGACCTCCCCCGGCCGCCGCCCGCCGCCGCTCGCCGGCGTGCGCGTCCTCGATTTCACCCGCGTGCTGGCCGGTCCCTGGTCGACGCTGAACCTCGCCGACCTGGGCGCCGAGGTCATCAAGGTCGAGAACCCCAGGGGCGGCGACGACACGCGGCAGTACAAGCCGCCGGAGATCGGCGGCGAGGCCGCCTACTTCCTGTTCGTCAACCGCAACAAGAAGAGCCTCGCCCTCGACATCACCAAGCCCGAGGGGCAGGCCGTCGTTCGGCGGCTCGCGGCACAGGTGGACATCGTCATCGAGAACTACCGCCCCGACGTGATGGAGCGGCAGGGCATCGACTACGCGGCGCTGTCGGCCGTCAACCCACGGCTCATCTACTGCTCGATCTCCGGCTACGGCCACGACAGCCCGCTGAAGATGGTCGCCGGCTACGACCCCGTGGCGCAGGCCGAGAGCGGCATGATGTCGATCACCGGCGAGCCCGACGGCGAACCGATGCGCAGCGGCGCCTCCTATGCCGACATCTTCACCGGCATGTTCGCGACCCAGGCGATCATGGGCGCCCTCTTCGCACGCGAACGCGACGGGCTCGGCCAGCACATCGATCTCGCCCTCGTCGACAGTGCCGTCGCCGTCACCGCCAACCTCGCCCAGAACTATCTGGTCACCGGCCAGCAGCCGCAGCGCCTGGGCAATCGCCACCCCTTCCTGGAGCCGTTCGGCACCTTCGCCTGCGCCGACGGTCTCATCAACATCGTCATCGGCAACGCCCGCCAGTGGGAGCGCTTCTGCATCGACGTGCTCGACCGGCCGGACCTGCTCGAGGATCCGCGCTTCGCCACCAACCCCGGCCGCCTCCAGAATCGCCAGGCTGTGCGCGACCTGCTGACGGCGACGTTCCTGACCGACACGCGCGAGAACTGGATCGCCAGGATGCGCGCCGCCGGCGTGCCGGCCGGCTCGGTCCGCGCCGTCGGCGAGGCGCTGGAGGCGCCGGAGATCCGCTACCGCGGCATGGTCCGCGAGGTCGAGCATCCGACCGTCGGCACGATCTCGATGCTCGCCTCCCCGCTCAAGCTATCCGGCACGCCCACCGCCGACCTCCAGGCCCCGCCCCTCCTCGGCCAGCACACGGACGAGGTGCTCGCGGCTGCAGGGTACGATGCCGCGGCCATCGTGAGCCTGCGCGAGCGGGGTATCGTCGGCTGAGACCACATCACCGCCGCCCTCTATCGCATTTCCTGAAGGCCTCAGATGACCGACCGTCCCCTCCCGCCCCTCCACGGCATCCGCGTCGCCGACTTCTCGCGCGTCATCGCCGGCCCCCTCTGCGCCATGACGCTGGCAGACCTCGGCGCCGACGTGGTCAAGATCGAGAACCCCGACGGCGGCGACGACACGCGGGGCTATCGTCCGCCGGACTATAAGGGCCTGTCGCCGGCCTTCCTCTGCTACAACCGGAACAAGCGCAGCATCGCCCTCGACCTCAACAAGGCCGAGGATCTCGCCAAGGCGAAGGCGCTCACCGAACGCGCCGATCTCGTCATCGAGAATTTCCGTACCGGCCTGATGGAGAAGTACGGGCTGGGCTACGAGGACCTGGCACCGTCCAACCCGCGCCTCGTCTATCTCACCGTTTCCGCCTATGGCCGCACCGGCCCGTTCAAGGCGCGCGCCGGCTACGATCCCGTGGTGCAGGCCGAGAGCGGCTTCATGTCGATGACGGGAGACCCGGACCTGCCGCCGCTGCGAACCGGCGTGCCGATGATCGACGTGACCACCGGCATGACCACCGTGCAGGCGGCCATCGCCGCACTGATCGCGCGCGAGACCACCGGCCGCGGCCAGTATGTCGAGGTGCCGCTGTTCGACACCGGCTTCGCGATGACGCTGCACGCCTCGCAGAGCTACCTGCTCGACGGCGTCTGCCCGCAGCGTGCCGGCAACGGCAGCATCCTCGCCTCCCCCATCGGCGTCTTCCACGGCGCCGACGGCCCGTTCTTCCTGACGATCGGCGGCGAGCGGCCGTGGCGGCGGCTGGCGGGCGAACTGCTGAACCGTCCCGACCTGTTGAACGACCCGCGCTTCGCCACCAACGCGGCACGCGTCGCCAACGATGCCGAACTCTGCGCGCTGTTGAACGCCATCTTCGCGACCCAGCCGCGCCAGCACTGGATCGACACGATGCGCGCCGCCGGCGTGCCGGTCGGCGCCATCCGCACCATCCCGGAGGCCTACACCTCCGCCGAGGCGAAGACGCGCGGCATCGTCGGCCGCATCCCGCACGAGACGCTGGGGGACGTGCCGAACGTGCGCAGCCCGCTGCGCCTCTACGGCACGCCGCTGGGCGAGGCCGTCGGCGCGCCGGAACTGAACCAGCACGGCCCGGCGATCGAGAAGGAATGGCTCGCCTCGCCCGTGCCCGCCGCCCCCGCCGCGAAGTCCGTGCGGGACATCCCGCATCCGCTGTCGGGCCTGAAGGTTCTCGACTTCACCCGCGTCATCGCCGGCCCGCACTGCGCCATGACCCTGGGCGACCTCGGCGCCGACGTGGTCAAGATCGAGCATCCGGAGACGGGCGACGACGCGCGCGGCTATGCCGGTCCGCGCACCGGCGGCGAAGGCGCCTTCTACCTCGCCTACAACCGCAACAAGCGCAGCCTCGCCCTCGATCTGTCGAAGCCCGAGGGTCAGGCGCTCGCGCGCGAACTGGCGGCCGAGGCCGACGTGGTGCTGGAGAATTTCTCCGCCGGCGTCATGACGAAGTTCGGCCTCGACTATGAGAGCCTGAAGGCGATCAACCCGTCGATCGTCTACTGCGCGATGTCGGGCTACGGCCGCGACGGCGACTTCGCAAGACGCGCCGGCTACGATCCCGTCGCCCAGGCCGAAAGCGGCTTCATGTCGATCACCGGCCGTGCCGATGGCGAGCCGACCCGCACCGGCATCCCGATGATCGACGTCACCACCGGCCTCGGCGCCGCCCAGGCGACGCTCGCCGCCCTCTTCCACCGCAGGCGCACCGGCGAGGGCCAGTATGTCGACGTGGCGCTGTTCGACACGGCCTGCGCCATGAGCTTCCATTTCGGCATGGCGTACCTGATCGACGGCAGGACCCCGATGCGCGGCGGCAACGGCAGCCCCGCCGCCAATCCCGTCGGGGTCTACGAAGCCTCCGACGGGCCGTTCCAGATGACGCTCGCCGGCGAGCGGGTCTGGAAGAAATTCATCATCGACGTGGTGAACCGGCCCGACATCGCCGCCGACGCGCATTTCCTCACCAACAGCGCACGCGTCGCCAATCGCGAACGGGTCGACGCCACGCTGAACGAGATCTTTGCCACCGACACGCGCGAGAACTGGGTGGCCCGGATGCGCGCCGCCGGCGCCCCCGCGGGCCCGATCCGCACCATCGCCGAGGCCTGCGAATCGCCCGAAGTAAAGGAGCGCGAGCGTTTCGTAACCGTGCCGCACCCGACGGCCGGCAGCGTCCCCTGCCTGCGCAGCCCGATTCGCCTGGACGGTACGCCGGTGCGCCCGCCCTTCGCCGCACCGACGCTGGGGCAGCACACCGCCGCCGCCCTCGGCGACTGGCTCGGCTACGACGAAGCGCGGATCGACGCGCTCAAGGCGCAGGGTATCGTGAAATGAGCGAAACGCTCCCGCATCCCCTGTCGGGCATCCGCGTCCTCGATTTCACCCGGGTGCTCGCCGGCCCCTACCTGACCATGATGCTGGCCGACCTGGGCGCCGAGGTGATCAAGGTCGAGAACCCCGACGGCGGCGACGACAGCCGCGCCTGGAACCCGCCGGGCCTGGACGGCGAGAGTGCCTACTTCCTCGCGATCAACCGGCACAAGAAGAGCGTCACGGTCGACCTCGGCACCGAGGCCGGCCGCGAACTCTGCCGCGAACTCGCCGCGAAGTGCGACATCCTGGTGCAGAATTTCCGTGTCGACGTCATGGAGCGCCACGGTCTCGACTATGCCGCCCTCTCGCAGGCCAATCCGCGCCTGATCTACTGCTCGATCTCCGGCTACGGCCACGACACGCCCTATCGCATGAACGTCGGCTACGACCAGATCGCCCAGGGCGAAGGCGGGCTGATGTACCTGACCGGCCAGCCCGAAGCCGATCCTGTCCGCGCCGGCGCCTCGCTCGCAGACACGCTGACGGGCCTGCATGCGGGGATGGCGGTCCTGGCCGCGCTCAGGGCACGCGAGGTGACCGGCCGGGGCCAGCATGTCGACATGGCGCTGCTCGATACCGTCGTGGCGATCACGGGCTTCCTCTCCCAGGGCGCCCTGCTGACGGGCGACAACCCGCCGCGCAGCGGCAACAGCTCCTTCCTGGTAATCCCCACCGGCGTCTATCCCTGCGCCGACGGGCTGCTCAACCTGCTGGTCGGCAACGACCGCCAGTTCCGCCGGCTCTGCACCGACGTGCTGGAGCGGCCCGGCATGGCCGAGGACGCGCGCTTCCGCACCAACAAGGACCGCCGCGCGCACAAGGTTGCGCTGGACGACCTCCTCAGGGAGCTGTTCGCGCGACGGCCGCGCGACCACTGGATCGAGCGCTGCCGTGCTTCGGGCGTGCCCGCCGGCAGCGTCCGCACCCTGACCGAGGCGCTCGCCGCGCCCGAGCCCGCGGCCCGCGACATGATTCAGCAGGTCGAGCATGCCGCGGGGTCCTATCGCACCGTGGCGTCGCCGATGAAGCTGTCCGACACGCCAGTGCGGCGGGCGGGGCCGGCACCGTTGTTGGGACACGACACCGACGACGTCCTGCGCGAGGTGCTCGGCTGGGACGACGCCCGCATCGCCGCGCTGCGCACGTCCGGCGGCATCGGCTGAACGGCCCGGCGCGCCCCGTTCAGCGCTGGCCGAGCAGCTTCGCGAAACCGAGGAGATAGCGGACATCGGCCGGATCGGCGGAGGCATCCGCTGCGAACGGCAGCACCACCTCGTCCGGGTCGACCCAGTCGGGCGGCAGAACGAAAAGAAGCAGGCCGCCCTCAGCCCGGCAGTCGCAGCACCTGCTTGGCGATGATGTTGCGCTGGATCTCGTTCGACCCGCCATAGATCGTCGCCGGCCGCGATTCGATGAACTGCGCCATCACGTCGATGCTGGCATTGCCGATGACCACGTCCGCGCGCTGGATGCCGTGGTCGCCCGCGATCTCAACCATGTACTCGGTGATGCGCTGATAGGTCTCCGTCGCCCAGAGCTTCAGCACCGACACGTCGGCGCCCAGTTCGCCACCCGCCCGCAGGATGCCGGCAAACCGCTCGAAGGCCGAGTTCAGGTCGTAGACGTCCAGGCGGAACTGCGTGAAGCGGTCGACGAAGGCCGCGTCCTCGAACCGCCCGGTCTTCTCCCCAAGGGCGCGCAGCCGGTTCAGGGCATACTCCGGCATCCGGGGATTGCCGAGGAACAGCCGCTCGAACCCGAGCAGCGCCTTGGCCATCGTCCAGCCCTTGTTCGGCTCGCCGACCAAGTTCGCCCGGGGCACCCGAACGTCGTCGAAAAAGACCTCGCAGAACTCGACGTCGCCCTTGATGTTCGGGATCGGGCGGACCGTGACGCCCGGCGTGGCCATGTCGATCAGCAGGAAGCTAATCCCCTGTTGCGGCTTGGCCGCCGCCTTGTCGGTGCGCACCAGACAGAAGATCCAGTTCGCCGAATGGGCCAGCGTCGTCCAGATCTTCTGGCCGTTGACGATGTAGTCGTCGCCGTCTTCCACCGCCTCCGTTCGCAGGCTGGCGAGGTCGGAGCCGGCATTCGGCTCGGAGTAGCCCTGACACCAGATATGCTCGCCCGAGAGCATCTTGGGCAGGAAGAAGCGCTTCTGCTCGTCGGTCCCGTAGCGGATGAGGAGTGGGCCCGCCATCTGCAGTGCATGGTCCGGAATGCGGGCGCAGCCGTGCCGCTCATACTCCTCGACATAGATGATGAGCTTCGACGGGTCGAGGCCCATGCCGCCATGCTCGCGCGGCCAGGCAGGCGCGATCCAGCCCTTGGCGTGCAGCTTGTCGAACCAGTCCTTGATCTCGGGATAGGTCATCCGGTGCTTCGGAAAGCGCTTCTCCGGCGGGTACTCGGCCTGGAACCAGCGCCGGACCTCCGTCCGGAAGTCGTCGTCGCTCATCGCGTTCCAGTCCCGTTGCTGGGTGGGCGTTCCGGTCATGCTCGTCCTCCGGCGGCGTCGGACGGCCACCATGCCGGCACCGAGGTCCAAGACGCAAGTCTTTGCCCCGACCGGTCTGCCTTGCCGTCCCGCGCCGACGGTGGCTAGAACCGCGCGGGGCCTCGCATTCGGCGACCGACCGGGCCCGACCTCCGCATGGAGGAACGGTCGCGCAGCATCCTCACGCTGGGCGAGGCGGTGGCCGATTTCGTGACGCGGCTCGGCTCCACCGACGTGCCGCGCGAGGTCGCAGACCTGTTGCCGGAGGTGCTGCGCACGACGCGCTATCTGGGCGAAGCCGCCCGGCGGACCCTGCTCGCCGCCGGCGCCGTGCACCGGCTCGACGTTCCCAGCCTGGAGCGCCTCCTTACCGGACTGAGCCGGACGCGTCGGATGGTGGACCAGATCGCCAAGGCCGAGATGGCGTTCGCGCGCGGTTTCACGCCACCGCCGGCCGGGCGCGAGTCGCTGGGCGATACTTATACCTGATCCCCCTGGAGGGTCAAGCCGGCCCTTGTGCGCCCCGCCGATTCGGATAAGGTGCGCATGCGAAAACGTCGCATTCGCATTATCACACCCGCAGAGGATCGACATGAAGACCCGCAACCGCTTCGGCGCGCTCGCGAGCGCCGCCCTCCTGCTGGCCGTTACGGCGGGCGGCGCCCTCGCGGCGGAGGTCAACATCTACTCCGCCCGGCACTACCAGACCGACGAGCAGCTCTACGCCGACTTCACCAAGGCCACCGGCATCAAGATCAACCGGATCGAAGACAACAGCGACAAGCTGATCTCGCGGATCGAAGCCGAGGGCCGCAACAGTCCGGCCGACATCCTGATCACCGTCGATGCGGGCCGCCTGTGGGGCGGCGAAGAAAAGGAACTGTTCGCTCCCGTCTCCTCGTCTGAACTCGAGAGTCGCATCCCCGCGACGCTGCGGCATCCCGAAGGCCAGTATTTCGGCTTCTCC
>JBKBLL010000187.1:0-7323 GCA_046296375.1 Alphaproteobacteria bacterium | reverse complement strand
CGCTGGGGGCCGCGACCGGCAGCCCTGCCGCCCGCAGCAGTGCCTGCGCCGTCGGGTGCGCCGGAACCCGGACGGCCACCGTCTCCAGGCCGGCCGAGGCCAGTTCCGAAACCGGCCCGTCCGCGAGCCGCGGCAGGACCAGGGTCAGCGGGCCCGGCCAGAAACGGCCGGCGAGGGCTTCGGCGCGCTCGTCCAGGCACGCGACGTCGCGCGCGGCCACCAGGTCGGGCACATGGACGATCAGCGGATTGAAGCGGGGCCGCCCCTTCGCCTCGAAGATGCGGGCGACGGCCATGTCGCTGGTGGCGTCACCGCCGAGCCCGTAGACCGTCTCGGTCGGGAAGGCCACCAGCCGCCCCTCGCGCAGAAGGCGCGCGGCCGCTGCAATCGCCTCCAGCGTCGCCGGCCGGCTGGTCGCGGTCACCGGCCCGCCCGCGTCTCTATCGCGTCTGTATCCGAATGCACGCTTCGGGGGCCGTCTGGCGTTAGGATGGTCCCCTCGGTACGGGAGGCGTCAATGCGCATCGGCGGTCTCGTCCTTTTGATGTGCCTCTCGGCCACAGGCGCATCGGTCGCGTGGGCGTCGGCCGACGAGGTCGCGTTCTCGCCCGCCGGCTGCGACTTCCGCCTGTCCCTGCCGGCCGGCTCCGCCGTCGACGACACCGTCTGGGGCGGCCGGCGAACGTTCAGCATTTCCGCGCTCGAGGGCAGATATGCGATCCGGGCGGCCTGCACAACCGGCTACCAGCCCGGCGCCCTGGCGGACCTCGACCGCGACGCTCGCGTCGCGTTCGTGGCGCGGCTCGCCCACGCGCTGAACCTCGCCGCGCCGCACATCGCGTCGCCGCCGGTCGGCAGCCATGTCGACGTGGCCGGCCGGCTGCTCGATGCGCCGCATCACCTGCGCGTCCGCATCCTGTACGGCCCCTCGTCGCGCTTCATGGGCGAGGTCGCGGCCGAAGACGAAACCACGGCGGAGACCCGCTTTGCCGCGCTCAATGCCAGGATCGTCTCCGTTAGCGCGATCCATTACTATGACGGTTTCAATCGGAATTAACCCTCCCATGCTGGGATGGCCTCGTCGAAACGAGGCCGTCCCATGCGTACGATACAGTTCCTCGCCGTCTCGGCACTCATGTTCGCCACCGGCTGCCAGACCGTCGGCCATCAGGCACCCGGACAAGGCACCATGGGAGCGCCGAGTGCCAGCCCGATGCGGACGGCAGCCGCCACCCTGCCGCCGAAGGGTTTCGTCGACTTCTGCCGCCGCTTCCCCGCCGAATGCAGCGAGATCGCGGATCCGGCGGGGCCCGTCGCGCTCAGCGCCGATCGATGGGCGGAACTAGAAGCCGTGAACCGGGCGGTCAACCGCGGCATCCGCTATGTTTCGGACCAGCGACGTCATGGACGCAGCGAGTACTGGACCCTGCCGGATGGTGCGGGCGACTGCGAAGACCTGGCGCTCGAGAAGCGGCGGCAACTGGTCGAACTGGGCTGGCCGCGCGATTCCCTGCTGATCGCGCTGGCCACTATCCCGCGCGTCGGCGGGCACGCGGTGCTCGTCGCCGTGACGGATCGCGGCGACTTCGTCCTCGACGTGCGCGATGGACGCGTCCGGCCGTGGGACGAAATTCCCTACGATTGGGTTCGCCGGCAATCGCCGGAGAACCCGCGCCTCTGGCTCAGTCTGCGCGCCTGACGGTCCCGGCAGCATGCCCCCTCAGACGATCCAGCGCGCCGGGCAGTTCGCCGAAGCGGCGCAGGACAACGGCGGCGCCGAGCCGGTCGGGCGACACCGTCGTGTATCCCCACGCGACCGCGACGACCGGAAGGCCGGCCGCGAGACCGGCGGCGACGTCGTTGGGGCTGTCGCCGACCATCGCGGTGAACGCCGGATCCGCCCCCATGCGCGCGATCGTCGCGTGCACATGCGCGGGATCGGGCTTCTGCGCCGGCGCCGTGTCGCCACCCACCACCGCGTCGAGCAGGTCCGCCAGGCCGAGTTCCGCCAGGATCGATACGGCCGCCGCCTCGGCCTTGTTGGTGCACACGCCGAGCCTGACGCCCCGGCCGCGCAGCAGGGCCAGCGTCTCCGGAACGTCCGGATAGACGCGGGTGAGTCGGGTACGCCCCGGCCCCTCATAGTGAACCCGGAACCTCTGCACGAGCGCCGGCAGCGCGTCGCGCTCCACGGGCCTGCCGACCGCGGCGAAGGCACGCTCGACCAGTTTCGCCATGCCGTCGCCGATCATCGCGGTGACGGCCATAAGGCCGGGGGGATCGAGGCCTTCCTCGCCCAGTAGCTTCGCGACCGCCGCATGCAGGTCCGGAGCGCTGTCGATCAGCGTTCCGTCGAGATCCAGCACGAGGGCGCGGATGGGCTGCGGCCTGCCGGCCAGCGGTTCAGCCGTCGGTTCGGTCATCTGTCACCATGGCGAACTGGGGTGGCGAAGAAGGGGTCACATGCGCATCATAGCTATCCGGTCGGACGTCACCACCCGACCGAAGGGGAGCCGGGCGCGTCGGAAGGTGTGCGGTTCGTCACGTCGTCTCGGAATTGCCATTATGAATAAGTGAGATAATGGTATAGAGCCGGACCCAGCATCGGAAGTCAGATGAAGCACGATCAGGTCGCCGCAGTCGTCCTCGCCGCGGGCAAGGGCACGCGCATGAAATCGGCACTGCCCAAGGTGCTGCACCCTCTGGCCGGGCGACCGATGATCCTGCACCTCCTCGCGACGGTCCGCGCGATCGGCGTGGAGAAGGTCGTGGTGGTGGTCGGCCCGGATGGCGGCCTCGTCTCCGACGCCGTCGCCCCGGCGTCGATCGCCGTCCAGGACGAAGCCCTCGGCACCGGCCATGCCGTCCGCTCGGCGCGGGAAGCGCTGGCGGGGTTCGAGGGCGACGTACTCGTCCTCTATGGCGACACGCCGCTGATCACGGACGAAACGCTGAAGCGCATGCTGGCGAAGCGTCGGGCCGCTCCCCACCCCGTGATCGTCGTGCTCGGCATGCGGCCGGCGGGCGCCAACGAGTATGGCCGACTGGTGACCGACGGCGACGGCGGGCTCGACGCCATCGTGGAGTGGCGCGATGCGACACCGCAGCAGCGCGCTCTGCCCGTCTGCAATTCCGGAGTCATGGCGATAGACGGGCGCGTCCTGTTCGGTCTGCTCGACCGCATCGGCAACGCCAACGCGAAGGGTGAATACTACCTGACCGACATCGTCGCGCTGGCACGTGCCGACGGCTTGGCCTGCGCCGTGGTCGAAGGGGACGAGGCCGAGCTGCTCGGCGTCAACTCCCGCCTCGAACTCGCCCAGGCCGAGGCCATCGTGCAGCGTCGGCTCCGCGAGGCGGCGATGCGCGACGGCGCCACCCTGACGGCGCCCGAGACGGTGTTCCTCTCGAGCGACACGAAGATCGGCCGTGACGTGACGATCGGACCCAACGTGGTGTTCGGTCCTGGCGTCACCCTGGACGACGAGGTGGAAGTCCGGGCCTTCAGCCATCTAGAGGGGGCACACGTGGCGCGCGGCGCCGTCGTCGGCCCCTTCGCCCGCCTGCGGCCGGGCACGACCATCGGCGAGAACGCCCATATCGGCAACTTCGTCGAGGTGAAGAAGACGGTCGTCGAGGACGGCGCCAAGATCAATCACCTCACCTATATCGGCGACGCCCGGGTCGGCGCCGGCGCCAATGTCGGTGCGGGAACGATCACCTGCAACTATGACGGGTTCGAGAAGAACTTCACCGACATCGGCGCGGGCGCCTTCATCGGCTCGAACAGTGCCCTCGTCGCCCCGGTGACGATCGGAGCGGGCGCCATCATCGGTGCCGGCAGCACGGTGACGCGCGACGTTCCGCCTGACGGCATGTCGATCGAGCGCGGCGAGGAGAAGATCGTCGAGGGCGGCGCCCGGAAATTCCGGGCGCGCCGGCAACTCGCCACCGGTCGAGGCGCACGCCTGCGCACCGGGTCCGAAGGCTGACTCCACGGGATCGAACACCATGTGTGGCATTATCGGGATCATCGGCCGTCGCGAGGTCTGCGACCTGCTGGTCGAGGGGCTGAAGCGGCTCGAATATCGCGGTTACGATTCCGCCGGTGTCGCGTCCATCGTCGGCGGCACGATCCAGCGGCGGCGTGCGGAGGGCAAGCTGGCGAGGCTGGCCGAACTGGTGGAGCGGCAACCTCTCGCAGGCACGCTCGGGATCGGCCACACGCGCTGGGCGACGCACGGCGTGCCGAACGAGATCAACACGCATCCCCACGCGACATCGCGCGTCGCCGTCGTCCACAACGGCATCATCGAGAACTTCCAGGCCCTCCGCGCGGAACTCCAGGCGGACGGCTACGCCTTCGAATCCGAGACCGATACCGAGGTCGTCGTCCAGCTCATCACCCGCTATCTGGACGAGGGCATGCGCCCGGTCGAGGCGACCAAGACGACGCTCGGCCGCCTCAACGGCGCGTTCGCACTCGCCATCATCTTCGCCGGCGAGGATGATCTGATGATCGGCGCCCGCCAGGGCAGCCCGCTCGCGGTCGGCTATGGCAAGGGCGAGATGTATCTCGGCTCCGACGCCCTCGCCCTCGCACCGCTGACCCCGCGGATCAGCTATCTGGAGGAAGGCGACTGGGTCGTGCTGAACGGCAGCCGCGCCCAGGTCTACGACGCGGCGGGCAACCCGGTCGAGCGCGCGATCAAGGAAACCGCCTTCTCCGGCGCCATGATCGGCAAGGGCAACTACCCGCACTTCATGCTGAAGGAGATCTACGAGCAGCCGACCGTGGTGGGCGATACGCTGCGGTCCCTGTTCAATCCGTCTACCCGGCGCATGCAGTTGCCGGAACTGCCCGTCGACCTGGCGACCGTGCCCAGGATCGCGATAACGGCCTGCGGCACCGCCTACCTGGCCGGCTTCGTGGCGAAATACTGGCTGGAGCAGATCGCCCGCATCCCTGTCGACGCCGACATCGCCTCCGAGATGCGCTACCGGCAGCCGCCCATGACCCCGGGCGGGATGACGCTGTGCATTTCGCAGTCGGGGGAGACGATCGATACGCTGGCCGCGCTGCGGTATGCCAAGCAGCAGGAACAGACGGTCGTGTCGATCGTGAACGTGGCGGAAAGCGCCATCGCGCGGGAGTCCCACGGCTCGCTGCTGACCCTCGCGGGTCCGGAAATCGGCGTCGCGTCGACCAAGGCCTTCACGACGCAGTTGACCGTGCTCGCCGCCCTGGCGATCGAGATGGGGGTGGCCCGCGGAACCATCGGCGCCGAGAAGGCCGCCGTCCTCACCGCGGCGCTGCTGGAGGTCCCTGGCCTCGCCGCCGAGGTGATGAACCACGACGAACGCATCCGCGAAATCGCCAAGACCGTGATGCAGGCGCGCGACGTGCTCTATCTCGGCCGCGGCACGAGCTACCCGCTGGCACTCGAAGGTGCGCTCAAGCTCAAGGAAATCTCGTACATCCACGCCGAGGGCTATGCCGCCGGCGAGATGAAGCACGGCCCGATCGCGCTGATCGACGAAACGGTCCCCGTCGTGGTCATCGCGCCGTCCGACGACCTGTTCGACAAGACCGCTTCGAACATCCAGCAGGTCGTCGCGCGCGGCGGCAGGGTCATCCTGATCAGCGACGCCGCCGGGATCGCCCGGGTCGGGGAATATGCGGTGGAGGCCATCGAGATGCCTGCGGTCGACCCGTTCGTCGCCCCGATTCTCTACGCGATCCCGATCCAGCTCCTCGCCTACCACACGGCCGTGCTCAAGGGCACCGACGTCGACCAGCCGCGCAACCTGGCGAAGTCGGTCACCGTCGAGTGACGCGCCGCCTCATCCGCTGAGGGCGCGCATCCAGGCTGCACCGTCGGCGAGGCAACGGTCTGCTTGCTCGACATGGCCGACAGCGCGCAGGAAGCCGTGCGTCATGCCGCGGTAGACCCGTTCCTCCACGACGATCCCGGCGGCGCGGGCCCGCTGGGCCAGGGCCGCACTCTCGTCGGCCAGAACGTCGACCTCGGCAGCCCCCACGAAAAGCGGCGGCAATCCGGCCAGATCGGCACGCAGGGGTGCTGCCAGCGGATGCGTCGTCTGGTCGGACGTCGCCGTGTAGTTCCGCCAGAAGAAGCGCATCATGCGCTCCGACAGATAGTAGGTGCCGTCGCCGTAAAGCCTGTAGGATTCGCGGCCGAAGTCGGAGTCGAAGACGCCGTAGTTCAGCAGGCATCCGCGCAGTATCCGCCTGCCCTCGTCCCGCAGCGCAAGTGCACTGGCCAGTGCCAGATTGCCGCCGGCGGAGTCGCCCCCGACGAAGATGCGCGAGGGATCGAGCCCACGCGCCGCACCGTGCTCGGCCACCCAGCGCAGGACCGCGACGCACTCGTTGAGCGCCTGCGGAAACTTGTATTCGGGCGACAGGGAGTAGTCCGGGGCGAGTACGGCCATGCCGGCGCGCGCGGCATACTCGCGCGCGGTCCGGTCGACGGTGTGGATGGAGTTCCAGGTCCAGCCGCCGCCATGGAGCAGCACCAGGACCGGTGCCGCTGCCGGCACCCCCTGCGGGACATTGAGCCGGCAGCAGACCAGCCGTCCCGGTCCCGGCACGGCGAACTCCTCCGCCCGCGCCATCTCCGGCCCGCCCGCCGCATAGCCGATGCGGCCGGCCTCCACCTGGGCGCGGAGCACGGCCACATCGGCGGTGAAGACGTCGACCCCGGCGGTGCCGCGGTCGGTCGTGGCGTCGAGAAACGCCTTCATCTGGGGGTCGAGCGGTGCGGCGGCGCGCGGCGGCTGATTCATCGCAAACCTTTCCCGGAACGTATCCCGCGCTAAGCTTTCCCCAGACCCGCACGATTGCAAAGGCCCCACCGACCGAGGGAGGACGATATGGCCCGTCGCACCGCGCCACCCGCCGGAACCGGCGCTCCCGATCCTGCAACGCGCCTGGCCATCGCCGACAGGATCGTCGACGAGACGCTGGCCGTCGCCGCGGAGGTCGGCTGGGACGGGGTCCGCCTGCGTAGCGTAGCCGAGCGGCTGGGCATCCCTCTCTCGGAGCTGAACACGCACTATCGCGACCTCGACGCCATCGCCGACGCATGGCTCGGCCGCGGCGTGGCGGCGATGCTGGCGCCGCCGCCGGAGGGCTTCGCCGACCGCCCTGCGGCCGAGCGCGTCGAGGCGGTCGTCCTGCGCTTCCTGGACGCGCTCGCGACGCACCGGTCCGCCACGGCGGCGATGGTCGTCGGCAAGCTGTGGCCGGCGCATCCGCACCATTGGGCGCCGCTGATCTTCAATCTGTCCAGAACGGTC
>JBKBLL010000186.1:0-7327 GCA_046296375.1 Alphaproteobacteria bacterium | reverse complement strand
CGTCGGCCTGGACGCTCAGAGGCGGCGGTAGATCGCCTCGGGAATGTAGAACCGGCGCTTGTTCAGCACCACGCCAGCGAGGTTCGCGCCGCGGGCGAGCAACAGGTCGCGCAGGTCCGCCATGACCGGAACGCGCGTCGCCTCCGCTTCGACGACCAACACGACCATGTCGGCCAGGGTCGATGCCCCGATGGCGTCCACCGACCGGCTGGCCGCCGGCGTGTCCACCACGGTGAAGTTGATACGGCTTCGCAGATTGTCCCAGAAAGTGGGCTGATTGCCGAGTTGCGCGGTCTGTCCCTCGCGCAGCGACTCGTGCCGGAACCGACTGACCAGCAGGCGCGACGCACCGACCCGGTGGAAGCTCATAAGCGGCCCGCGTGCGGCGTTCGGCAGCTCGGTCACCACATGCTCGCCTGACAGGCGCCAGAGCGGCGTGGGGTCGACGCCGATGTCGATCGGGTCGCCCATGGCCAGATTGCGGTCCCGCCGCGAGGCCTGTTCGAACCAGTCGTATTGCGAGGGACCGGTCGCGTTCAGATCGAGCAACGTCACGTATTGCTGCGCCTGCAGCGTCGCGGCACGCGCGAAGGCTCGGGCGATGGTCGACGTTCCCACGCCCGGCTGGGCGGAGACGAACTGCACGACCCGGCCCTCGCCGTCGGCGAGCGGCGGATTGAGCACGGTATAGAGCCGCTGCATCTCACTCAGCAGGGCCAGTTCGTCCGCGTCGGGCTGCAGGGCGGAGGACGGCGTGGCCGCCGGAATCGGATCATCGGCGTTAAGGAACGGCAGGGCGGATTTGCGCATCATCCGGCGCTCCTTCGCCGCAGCGCCATGTGCGGCCTGTCCCCTTCACCGGGCCTGTCGGGCGGGGCGGCCTGCACCCCGGCCAAGCCCTCCTTGTAGCCGACCGTCCCGAGGACGGGCAGGCCGAGCGCGCGTTCGGCCGACTCCGGCGTGGCGACGGTCGTGCGGCTGAAGTCGCGCACGAAGCCCGCGGCGAGCGCACTGGCGACCCCGCCGAAAAGGCCCAGCAGGATGATCATCGGTTGCCGGTTCGACCCCCTGGTCGGCGGAACCGCATGCTCGATGATGCGGACGTTCGCCGCCTGGCGCTGATCAAGGTCCTCCATGATGCGGGCTTCCTCGGACCGGCCTGCATAGGCTTGGTACTGCTGCTCGAGGATGTCGCGATCGAGGGTCAGGGCCCGATATTCGCGCTCGGGCTCGTCGAGATCGGCTCGGCGTGCCGACATCATCTTGATCTGCTCGTCGAGCGATCCGGTGCGAGCACGCAACGCATCGACCTCGGCGCGCAGGCGGATCGCTTCGCCGGACAGGGATTCGAAGACAGGGTTGGTGCCGACGCGCCGCGTGCCCGGACCGCGCGCCCCTTCCCGCGTGATGAAGTCCCGAACCAGCGCCAGTTGTTCCTCGACGTCGCGGACGAATCGGCTCGTACCGGCGTACTTGGTCAGCAGTTCGTTGCGCCGCAACTCCAGTTCGAGCAGGCGAGCCTTGGCCGTTTCCAGAGCCCCCGAACTGCTCGTCTCCGCATAGAGCGGCGTGGTGCGCGGCACCTGCGCCATGCTCGTCTCGACGGCCTGCAGGCGTGCCGTCGCCTCCTGAAGCCGACTCGCCGCGTCCATGCGCTGCGTCTCGAGTTCGCCCTCCTGGCGCAGCAGCAGGATCTTCTGCTCCTCGAACGAGGTGATGCCGAAGCGCTGCCGGAAGGCTTCCAGCTTGCGCTCGGCGTCCGTCAGGCGGCGGGCAAAGTCCTCCCGCTGGCTGGTCAGGAAGGCGGAGCCGCGATGGCTGTACACCTCGCGGCGACGCTCGAGGTACAGTTCGACCAGCGTGTTGAGCGCCTCCGCCGCGACCTGCGGATCGCGATGCGTGAACGTCAGATGGACGACGGTGGAATCCCTCACCGGCTCGATATTGAGGCGCCGCGAGAAGGCCTCGACGGCGCTGCTCATGGCGCGCCGCGCCGTGTCGCCGCCCTCGGCCGCGTCGTCGGCGAGCCCCGGATACATCCGCGCGAAGCCGACCTTCTGGATCGTCGCTTCCTTCAGGGCACGGTTGTTGAGGATCTCCATCTCCGACTTGACGATCTGGCTCTGCTCCATCGTGATTGTACCGCTGGTGTCGCCGACTTCCGGGCGCAGCGTGTATTCACGGCTGAGCAGGACGAGCAGCTTCGACTCCGCCGAATACTGGACGCTAGGCAGGAAAGAGACGATCAGGGCGAGCACGAAGATCACGGCGAACACGCCGCCGAGTAGCTTGCGCTCGCGGAAGAGCAGCGTCAGGAACTCGCGCAGACCGTAGCGCGTGGCGATGGGCCGGCCGCCTTCGAGGCCCTGGCCTCTCGCCTGCTGGTCGATTGACTTCGCCACCGTATCGGGGTTGCCTTGTCCCGGGAGTTGCGCGGGGATAACCGACGGATTCGGTTAACCCATTTTGGGTAAAGATCCCACTGAAATGATAACATAGTGTTGACGGGGTGATACCCCATGGACGGGGTTTTAGGTTGGGGGGCGTAGTTCGTGCCGGCACCGAGATCGTTTTTTGCGCTGATGGCGGCGCTCGTCATGCTCGCGGCATGCGCGGGGCCACAGCTGCCGGCGTCCGTTTCGCTGCCCGAACGGTTCGAGCAGTGGGACGCGGCGGCACAGGAATACCGGTTCCGCCCCGGCGACGAACTGGATGTCCGCCTGATCCACAACCCGGAATTCAGCGATCGGCTCACCGTCGCACCGGACGGCCAGATCGCCATGCCGCTGATCGGCTTCGTCACGGCGGCGGGCAAGACGCCGCGCGAACTGCAGTTCGAACTGCTCGCGCGGTTCCGGCGTGAGCTGCGCCAGCCGGAGGTCACGGTAGTGCCGCGCGCGTTCGCCGCACAGCGCGTGTTCGTGGGCGGCGAGGTCGCGAATCCCGGGATCTACGACCTGCCGCACGAGATCGGCGTCCTCCAGGCGGTGGTAATCGCCGGCGGCTTCCGGCCGACCGCGCGGGAGGACTCGGTCGTGCTGATCCGGCGAACCCCGCGTGAGACGCCGATGGCGCGCCTCGTCAACGTCGCCGCCGTGGTGCACCAGGGCGCGCTCGACCACGACGTACCGTTACGCGCGCTCGACGTGGTGTATGTGCCCCGGTCCGGCGCGGCCGAGGTCGGCCACTTCATCGACCAGTACATCCGCGCCGTGCTGCCGTTCGACCGGAGCATTACCTACAGCCTGAACTGACGGTCATCCGATGCTGGGCACCGGCGTTCGGCAGGACGGCAAGGAAGACAGGGGTGCAAGGATCTTCGCCCTGATCGGGCTGGTCCTGTTCTCGGAAGGCTTCTTCAACGTCCTGGTCGGACCGGCCGCGACCGCCGACGACGCGGCCTTCCTGCGGTTCGTCTGGCCGCCGCTCTATCTGGCGACGCTCGTCGCGGTGTTGCGGCGGCGGCGCGAGGTGGCGGCGACCGTCCGGCACAACTGGCTGCTGGTGGTGGTGGTGGGCCTCTGCCTCGCCTCGACCCTCTGGTCGGTCGACGCGGGTACCACGGCCCGCCGGTCGGTCGCGGTGGCGTTCACCACGCTGTTCGGCCTGTGGTTCGCGGTCCGGTTCGATCCGCGCGAACGCCTGCTTCTCCTGGCCCGTGCCTTCGCCGTCCTTGCCGTTGGCAGTGCCCTGATCGCGCTGGGCCTGCCGCAATACGGCGTCATGCAGGAGATCCATCCCGGCGCATGGAACGGCGCCTTCCCGCAGAAGAACAAGTTCGGCGCCATGATGGTCTACGGCGCGTCGATCTTCACCGTGATCGCCGTGACGATGCCATCCCTGCGCCGCCGGGCACTGGCGGGGGCGGCTTTCTGCTGCATCCTCGTGCTGCTCTCCACGTCCATCACGTCGCTGCTGGCACTCCTCCTGGCGCTTGCGGTCATCCTGTCGGCGACCGTGATCCTGCGTCGGCCGGTGCTCGCCGTCCTCGCGATCTACGGCTCGCTGATGGTGGCGGCCGCGCTGACGATCGGCTTGGCGCTCGACGCAGACGCAGTGTTCCGCATGATCGGCCGCGACGCCACGATGACGGGCCGCACCGAGATAAGGGCGCCCCTTTGGGAACGGCTGGCGACCCGCCCCTGGACCGGGTTCGGCTACGGCGCCTTCTGGCACGATCCGGATGGCCCGGCCTGGGTGCTGCGCCGCATGCTGCAGTGGGACGTGCCCAGCGCGCACAACGGATGGGTCGAGTTGTGGCTGGACATCGGGCTGGGCGGGGTCGTCCTCTTCGGCATCACCTTCCTGATCGCCACCGTGCGGGCGGTTGCCGGCGCGGCGCGGGGGATCGATCCTGAGACGCTCTGGACGCTCGTCTTCCTGACGCTGTTCCTGCTGTTCAGCATCTCGGAGAGCAGTATCATGCGGCAGAACAACCTCGTCTGGGTGATCTACGTGGCCGCGGTGGCGACCTATCGCTGGCGGCCGGAAGCGGCGCAGAGCCGCCCGCCTCCCCGCATCACCTGGCCCGATCGCCGGCCCGATCGCCGGCCCGCCCAGGAAGCGGCCGGAACGCTGCCGGCGGAGCCGCGATAATGCCCGGATCGGCGACGGGGCTCGCGACCTATACCCGCTTCGCGCGCGCCGACTGGGCGGCACTACGCTTCAACACGCCGCTCACCCTGTCGGAAGCCGACCTGTTCGCCCTCAGCGGCCTCAACGAACTGGTCTCCGAGCAGGAGGTGACGGAGGTCTATCTGCCCCTGTCGCGCCTGCTGAACCTGCATGTGCGCGCCGCCCGGCAGTTGGGCGCGGTCAAGGACGAGTTCCTGGGGCAGGTGGTGCGCAGCCCGCCCTACGTCATCGCCATCGCCGGCAGCGTCGCGGTCGGCAAGAGCACCTTCGCCCGCGTTCTGCAGGCCATCCTGGCACGCTGGCCCGACCATCCGCACGTCGAACTGGTGACCACCGACGGCTTCCTGCGGCCGAACGCCTGGCTGCAGGAGCATGGCGTGATGCAGCGCAAGGGCTTCCCGGAGAGCTACGACCTGCGCGCCATGGTGGAGTTCCTCGGCCGCGTGAAGGCCGGCGAGCCGGAGGCCAAGGCGCCAGTCTACTCGCACCAGTCCTATGACATCGTGCCGGGGCAGTGGCAGACAGTGGCACAGCCCGACATCCTGATCTTCGAGGGGCTGAACGTCCTGCAGACCGGCATCACGGGCGGTGCGGGCGCCCGCGTGCCGGCCGTCCTCGTCTCGGACTTCTTCGACTTCTCGCTCTACCTCGACGCCGAGGAGAGCGACATCGAAGCCTGGTACGTCCAACGGTTCCTGCTTCTGCAGCGCACGGCGTTCAGCCGGGAGACCTCCTACTTCCATCACTACAAGGACCTGCCAGACGCCGAGGCCCGCCGCGTGGCGCGCCGCATCTGGCGCGAGATCAACCGGTTGAACCTGCGCGAAAACATCCTGCCCACCCGTGAGCGCGCCAACCTCGTTCTGCGCAAGCGGCGCGACCATACGATCGGCGAGGTGCGCCTACGGCGCATCTGAAGGCGCCGACGACGTCAGCCGGGCGCGGCGCCGCCGATCTCGTCCAGGGCGTCGCGCACCGTCAGGATGGCGCAGCCGGCCGCGGCGGCCGCTGCCGCGATGCGCTCCACCTGCTCCGGGGTGGAGCCGTAGGCGGTGGGCCGCGCGCGCACGTCGTGGGTGAAGAAAACGACCCACCCGTTGCGACGGCGCGCCTCCTCTATCAGCGCCAGCGCGGGTGCGACGTTCTCCTCCCCGTAAATCTTGTGCGACGGCAGCAGGGCGGCGTCGAACGTGTCGACGCAGAGACCGGACCAGATGCCGCGCGCCGTGACGAAGCGCCCGCCAGCCAGCGCCTTCGCGTCCAGGCCGACATTGCCGTAGGGGTAGGCGAAGTTCGTCATCCGGTAGCCGGGGACCAGTTCTTCCAGGCGCGTCCGGTTGCGGTCGAGATCGTCCGCCAGATCGGCGGGGTGGGTCAGCCCACAGTCCAGATGGCCCCAGGTATGGCAGGCCAGTTCGTGGCCCGCCGCGACCATGTCGGGCAGGACGGAGAAGTCGAAACCCTCCCGACTGAGATCGAAGGACCGGTCGTCGGTGAGGCAGACATAGTAGGTTCCGCGCCCGCCATGGCGCTCCAGGATCGGAGCACCCTCCAGCAGGGCGGAAGGGGGGAAGTCGTCGAAGGTGAAGGAGACGATCGGTCGTCGGTTGGCCATCCGCCGCGGGCGGCGATGCAGCAGCGGCACGATGCGGCGGTAGAACTTGTTGGCGAAGGCGCCCTGCCGCCGGTAAAGGCGGGCGATCGCGGACGGACCGGTCATCGCACGGCTCCCGGACCGCGGGCGGCGCCGGCCGCGACGTCGCGGTAGAGCCAGGCCCGATAGAGTTTGAGCGCGAAGCTGCGCAGGCGCATCGGCAGGATGCGGCGACGATCGACCGCCGCCGCCGCGAACAGCCGCAGGCACAGTTCCGGGAGCGGCAGGCGCGCGGCGGCCCGGGCGGCCCGGAACAGGGGCATCCCCTCGATCTCGGCCGGATGCCGCGCATGGATGGTCGCGAAGTTGGGGACCGATTCGCGGTATTTCCGCAGCAGGGTTTCGGCCGAGGAGAAACCCCGATGCACGGCGGGGTTTTCGACCTGCCGGATCGGCGCAAGGCGCGCGGCGCGGATCGCCCAATCGACGTCCTCCCACCCCCAGCCGGCGAAGGCGTCCGAGAACGGACAGGCGAGGAGCAGGTCGCGGCGCACGACCAGATTGCTGGTGTAGGTGTACTTCTCCGGCTCGCGCGCCCGCTCGGACGCCGGCAGGCAGTGGTCGCGGCGGCTCGACCAGACGTGCAGGTCGTTCGCGGGATCGTTCTCGTCCGGGTCCATCTCGAACCCGCCGAAGGCGATCGCGATCGGCTCGCGCGCCAGCAGGTCGAGATAGTCGGCGAGGAAGGAAGGTCGCGAGACGGCCATGTCGCCGTCGAGAAACAGGACGTGCCGGCCCCGTGCCTGGCGCGCCAGAAGGTTGCGGATTTCCGACCGACCGCGGTTCCGGCCGGCGAGGAGCACGGTACAGGCCGCAGCGAGGCCACCGGCCGTAGCCACGGCCGCCTCGGCACACGCACGGTCGGGCGATCCGTCATCGGCGCAGACGATGTCCACGGCCCCACCCAATGCCGCCGCCTGGGTGTCCAGGGCGCGGAGCAGTGCGGACGGGTCGCTGCCGTAGAAGGGTATCAGGACCGTGAGGCCCGGCCGATGCGCGTGCGGCGCGGATGCCGCGGCGTTCGGCACGCGCTCCACG
>JBKBLL010000185.1:0-7362 GCA_046296375.1 Alphaproteobacteria bacterium | reverse complement strand
GAGGATGGGGTAGCGCAGTTTCGGTGATACGTTCAGTGGCGGGCAGAAGCCCTTGATTTCGGAGGGTTCCAGCCATTCCGCGTCGATGCCGTTCAGCCGGTTCGCGTTCGACCGGCGGATGCCTTCGCGGACGTCGTGCAGCGTATGGGCGAGGTTGAGGACGCCGCGCTGGCTCAGCATGACGTTGAGGTTGAGGTCCCGCGAGAGGCCTTCCCAGAGCTTGAGGGAATGCTCGTAGAGGCGCGCACTCTCGTCCCAGAGATAGTTCGACCGGATGATCGTCGTGTTGCGGCCGGTATTGCCGCCGCCGATCCAGCCCTTCTCCAGCACCGCCACGTTGGCGATGCCATGCTCCTTCGCCAGATAGTATGCGGTGGCGAGTCCGTGGCCGCCGCCGCCGACGATGACGACATCGTAGGCCGGCTTGGGCAGCGGGCTGCGCCAGTAGCGCTGCCAATCGCGTTGGCCCGACAGCGCGTTGCGTGCGAGAGAGAAGAACGAGAAACGTTTCACTGCGCCGTGCTGCCTGGATGCGGGCACGGTAAGCTAGCGTGCTTCGACAGCGAGCGGAACCGTCAGATGGATGCGATGCGTGCAGCGGCCACGTCCCGGCCCGCAGTCACGGGGCGAGCGGTGGAGTGGGACGTCGTCGACGGGCTCGTCGACTACGGCGATGCCCTGGCGCGGATGGAAGCGCGCGTGGCTGCGATCCGGGCGGGCGAGGCCGGCGAACTCGTCTGGCTGGTCGAGCACCCACCCCTCTATACCGCCGGAACCAGCGCCCGCGACGAGGACCTGCTGATGCCCGGCCGCTTTCCGGTCCATCGCGCCGGGCGCGGCGGCCGGCACACCTATCACGGGCCGGGCCAGCGGGTCGGCTATGTCATGCTCGACCTCAGGCGGCGCGGCGCCGACGTGCGCGGTTATGTGCACGACCTCGAGGAATGGATGATCCGCACCCTCGACCGCTTCAATGTGCGGGGCCAGCGGCGTCAGGGACGGATAGGCATCTGGGTCGACCGCGGCGGCGGACGCGAGGAAAAGATCGGCGCGATCGGGGTCCGAATCCGCCATTGGGTGAGTTTCCACGGCATCGCGCTCAACGTCGATCCGGACCTGTCGCATTTCGCCGGCATCGTCCCGTGCGGCATCGCCGAGCACGGCGTCACCTCGCTGACCGCCCTGGGCATCGCGGTCTCCATGGCCGAAGTGGATACGGCGCTGACGGCAACCTTCGCGGACATCTTCGGGGACTGACCGCCGGTCAGGCGGCGGCCCCGGCTTCCCTCAGCACCCAGTCGCGGAACGCGACGACCCGCGCGGGCCGGCGGTCGGCGCGCGGCAGGACGAGGTAGTAGGCCGGCCGCATAGGCAAGCAGAGCGCGAACGGCATGACCAGGGTACCGGCGGCCAGTTCGTCGCCCGTGAGAGACGGCCGCCCGAGCAGCACGCCGACGCCGTTGACTGCGGCCTGGATGGCGTGGTCGGCGAAGGTGAAATGCTGACCGCGATCGACGTCGACGCCCTGGACGCCGGCGGCCTTGAGCCACATGCGCCAGTCGGGGGCGGTCGGATCGAACGCCATCGAGTCGTCGTGGATCAGCACATGGTGGCGCAGGTCGTCCGGTGTCGCGAGCGGACGAGGACCCGCGACGAGTGCGGGACCGCACATCGGGGTCGCGGTTTCTGTGGTCAGCCGGTGCACCTCGAGACCCGGATAGTCGCCCCAGCCGAAGCGGATCGCCGCGTCGACGGCGTCGCGTCGCAGGTCGGCGAGTTCCATCGTGGCGGAGATGCGTACGTCGATCTCCGGGTGCATGCGGGTGAACCGGTCGAGGCGCGGCACCAGCCATTTTGCGGCGAAGGACGGCGCCACGCTGACGACGAGGGCGCCACCGGGCCGCCGTTCGTCCAGCCGGCGCACCGCCGCAGCGAGCCGGTCGAACCCGTCCCGCAGTCCGGGAGCGATGATGCTGCCTTCCTCGGTCAGGGCCATGCTCCGGTTCAGCCGGCGGAACAGGGTCACGCCGAGTTGCTGCTCCAGGGCGCGGATCTGGTGGCTGACCGCGGCTGGCGTCACGTGCAGCTCCTGCGCGGCCCGGCTGACGCTGAGATGGCGGGCGGTTGCCTCGAAGGCGCGTAGCGCGTTGAGAGGAGGGAGCCGATGCCGTGCCATCGCATGAGAAATCCTAAATCGACAAGTCAGTTTAAGTCGTTTGTGGGCGCCCTCAAGCCTGAAGATATGGAGGAGATCGCGGGCTGACCGACTTCGGGTTGCCCGAACATTCCTCAGGTTGAGGAGAGAGCCGTGAACGATCCCCTGCCGTCCTACGATCGCATCGTCGCCCTGATGGAAAAGGGGAGGCTGGAACGGTCGCGCGCCATCGTGCGTGCCCTGCGGCGCGCCTTGGGCTGGCCGCGGGCCGTCATGCGCAGCGCCCTGGCCGCCTGGCGGTGGCGGGCGGCCTACAGGGACCTGCAGGCGCTCGACGACAGGACTCTCAAGGATATCGGCATCTACCGCGGGGATCTGCTCCGGATCGCGCAGGGAGCGGGGCGGTTCGACGAGACGCCGGCGGCCGAGCCTGCCGTCCCAGGCGGCCCAAAGCGGGATCCGGCCAACGACAATCCCCGGCGCATAGCTGCGTCTGCCGGTACGCCCGGTCGCGCAGTGAACGAAGTCTGAAGGCCGACGGTGTCCGAGACCTGCTCCGACGGCAACCCTGCCCATCCTAAAGCGCATTTGTGCGCTGCGGCATTGAGTCCCATAACTCTAATCATTCGAAGTACGCCGCGGGTTTTGCAGCGCAGCGTTTCGACAAAGTCAGGACTGGAGTCGAAGATGTCTACCCACTACACGCAGGACCAGATGAACCAGATCCTGCGGGCGGCGCGTGCCGAGCGCGCCGGCCTCCTCGCCGACCTCATCGGTGCCATTCCGGCGGCGATCGGCCGGATGTTCGGCCGGTTCGTCGTGCGGGCCGATCGCAGCGCGGCGATCCGGGAACTCCGCATGCTGGACGACGTCATGCTGAAGGATATCGGCCTCTACCGGAGCGAGATCTGGCAGGTGGCGGATGCGAAGGCCCGCGGCGTCGACGTTCGCCAGAGCGCGGTGAAGCCCGTGCCCGCACCGGTCCGCCGTCCCGCGCCGGGCGATACCGCCCCGCCGGCCAACGACAATCGCGACCTGGTGGAACCGGCTCTGGCGGTCGCCGGACGGGCCTGATCGCCCATCGGACGCCGTTTCGACCGGTACGTCGCGGAACGCGGCCGCGCGGGGTTGCGGCCGCGGCTGCGGCGCCCTAAAGCTCCCCGCATGAGCATCTGGGGCAAGCTGTTCGGTGGCGCGGCGGGGCTCGTCATGGGCGGGCCGCTCGGCGCGCTCGTCGGCGCCGTCGCCGGCCACGCCGTCGACCGGTTCCGCGACGAGTCGGGGAGCGGCGACGCCACGCAGAGCATCGGCTTCACCATCGGCGTGATCGTGCTGGGCGCCAAGATGGCGAAGGCGGACGGCGTCGTCAGCGAGGCCGAAATCGCCGCCTTCCGGCGCCTGTTCCACGTGCCGCCCGAGGAGGAGCGCAATGTCGCGCGCATCTTCGATCAGGCCCGCCGCGCGGCCGACGGGTACGAGCCCTATGCGCGGCAGCTGGCGCGGCTGCTGCGCGACCGGCCGGCGGTGCTCGAGGAACTGCTGAACTGCCTGTTCCACATCGCGGCGGCCGACGGTCGCCCGGGGCCGGCCGAGCTGGCGTTCCTGCGCAACGTCGCCGAGCTATTCGGTGTCGATGACGGCGCATTCGCCCGCCTCTCTGCCGCGCACACCGGCACGGAGGAGCAGGATCCCTATGCGGTGCTCGGCCTGGCGCGATCGGCCTCGATCACGGAGATCCGCGCGCGCTACCGTCATCTGGCGCGCGAGAACCATCCCGACCGGCTGGTGGCGCAGGGCCTGCCGCCGGAGTTCGTGCGGACCGCCACGGTTCGGATGGCGGCGATAAACGCCGCATACGACGCGGTCGTCCGCCAGGCGGCGACGGCATGAGGGATCCCGTGTGAACGCGCCTCCGATCATCTCCCTGCGCGCCGTCGGCCATGCCTTCGGCGCCAAGCGCGTGCTCGACGGCGCCTCGCTCGGCATCGGGCGCGGCGATCGCGTCTGCCTCGTCGGCCGCAACGGCAGCGGCAAGTCGACCCTGATGCGAATTCTCTCCGGCCGGCTGGAGGCCGATTCGGGAGAACGGTTCGTTCAGCCGGGCGTACGGGTCGCCTGGCTGGAGCAGGAACCGGCCTTCGATGCGGAGGAGACGGTCTGGGAGTTCGCGCTGCGGCCCCTCGACGGCCATGCGCCGGCGCCGCACGAACTCGCCGCCTGGTTCGACCGCCTCGAGGTCGATGCCGACCGCCGGATGGGCAGCCTGTCGGGTGGCGAACTGCGCCGTGCGGCGCTGGCGCGCGCCTTTGCGGGTGCGCCCGACCTGCTGCTGCTGGACGAGCCCACCAACCATCTCGACCTGCCGCCATCGAATGGCTGGAACAGGAGCTCGGACGCTTTCCCGGCGCCGTGCTGGTCGTGAGCCACGACCGCACCTTCCTCACCAACGTCACCCGCCGGGTCTGCTGGCTCGAACGGGGCCGCCTGCGCGAGACCGATCGCAGCTTCGCCCGCTTCGACGAGTGGATGGAGGAGGTGCTCGCCGAGGAGGAAAAGCAGCAGGCCCGGCTCGACACGAAGCTGGCCCAGGAGGCCCGCTGGCTGCATCGCGGCGTGACGGCGCGCCGCCGGCGCAATCAGGGGCGGCTGGCACGACTGCACGACATGCGGGCGGAGCGGGCGTCCCTGCTCGGACGTCCGACGCGGGCCAACATCGTCCTGCGGGAAGGCGAGGTCCGCAGCCGCACCGTCATCGAGGCGAAGCGCGTCTCCAAATCCTATCCGCGCGAGGGGGGCGGCGAGCGCGTGCTGGTCCGGGATTTCAGCACGCGCATCCTGCGCGGCGACCGGATCGGCATCCTCGGGCCGAACGGTGCCGGCAAGAGCACGCTGCTGCGCATGCTGATCGGCGAACTCGCCCCGGACGAAGGCAGCGTGAAGGTCGCCGATCCGTTGGCTCAGGCCTATTTCGACCAGCAGCGCAGCAGGCTCGACCCGGCCGCATCGCTCTGGGATACGCTGTGCCCCGGCGGCGGCGACACGGTCGCGGTCCAGGGCGGGACGCGGCACGTGGTCGGCTACCTGAAGGATTTCCTCTTCGAGCCGGACCAGATGCGAAGCCCGGTGTCGACCCTGTCGGGCGGTGAGCGCAACCGGCTGCTGCTGGCCCTGATCCTGGCCCAGCCGAGCGACCTGCTCGTGCTGGACGAGCCGACCAACGACCTCGACATGGACACGCTCGACCTGCTCGAGGAATTGCTGGGCGACTATGGCGGGACGCTGCTGGTCGTCAGCCACGATCGCGACTTCCTCGACCGGCTGGTGACCAGCGTGATCGCGGTCGAGGGCGACGGCCGCGTGCGGGAGTATGCCGGCGGCTATTCGGACTATCGCCGCCAGCGCGAGCCCGATCCGAGGCCGGGCGCCGCGGCCGAAGCCGGGAAGACGCGGGCCGCGGCGCCGGAGCGGGAGAAGCGTCCGCTACCCGCACGCCTCAGCTACAACGAGCAGCGCGAACTGGACCAGCTGCCGGACCGCATCGGCAGGCTCGAGGCCGAGATCGGGAAGCTGGAGGCCGGCCTCGCCGATCCGGATCTCTACCGGCGCGACGCCGCGCTGTTCGGCCGTGCCACGGACCGGCTGGCGGCGGCACGCGCCGAACTGGAGACTGCGGAGGAGCGCTGGCTCGTCCTGGAAGAGAAACGTGACGCCCTGGCCGGCGCGCAGCCGTCCTGACGTGGGCCGAGCGTAAGCGCGAAGGGGAGTGGGCCAGTGATGGAGCCGCCGGTGCAGGACATGCCGTCGCCGAACCACGACGCCCGTCCGGGCGGCGTCGACATGCTCGTCCTGCACTATACGGGGATGCGGACGGGCCGGGAGGCGATCGAGCGCCTGCGCGATCCCGCGGCGCGTGTCAGTGCCCACTACGTGGTCGAGGAGGACGGCTCCGTCTTCCGTCTCGTAGCAGAGGAGCGGCGCGCCTGGCATGCAGGCGTGTCCTTCTGGCAGGGGCGGCGCGGACTCAACGACGTGTCCGTCGGCATCGAGATCGTCAATCCGGGCCATGAATGGGGCTACCGGCCGTTTCCCGCCGAGCAGATGCGCGCCGTGACCGGTCTCTCCCGGGCGATTCTCGCACGGCACCCGATACCGCCGGATCGCGTGGTCGCGCATTCCGACATCGCCCCCGACCGCAAGCAGGACCCGGGCGAGCTGTTCGACTGGCGGGGCCTGGCGCGCGCGGGGATTGGGCTGTGGCCGGACATCGCCGACGCGCCGGCTGCGCCGGCTGCGGCGGGGGATGTCCAGGCGGCGCTCGCCGCCTTCGGCTACGACTGTCCGCGCACCGGGGACCTGGACGCGGCGACGCGGATCGTCCTGACCGCCTTTCAGCGGCGGTTTCGGCCGAGTCGGATCGACGGCGGGGCGGACGCGGACTGCCTCGCACGGCTCCGCGCCCTCCTCGCACAGCGCGATGCGGTTCGGGCGCCATCCGGCTGAGCCGCGGTTTGGCCGACCCGCCCGCCCGGTGCCGGGTGACAGGCGGCGGCGGCTCGGCTAATCCATGGCCCGCCCGACCCCCAGCCGAGGATCCCGCGCCATGATCGGCCGCCTGAACCACGTCGCCATCGCCGTGCCCGACCTCACCGCCGCCGCGGCGCAGTATCGCGGTGCCCTCGGCGCGACGGTCTCCGATCCGATCGCCCTGCCGTCTCACGGCGTGACGGTCGTCTTCGTGGAATTGCCGAACACCAAGATCGAGCTGTTGGAACCGCTGGGCGAGGCGTCGCCGATCGGCGCCTTCCTGGCGCGCAGCCCGTCGGGTGGCATCCACCATCTCTGCTACGAGGTGGAGGACATCCTCGCGGCCCGCGACCGCCTGGTGGCCACGGGCGCCCGTGTACTGGGATCGGGCGAACCGGCGGTCGGCGCCCATGACAAGCCGGTGCTGTTCCTGCACCCCAAGGACTTCAACGGCACGCTGATCGAGCTGGAGCAGGCGTGATTCGTACGGCGGGCCTGGCGGTGCGGCACGGGGCCACCTGTCGATAGCGGCCGTCGATGCCGTGCGGGGGCCGCCTTGCCGGTTGCATGCGCCGGCGCGACACTGCGCGCGAACGGAAGCACCGCCAGGAGGAAACGATGGAGTTCAAGCACATCCTGTTCGAGGTCGAGGACGAAGTCGGCGTCATCACCCTCAACCGTCC
>JBKBLL010000184.1:0-7536 GCA_046296375.1 Alphaproteobacteria bacterium | reverse complement strand
ACTCGACCGACTGCCGGAGGCGCGGCGCGCTGAGCATTTCTTGCTTCGCATGCTTGACCCTGCCGTTCGTTCCGTTCGACAGGCAGCGAAGCTGAAGTTCGGCGACGAGCAGGTGCAGAAGCTGGTCGGCGAATCCAAGACCCGCCTTATCCGCTTCCGCGACGCGCTCGGCGCCCTCAATGAAGCCGAAGCTGTCGGCACCGATATCTCGCGCTCGCGGACCCCGGCCTTCCGCGGCGGGCGGGGTGGTGCGGGCGGCGTTGCGAGCATCTTGGGCGGTCGGCGATGAGCGGTGCAGTCGCCAGGATCGTCGACGACCTCCGCACGCGTGGCGGACTCAAGGGAACGGATCTCGCCAACATCACGGAGGTTTCCCAGGCGACCGTCTCTCGCTGGGTCTCAGGCAAGGCGTCGCCGCATCCGAAGACGCAACTCGTCATCTCCGACCTGAAGTATGTCGTCGATCGGCTCGCCGACTTCTATACGCCGGAAGAGACCCGGATCTGGCTCTATGCGAAGCATCCGCTGATGGACGGCGCACGCGCGATCGACCTCATCCATGACGGCCACACCGATCGCGTCCTGAGCGTGATCGAGAGTCTCGCCGACGGAACCTACACCTGAGCATGGCGAGCCGGCGCCATGATCGGGTCGTCCTCGATGCCCTCGAAGCCATGGAGCCCGAGGCCTTTGCGGGCGATGTCTGGCGGGTCGCCGCCCGCGACCGTGATCCGCTCCGCGGCTCGACGGCGGAAGGCCGATGGAGCCCCGCCGGCGAGTTCGAGGTCCTCTACACCAGCCTCGAACGGGATGGCGCGCTGACCGAGATCGGCTATCGGCTGTCGTTGGAACCCGTCTGGCCCAGCCACCTGCAGCATCAGGTGCACCGGATCGGCGCGCAGATGGAGCGGTCCCTGCGCTTCCCGGATGTCGCGTCGCTGGCGCCGCTCGGCGTCGAAACATCCCGCTATTCGAGTTTCGACTACGGGCCGACGCAGGCCATCGCGGCAGCGGCGCAGTTCCTCGGGTTCGAGAGCCTCATCGTCCCAAGTGCCCGATCGCCGGCGCTGCATCTGGTGGTCTTCCTGGAGGCTATCCTCGATGGTCGGGCACTGACCGTCCTCGAAACGGAAGATGTCGACTGGGACGCTTGGCGACGGAAGCGGCGGTAGCAGCACGGAGTGGGCAGCGTCGCGGAAGATGGATCGCCCGGTTGGATGCCCGACGCGCTCGGACCGGTTCACCCGGGTCGAAGTGACCCAGTTCGGCGGCCGTTCGCTGGAGGCGAAGCGGACGGCGCATTCCCCCTTGTTCCGTCATCGCGAGGAGCGCAGCGACGAAGCGATCCACGACAGCGCTCGGGCTGCCGTCATGGATTGCTTCGCTGCGCTCGCAATGACGGGTGTGGGTGAGGCGCACCCGCGCCCACCTCACCCGAACGGTTTCGTCTTCGGAAATCCGTGCGGGGGCATGTGGCCGGCGCCGGCGCGGCGGCCGAGCCAGCGGGTGAGGTCGGTTTCGCGGCGCTGGCGGTCGCCGGACTGCCAGGACAGGCCGTCGGCGGCGGAGAGGCTGGCGAGGTCGTCTAGGTTGCCGGTGCGGTATTTCTGCAGGGTGACGCCGCGGCCGCGGGTCATCTCCGGCAACTCGTCGAGCGGGAAGACGAGCAGGCGGCGGTTCTCGCCCATGACGGCGACGAGGTCGCCGACGACGGGCGTGCAGATCTTCAGCTTGGCTCCGGCTGCGAGGTTCATCACCTGGCGGCCGGCGCGGGTCTGCGCCACGATGTCGTTCTCCGCCACCTGGAAGCCGCGGCCGTCGGAGGAGGCCAGGATCAGCTTCGCGTCGGGGCGGTGCAGGCGCAGCGTCACCACCTCGTCGTCGTTGGCGAGATCGGCCATCAGGCGCACGGGCTCGCCCATGCCGCGGCCGCCGGGCAGCTTGTCGGCGCCGATGGTGAAGACGCGGCCGCCGGCCGAGACGACCAGCAGCCTGTCCGTCGTCTGGGCGTGCAGGCGGAAACGCTCGCTGTCGCCTTCCTTGTATTTGACCTCGGCGTCCGGGGCGAGGTGGCCCTTCATCGCGCGGATCCAGCCCTTGTCCGACAGCAGGACGGTGACCGGCTCGCGCTCGATGACCGACTCCAGCGAGATTTCCACGGCGGCGGGGGCACCGGCGATCTCGGTGCGGCGGCGGCCGAGCTTCGTCTTCGGGCCGAACTTTTCGCGTAAGGACTTCAGCTGGCCCTCGATCGCCAGCCACTGCTTCGCGTCGTCGGCGAGCAGGTCGTTCAGTTCGGCCTGTTCGGCGGAGAGTGCCTCGTGCTCGCGCTGGATCTCGATCTCCTCCAGCTTGCGCAGCGCGCGCAGGCGCATGTTGAGGATCGCCTCGGCCTGGACGTCGGTGAGCCCGAACGTCGCGATCATCACCGCCTTGGGCTCGTCCTCGAAGCGGATGATGCGGATCACCTCGTCGATGTTGAGATATGCCACCAGGTATCCCGCCAGCACCTCCAGCCGATGGGCGATCTTCTCCAGGCGGAAACGGCTGCGCCGTTGCAGCACCGCGCGGCGGTGGGCGAGGAAGGCGGCCAGCATGTCGCGCAGCGGCATGACGCGCGGGACGGCGTCGGCGTCCAGCACGTTCATGTTCATGTTGAAGCGCGTCTCGAGGTCGGTCTGGCGGAACAGCGATTCCATCAGCGCGTCCGGCTCGACCGTGCGGGCGCGCGGCACCAGGACGAGGCGGATCTCGTCGGTGGACTCGTCGCGCACGTCGCCGAGCAGCAGCGCCTTGCGGTTCTCGATCAGTTCGGCGAGGCGCTCGATCAGGCGCGCCTTGGGCACCTGGTAGGGGATCTCGGTGACGACGATCTGCCAGGTGCCGCGGCCCAGATCCTCGCAGGTCCAGCGGGCGCGCACGCGCAGGGCGCCGCGGCCCTTCTCGTAGGCTTCGGCGATGGTGGCGGCGTCCTCGACCAGGATGCCGCCGGTCGGGAAGTCGGGGCCGCGGACGATGCCGATCAGCTTCGCCGTGGTGGCGGCCGGATGGCGGATCAGGTGAACGAGGGCGTCGCAGATCTCCGCCACGTTGTGCGGCGGGATGTTGGTCGCCATGCCGACGGCGATGCCCTGCGAGCCGTTGGCCAGCAGGTTGGGGAAGGCGCCGGGCAGGACGACCGGCTCGCGGCCCTCGCCGTCGTAGGTCGCGCGGAAGTCGACCGTGTCCTCGTCGATCCCCTCCAGCATCGCCTCGGCGACGGCGGTCATCCGCGCCTCGGTGTAGCGCATGGCCGCGGCGTTATCGCCGTCGATGTTACCGAAATTGCCGTGGCCCTCGACCAGCGGCCAGCGGACGGCGAACTCCTGCGCCAGGCGGACCATCGCCTCGTAGATCGAGGCATCGCCGTGCGGGTGGTACTTGCCCATGACGTCGCCGACGACGCGCGCGCACTTCTTGTAGGCGGCGGCCGGGTCGAGGCCGAGTTCGCGCATGGCGAAGATCAGCCGCCGGTGCACCGGCTTCAGCCCGTCGCGCACGTCGGGCAGCGAGCGCGACATGATCGTCGACAGGGCATAGGCGAGGTAGCGCTCGCCGAGCGCGTCGGTGAAGTTGACGGGCCGGATCTCGCCGGCGTCGGCGTCGCTCATGGGGACCCTTCGGGTTCCGGTGCCTTGTGCGTCTCCGTGCGGTGCACGCGCCGCGCGTACATGTCGGCGAGGCGCAGGCGCGCCTGCGGCAGGTCGCGGTCGGCGGGCGCGAAGACGTGCCGGCGCAGGAAATAGCCCGTGAGGTCGAGCCCGGCAATCACGTCTTCGTCGGTGAGGTCGCCGCCGCCGACCAGGAAGCCGGGCAGGGCCAGCAGCCTGGCCTCATAGGGCTCGCCCGCGGCGCGCGACACGGCGCGGCCGGAGCGCGGCGACACCCAGGCGAGATCGTCGGCGGTGCCCGTCACGGCGCAGGCGTCGAGCCCCAGGCCATAGCCGAGCTCCGCCAGCAACTCGACCTCCCAGCGGACATAGGCGGCCGGCCACACCTCGGAGCCGAGGCAGGCGAGGAAGGCCGCCATGCCGTGATAGAGCGGCGGGTGCGGCTCGCGCTCGGGCAGGGCGGACTCGGCGACCGCGCAGGCGGCACCGATGCCGGCGAGGCGGAAAGCGTCGTCGAGCCAGCCGGCGGCATGGCCGCGCACCGCCTCGCAGGTCAGGTTGCCGAGATGATCCGAGAGCCGCGCCCGCCATACCGCCTCGACCTCGGTCCCCGGCTGGTACGTGCCGCGCTGGCGCGACGACGCCCCGCCGCGCGCCAGCCCCGCGTGGCGCCCGCGCGTCGCCGTCAGGAGCTGCACGATCGCCGACCCTTCGCCGTGCGGTCGGGCGGACAGGACGATCGCGGCGTCGGTCCATTCGATCATGCGATGCGCTGTCCGTTGCCGGCTTGCGGTCTACGGCTCTGACCGTTCTCTGCAGATATGGGTCCTCGGCGCGACCGCTCCAGGGTTCGGCGCAGCGGGCGACACCTGCCGAGATCGCAATCCTCGGCGAGCCGGATCCCGCTCCTACCTCACCGTCTGGAACGCCGATCCGACCACTACGCCTGTTCTGGACCGATCCGGTCCGCGGTTTGCATCGACCTGCCGTCAGGCGGTTCGTGCCGTGCCGAGAGCGCGTTGCACGGCGCGATCGAGCTCGGGTTCGGTGAAAGGCTTCTGGAGGAAGACGGCATCGGGGCCCAGCGCGTGCCGCATCTTTTCAGAACCGCTGATGAACACGTGCGGCACCGGCCCGGTTTTGAGGATCCGTGCGACGGCCGACATGCCGGTCCCCGACTGAAGGCCCGCATCGACGATCATGAGATCGGGACGACACCGCGCCGCTGCCTCCACCGCGCCGCTCTCGGTCGCTTCGACGGCGCACACGGCGTGCCCCATCCCGGCGAGCGCGTCTTCCAGGAGCATTGCGATGATCATTTCGTCTTCGACGATAAGGGTGCGTAGGGCTTTCATCTGGTACTTTGCTCTCTGGCCGGCAGCAGCCGGCCTTGGCGGGTTCACCTGGAAGAGATTGAGCACGTTTAGGGCTGGCGGCCGTTCATGCATCGCGCGAACCCGAAATCCGGGAGCGTGCCTGCCGGGCGGCGGCGATGCGCCGTATGCTCTGGGCGCCGTATTCGCCCGACCGACCGTTCTTCGATCGAGGGGTCGCAATCGACGACGCCTGACGCTAAAATCTTATAATAACTATAACATAGGTAGTGTATCATGGGGCGATGGAAAATACAATTATGGGTATCGGTGAAATGGAGCCGGTATCCGACGGGGATGATCGATTACCGGACCGCGTCGGGATCGTCGCAATAGGCGCCTCCGCCGGTGGTCTCGGCGCTTTTCAGAAGTTTTTCGATGCGATGCCGTCGGACAGCGGTCTGGCGTTCATACTGATCCAGCACCTGGATCCGACCCACCAGAGCATGATGGTGGAGCTGCTCCGGCGCCATACCGCGATGACCGTACGGCATGCCGCCGATGGGATGCCGATCGAAGCCGACAGCGTTTACGTCATTCCGCCGGGCGTCTATCTGTCGATCCAGGGCGGCAGCATCCTCCTGTCGAAGCCGCAGGAGCGGCACGGCGCGCGCCTGCCGTTCGACTTCCTGCTGCGCTCGCTGGCACAGGAGCGGGGCGAGGACGCCTTGTGCGTCGTGCTGTCGGGCAGCGGGACCGACGGCAGCCTGGGGTTGGCGGCGGTCAGCGAGAAGGGCGGCTATGTCGTCGCCCAGGATCCGGCCGAGGCCGAGTATGACGGGATGCCTCGGAGCGCCATCGCGGCGGGAGTGGTGGACGCGGTTCTGCCGATCACGGAGATTCCCGCGGCCATCATCGAACGCCATCGGCGGGGTCCGACATCGGCGGTGGATGACGAAACCGCGGAGCGGGACCACGCCGACGACCGGCTGCCCGAGATCATCGAACTCCTGCGGATGCGCACCCCGCACAACTTCACGCTCTACAAGCCGGGCACGCTGAGGCGGCGGGTAGAGCGGCGCATGGCGACGGCTGGGATCAGAGCCCGCGATTTCGACGGCTATCTGAAGCTGTTGCGGGGCGACGGCAACGAACTCGGGCTTCTCGCAAAGGACCTGCTCATCCACGTAACGAGCTTTTTCCGCGACCCGGAGGCCTTCGACATCCTGGCCGCGACCGTGGTGCCCGACCTCGTCCGCGACCGCTCGCCCGACCAGCCGCTGCGCATCTGGATCGCGGGCTGCAGCACCGGCGAAGAGACCTACTCCCTGGCGATGCTCTTCATGGAGGCGATCGCCGCCTCGAAGCGCTCCCTGCAGGTGCTGGGCTGCGCGTCCGCCGCCGCGCGGGTTGCGGGCCCGCCCGCCCGCCAGGGCTTCTATCCGGCGGTGATCGAGGCCGAGGTGTCGCCGGAACGGCTCGCGCGCTTCTTCACGAGGGAGGATCGCGGCTATCGGGTGACGCAGGATCTGCGCGGGATGGTGGTCTTCACCGTGCAGGATCTGCTCGCCGATGCGCCGTTCGCGCGTCTCGACATGGTTTCGTGCCGCAATCTGCTGATCTACCTGAAGCCGGAAGCGCAGGCCAGGGTACTGGCATTGTTCCATTTCGCGCTGCGCCCGGGCGGCGTGCTGATGCTCGGCAACGCCGAGACGGCGGGCAATGTCGAAGGACGTTTCGAGGTGATCTCCAGGGCGGCCCGGCTCTACCGCCATGTCGGCCGCTCGCGCCCGGGCGATCTGAGTTTCATGAGGAGCGACGGCTGGGTGCGCACGCCGGTGCGGGTGGATCCGGCGGCCGGCACGACGCGCAGGGCGACGCTCGCGGATCTCTGCCGGCAGATGGTGCTGGAGACGCATGCTCCGGCGGCGGTGCTCATCAACAGCAAGCACGAATGCGTCTATTCCATGGGACGGACGGAGCGCTACCTGCGCGTCCCGTCCGGTCTCCCGACCCTCGATGTCGTCGCGATGGCGCATCCCGGCGTACGCATCAAGCTCCGTTCGGCGATCCATCGGTCCAGCCAGGAGAACGCCCGCGTCATCGTGACGGGGGCGAGAGTGGGCGAGGGCGACCAGGCACGGACGTTCAGCATCGATATCCAGCCTACGCCGCACGAGGGCGAGGCACTTCAGTTGATCTGCTTCATCGACGAACCGGACCGTAAGCCCAGGCGGCCCCGCGGCGGCGCCCGGGGCGCGCCGCCGCGGGTAGCGGAACTGGAGCGCGAACTCGAATCGACGCGCGCGGAGCTCCAGGGCGCCATTCGCAACCTGGAAGCGTCCGGCGAGGAGCAGACGGCGATCAACGAGGAGGCGCTGTCGATCAACGAGGAGTTCCAGTCGACCAACGAGGAACTGCTGACCTCTAAAGAGGAACTCCAGTCGCTCAACGAGGAACTGACCGCCCTCAACGGCCAGCTCCAGGAAACGCTCGAGCGTCAGCGGACGACGTCCAACGACCTGCAGAACGTCCTGTACAGCACCGACATCGCCACGATCTTCCTCGATCGC
>JBKBLL010000183.1:0-7541 GCA_046296375.1 Alphaproteobacteria bacterium | reverse complement strand
GGCGCCGCCGAACGTCCCCGTCTCCGGCGCCACGTCGTTCGCGACGATCCAGTCGCAGCCCTTCCGCGTCCGCTTGGCCTGGGCATAGGCCACGACGTTCTGCGTTTCGGCGGCGAAGCCCACGACCAGCCGCGGCCGCCGGTTCTCGGCACGCGACAGGCCGGCCAGTATGTCCGGGTTCTCGGTCAGCGCGAGAGCCGGCGGTGCGTCCCCGGTCTTCTTCATCTTCTGGTCCGACGCTGCCGCCGGGCGCCAGTCCGCGACGGCCGCCGCGCAGACCGCGATGTCTGCGGGCAGCGCGGCGAAGCAGGCGTCGCGCATCTCCTGCGCCGATTCGATATGAACGACCCTGACGCCCTGTGGGTCGTCTTCGCGCGTGGGGCCGGACACCAGGATGGTGTCGGCGCCGAGACGCGCCAGGGCGGCGGCGATGGCGTGCCCCTGCTTGCCCGACGAACGGTTGGCGATATAGCGCACCGGGTCGATCGCCTCCCAGGTCGGGCCGCTGGTCACGATTGCCCGCCGGCCGGCGAGCGGGCGCGGCGCGGCGCGCTCGGCCAGCAGGGCTTCGATCGCCGCGACGATCTCCGGCACCTCGGCCATGCGACCCGAACCGACCTCGCCGCAGGCGAGATCCCCGGTGCCGGGGCCCACGCGCCGCACGCCGCGCGTCTCCAGGGTGGCGAGGTTCGCCCGGGTGGCCGCGTGCGCCCACATCATGACGTTCATCGACGGCGCGATCAGCACCGGCTTGTCGGTCGCCAGCAGTGCCGTGGTGGCGAGATCGTTGCAGATGCCGGCCGCCATCCGCGCCATGAGGTCGGCGGTCGCGGGGGCGACGACGACCAGGTCGGCCTCGCGCGACAGGCGGATATGGCCCATCTCGCTCTCGTCGGTCAGTGAGAAGAGGTGCTGATAGACCCTGTCCTCGCTCAACGCCGCGACCGCGAGCGGCGTCACGAAGGCCGCCCCGCCTTCCGTCAGGATGCACCGCACCCGCGCTCCACGTTCCCGCAGGCGACGGATGAGGTCGAGGCTCTTGTACGCGGCAATCCCGCCCGCGATCACCAGGAGGATGCGCTTGCCCTCGAGCACGGGGGGTCTCCCGCAAAGGTTCTTCGCGCATAAGCTATGCGGGCGGTCGGCAGCCCGCAAGGATGCGCCAGTGGGATACGCAGAGCAGGTCCGGGCGGTGCGGAGCCCGAACGGTGTCGGGGTTTGACTTTACCCCGTGGCGAGCGCGATCATCCCATTGCAATCGAACGAGGCGGCCGGCTCGGCCGGTAAACGCTTGGGAGGAAACATTGAACAGTGTCGGAACGCCGCTTCGCGGCGCGCTTGCGTTCGCCTTCGGCCTGACGGCGGCCGGTGCCGCCGGTGCCGCGGAACTGCCGCGCACCATCGCATGGACGGCCTACGAAACCGGTTCGAGCGGCTATGCGCAGGCCGTCGCCATCGGCAGCGCCCTGAAGAATAACCGGAACGTGACGCTGCGCGTGCTGCCCGGCAAGAACGACCTGTCGCGCCTCGTCCCCGTGCGCGACAGGAAGGCCGACTTCGCGGCCAACGGCATCGGCACCTATATGGCGCAGGAAGCCGTCTTCGAGTTCGCGCACACCGACTGGGGGCCGCAGCGGCTGCGGACCGTCGCCATGTCGATCGGCGACTACTGCCTCGTCCCTTACGCGGCCGCCGACCTCGGCATCAAGACAGCTTACGACCTGAAGGGAAAGCGCGTCTCCATCATCCGCGGTGCCCCGGCGCTCAATTACAACCTGTACGTCTATATGCGTTTCGCCGGCCTGACCTGGGACGACGTGATCTGGATCGAATTCCCGGGCGCCACCGCGGCTGCGGACTCGATCGTCAACAATCAGGCCGACGCCGCCTTCGGGTCGACGATCACGGGCAACGTCCGCAAGCTGGAGGCCAGTCCGCGCGGGGCCGTCTTCGCCGGCGCGCCGCACGATGACGAGGAGGGTTGGAAGCGGCTGCTCGAGGCCGGGCCGTACTACGTCAAGCACCTCTGCACGGAGGGGGTCGGCCTCAGCAAGGAGGCGCCACTGGAGGCGGCTACCTATCCCTATCCGATCCTCATGACCTACGACCATATGAGCGCGGAGACGGCCTATGCGATGACGAAGGCCCTGTTCGAGATGTACGAGCACTATCGCGATGCGGCCCCCGGTGCGGACGGCTGGAGCCTCGAGAACCAGCGCCTCGACTGGGTCGTTCCGGTGCACGAGGGCGCCGTGCGCTACTACAAGGAAGTCGGCAAGTGGACCGACGCGCATCAGGCGAACAACGAAAGCAACCTCGCCCGCCAGGACGTCCTGGTGCAGGCTTGGGAAGCCTATATGGGGGAAGCCACGGGTCGGCCGGCGGCCGACATCGCAAAGGGCTGGCAGCCCGTTCGGGCGAAGGCTCTCGAGGATGCGGGGCAGTTGCTGGTCTGGAGCGAGTGGTAGGCGGTACGGCCGGCGTCTGACGCCGCCGGCCGCCCTTCCCGCGGAAGGGCGGCCGGCTCCCGCTTCAGGCCGCCTTGATGTTGGAGCGCTGGACGTGGTCGAGGTTCGCGCCCTCGATGCGGACCAGCTTGGTCGGGCCTTCCCGCTTGGGCGAGTGGACGGCGCCGACATCGTAGAAGTGGCAGTCGCCGGGTTTCAGCACATAGGTGCGGACCGGCTCGACCAGGCTCGGATCCGATCCCGCGCCGCGCTGGACGATGCGCCAGTCGGTCATCTCGGTATCGCCGAGTGCGAGGCCGTAGATCGCCCAGCTGGAGCCGTGGTCGTGCGGCGCGCCGTGCGCGGCGCCCTCGTAGACATGGCCGCAGATGCAGAAGCCCAGTTCCGGATCCTCGTAGAGGACCTTGCGCGGCTTGCACTGGTCCGGCGTCAGATGCCGGCTGACGAACGCCTCGTCGACCAGCACCTTGGCGACGAGATCGCACACCGCCTTCTTGCCCCCGGGGCCGGCATCGGCCTTGAGGGCGGCGCGGATGTCGGCACTCAGCTGTTCGAGCGTATAGGCCATGTCGTCTTCTCCGTTGCGTTGCGGCCGGCCGCCGCCTAGCGGCGAACCGGCCCGGCGTCTCCGGACGCCAGATTAGCCGGTTCCCCGTGCCGTCATCCAGCGTCGGCGAAGGTCAGTCGCGCTTGAAACGATAGTCGAAGCGCTCGGCGCCGTCCGCCGTCACGAACCCCGCGGTCGGCGCCGGAAAGTGGATCGGCAGGAGGAGGGTGTCGGTTCCCGCCACGGACGAGAGAAAACGTCGGCGCGACGCCGAAGACTGCTTCATGTCCCAGTCCGGTTTCACGCCCCAGTCCGGCTCCCGGCACTGGATGGCATGGTGCATCATGTCGCCCGTCACCACGGCGGTCCGGCCGCCCGAATGGATGTTGACGCAGCAGTGGCAGGGCGAATGCCCGGGCGTCGGCGTCAGGGTGATGGTGTCGTCGAGGGCGAAGTCGTCGTCGACCAGCAGGGCCTGGCCGGCCTCGACGATCGGCAGGCAGTTGTCGCGGAAGACCGTGCCGGGCGGATTGGCGCCGCGCGCATGCTCGGCTTCCCAGACGGCGTACTCGCCCCTGTGGAAGACGTACTTCGCGTTGGGGAAGGTCGGGACCCAGCGGCCGTCGCGCAGCACCGTGTTCCAGCCCGTGTGGTCGATGTGGAGGTGCGTGCAGAAGACGTAGTCCACGCTCTCGTACGTCACGCCGAGGGCGAACAGCTCGCGCCGCCAGCGATCCTTGCCTGCAAAGTCGAAGGGTGGCGGATGGCCCTTGTCCTCGCCGGTGCAGGTGTCGACCAGGATCGTGTGGTGTGGCGTGCGCACGAGGAAGGTCTGGTAGGTCATGATCATCATGCCCTGCGCGGTGTCGAAGACCTCCGGCTCCATCGACGGAAGATGCCGGTCGAACGTGGCCTTGTCGTAGGACGGGAAGAAGTCTTCGGGCCGCCGCCATGGGCCCTCGCGCTCGATGACCGCGTCGATGGTGACGTCGCCGATACGGATCTGCCGCATGCCCTGCCTCCCCGTTTTTGCCTCTGCCTGGTACCGCCGCGCTGCCGGTCAGTCGAAGATGAACGCGCGATAGCCTTCGGCGGCGACCGTTTCGGTCTTCAGCCGATACTTCACGGCGCTGCCGTTGTAGCCCAGGACGCGGAGTACGTCGCGCCCCTCCACGTTGCGGTTGACCCCCGTCTGCCACGACCGGATCCTTCTCGACAGCAGGATCGACGCCGCCCGGTCGACATGGCGGCACCAGTCCGCGACGACTTCGGGCCGGGGTTCGGCCCGGGTCAGGCCGTGGGCGCGCATATGCCCGACGATCCCGGTCACGAAGTCGACGATCTGCTCGCTGTTGCGCGGGATGTTGCCGCGTGCGGTGTGCGGTCCCAGCACCATGAACAGGTTGGGATACCCCTCCGCCTACACCCCCATGAAGGTCCGTGGCAGGGTCTGCCAGTCGTCCTTCAGACGACGGTCGCCGGGGCCGCGGATGTCGATCCGGTCGTAGGGGCCGGTCACGCCGTCAAAGCCGGTCGCGTAGATGATCAGGTCGAAGGGATGTTCCCGCTCGGTCGTGCGGATGCCGGCCGGCGTGATCCGCTCGATCGGCGTCTCGTTGATGTCGACGAGCGCGACGTTGTCCTGGTTGTAGGCCTCGAAATAGCCGCTCTCCAGGGGCAGGCGCCGGGTGCCGAAGCCGTGGTCCTTCGGGATCAGCTTGTCCGCCACCGCCGGGTCCTTCACGCGCTCGCGGATCTTGCGCGCCATGAAGTCGCTCATCAGGGCGTTCGCCTTCTCGTCGATCAGGATGTCGCTGAAATTCCCCATCCAGATGCCGAAGCCGGGCTCGGCGTAGAGCTTTTCCCAGAAGGCCTCGCGCTCCGCGGGCGAGACCTCGAGCGCCTTGCGCGGGTCGGGCGTGTGGATGAAGCAGCTGACCGTGTTGCGGCAGCGCTCGAATATCTCGGGATAGCGCGCCTTGATGTCGCGCTGCTCGACCTCGGTGATCGGCCGGTTGTGGAGCGGTGCGGCCCAGTTCGGGGTCCGCTGGAAGACGGTCAGGCTGCCCACCAGCGGGGCGATGGTCTGGATGACCTGGATCGCCGTGGCACCCGTCCCGATGATGCCGACCCGCTTGCCGGAGAAGTCGACCGGCTCGTGCGGCCAGCGTGCCGTGTGATAGGCCTCGCCGCGGAAGCTCTCGACCCCCTCGATCGTCGGCATGGTGTGCGCCGACAGGGGGCCGAGCGCGGTGATCAGGATGGGCGCGCGGTAGCGTTCGCCGGTCTCCAGTGCGACCGTCCAGCAGCGCGCGGCTTCGTCCCAACGGGCGGCGGTCACCGTCGCGTCGAACTGCATGTCGCGGCGGAAATCGAACTTGTCGGCCGCATATTCGAGATAGGCGAGCGTATCGGGTTGCGCGGAGAAGTGTTCGCGCCAGTTCCACTCCTGCAGCAGTTCGTCGGAAAAGGCGAAGCCGTAGGACCAGCTCTCGGAATCGAAACGCGCGCCGGGATAGCGGTTCCAGTACCAGGTGCCGCCCACGTCGGAGCCCGCCTCGAACACCCGCACCCGCATGCCGAGTTCGCGCAGCCGGTGCAGCTGGTACATGCCGGATACGCCCGCCCCGATGATCATCGCATCGAAGTCGGGCATCGCGCCCGCGGAACGCGTCCCAACCCGCTCGGAGACCTGCATGGCCGTCTTCCCGTCCTCCCGTCGGTGCCCGCTTTCCGGAGTGTCGCCCTGCCCGCGAAGGATTGTCCACCCGGGGGCGATGCGGGGAGAGCGGCGATGACCTACGGACTTGCCTGGATTTTCGAACCGGTGATCGCCGCGATGGAACTGACCGGCGTTGCCGTGATGGTGGCCGGCATCGCCTTCACCGGCTTCCGTTCCGGGCGCTTGGCGTTCGCGGGCGATCCGACCGCGGCCTACCACGACGCTCGCGCCGGCATCGGCCGTTCGATTCTGCTCGGCTTGGAGATTCTGGTGGCTGCCGACATCATCGCCACGGTGGCGATGCAGCCCGAGCTGGAGAAGGTCCTTTTCCTGGCCGGCATCGTCCTCATCCGGATCGTGCTGAGCCTCTCGCTCGAGGTCGAGATCGAGGGGCGCTGGCCATGGCGCCGCGGTCAGCGCAGCGACGCGTAGGCCCGCGTGATCTCGGCGCCGAACAGGAAAATCTGGGCCGAGTAGTAGACCCAGAGCAGCACGACGATCAGCGAGCCCGCGGCCCCGTAGGCCGAGGCGGCACCGGTATGGCCGAGATAGAGGCTGACCAGCTGGCGGCCGATGGTGAACAGCAGGGCGGAGACGGCCCCGCCGAGCCAGACGTCGCGCCAGCCGATCGGGGTATCCGGCAGCAGCCGGTACACCAGGGCGAAGAGCGTCGTCAGGATTGCAAAGGAGACGAGGAAGTTCACCACCTGCAGGATCGTGCCCATGAAGGGCACCATTTCGTTCAGGGTGCCGCTGAACCCGGCCAGGGTGGCGTTGACGACGAGCGACAGCAGCAGCAGCATGCCCAGGCAGAAGATCAGGGCGAGGCTGATCAGCCGTGTCCGCAGGAGGGACCATGCGCCCGAACGACTGCTCGGCTGTACCTTCCAGATGACATTGAGTGCGTCCTGGATCTGACCGAACACGGTGGTCGCGGCGACCATCATGGTCAGCAGGCCGAGCGCCATCGCGACCAGCCCGGTGCCGATGTCGGCCGCGTGCTGGACGAGGGCCTGGACGGCGCCGGCGCTCTCGGCGCCGACGATGTCCTGCAGCTGCTCGTCGACTGCGCCCCGCGCGGCGTCGTCGCCCCAGACGATGCCGGCGACGGCGATGATCAGCACGAGCAGCGGTGCGAGCGAGAAGATCGTGTAGAAGGCGATGGCGGCACCCATCGTGCCCGCCCGGTCGGCCGAGAAAGCGAACGCCGCCTCCTTCAGCACCCGCCAGTAGAGGCGCAGGTGAACGGCCAGCAAGACTCAGGCCCGCCGCCCGACGACGAGGCGGTAGATGGCGAGAAGAAAGACGGCGCCGACGACGCCGGCGATGAACGGCCCCCAGCCGTCGCCGACATGGATGCCGGCGATGTCGGCCAGCCAGCGCCCGACGACCGAACCGGCGATGCCGAGCAGGATGGTGACGATGATGCCGCCCGGGTCGCGTCCGGGCATCAGCAGCTTGGCCACGATGCCGACGATCAGACCGGTGACGATCGTAACGATGATGCCCATGATTCCCCCATGATCGGACGCGCAGCAGGAACGAGACGGTCGCTCGTGCGGTTCCTGCGAACTCTAGCAGCTTCCAGCGCCTCATGATCCTCGCACCATGACCTTGATCGGCCGCCGCCGCTCCATCGCCCTTCTCGGCGCCGCCTTCGGCCGCGGCGGCCGCGATCCCGGTGCCGCGGACGGGCCCGCCGCCCTGCGCGCGGCCGGGCTGGCGGGGCGTCTGGCCGATGCGGGTGCCGCTGCGCGTTGGGCGGCCGACGTCATCGACCCCGATCCGCAGGCCGCGCCACTTG
>JBKBLL010000182.1:0-7566 GCA_046296375.1 Alphaproteobacteria bacterium | reverse complement strand
GGATCCCTTGAAGCCCATCGTGCCCGACGACGACCAGGCGATCGAATTGCCCTGGACGTCGGTGATCGTGATCATCGTGTTGTTGAACGACGCGGTCACATGCGCCACGCCGGAGGTGATGTTCTTCCGTTCGCGGCGGCGTATGCGCGTCGTCGCTGTCGCAGGCCTTGCCATGTCCGACCCTTAGTTACTTCGTGACTTTCTTCTTGCCGGCGATCGGACGCGCCTTGCCCTTGCGCGTGCGCGCATTGGTGTGCGTCCGCTGACCGTGCACGGGCAGCCCGCGCCGGTGGCGCAGCCCGCGGTAGCAGCCGAGATCCATAAGCCGCTTGATGTTCATCGCGACGTCGCGGCGGAGGTCGCCCTCCACCATGTAGTCGCGATCGATCGTCTCGCGAATGCGGATGACCTCGTCCTCGGTCAGATCGCTGACCCGCCGCTCTTCGGGGACGCTGATCTTTCCACAGATCTCCTTGGCCTTGGACCGGCCGATGCCGTGGATATAGGTCAGCGCGATCTCGACGCGCTTGTTCGTGGGGATATTGACGCCAGCGATACGCGCCACGTTCGCCTCTCCTCAGAGCACCATAATGGAAAAACGCCAATTGGCCGCCGGCCGACAGACGAGCCGGTGGATTATAGGGATCGACCGCGCGATGTCAACCGGCGGGCCGTTTCCGTCAGACTTTCAGCACCTGCTCGATCTGTTGCGTGACCTCGTCGATGTCGGCCATTCCGTCGACCTCGGCCAGAAGGCCCTTCTGCCGGTAGTAGGGCAGGATCGGAGCCGTCTGGTCGCGATAGGCCGACAGCCGCTCGCGCACCGTCTCGGCATTGTCGTCGCCGCGCCGCTTGAACTCCGTGCTGCCGCAGACGTCGCAGACCCCCGCCTGCTTCGGCGGTTGAAAGCGGTCGTGATAGCCGGCACCGCAGCGCGCGCAGGCAAACCGGCCCGACACGCGCTCGACCAGCGCCTGTTCGTCGACCTTCAACTCGACCACGCGGTCGAGCGTCAGCCCCTTGTCCGCCAGCAGGGCGTTCAGCGCCTCCGCCTGGGCGCGGGTGCGCGGGAACCCGTCCAGGATGAACCCGTTCGTGCAGTCCGGCTGCTCGATGCGGTCCGAGATGATGCCGGTCATGATGTCGTCGGGCATCAGCCGGCCCGCATCCATCACGTCCTTCGCCTGAGTGCCGAGTTCGCTGCCCGATGCGACCGCCGCGCGCAGCATGTCGCCGGTGGAGAGCTGCACGATGCCGTGCGCCCGCTCCAGCCGCTTGGCCTGCGTTCCCTTGCCGGCACCGGGCGGGCCCAGCAGCACGACGATTGTCATCCGCGCCGCCCCCGCAGCTTCGACTTCCGGATCAGACCTTCGTACTGGTGAGCGACGAGGTGCGACTGGATCTGTGCCACCGTATCCATCGTCACGCTGACGATGATCAGCAGGCTCGTGCCGCCGAAATAGAACGGCACCGCGTACTGCGAGATCAGGATCTCCGGCAGGATGCAGACCAGTGCGAGATAGATCGCACCGACTGTGGTCAGGCGGGTCAGGACATAGTCCAGATAGTCCGCCGTGTTCTTGCCCGGCCGGATCCCCGGCACGAAGCCGCCGTGCTTGCGCAGGTTGTCCGCCGTGTCCTCCGGATTGAACACGACCGCGGTGTAGAAGAAGGCGAAGAAGATGATCATCGAGACGTAGAGCGCCAGGTACAGCGGCTGCCCGTGGCCGAGATAGGCCGCGATCATCCCCAGCCACTCCGGCCCGTCGCCGCCCGCCGAGCCGAAGCTGGCGATGGTCATCGGCATCAACAGGAGGGAACTCGCGAAGATCGGCGGGATGACGCCGGCGCTGTTCAGCTTCAGCGGCAGGTGCGAGCTGTCGCCGCCATACATGCGGTTGCCGACCTGGCGCTTCGGATACTGGACCACGATGCGCCGCTGGGCCCGCTCGATGAAGACCACGACCATGATGACGATGATCGCCATCAGGAGCAGGAAGATGATGAAGGCGGCCGACATGGCACCCGTGCGACCGAGTTCCAGCACGGCCGCGAGAGCGGTCGGCAGGTTCGCGACGATGCCGGCGAAGATGATCAGCGAGATGCCGTTGCCGACGCCGCGCGCGGTGATCTGTTCGCCCAGCCACATCAGGAACATCGTGCCGCCGACCACCGTGACGACGGTGGTGAAGCGGAAGAACGCGCCCGGATCGATCACCGCGCTGCCCGACGAGCCCTGCATCGCCTCGACGCCGACCGCGAGCCCGTAGGCCTGCACCGTCGCGAGCAGCACCGTGCCGTAGCGCGTGTACTGGTTGATCTTCTTGCGCCCCGACTCACCCTCCTTCTTGAGGGCCTCCAGCTTCGGAGACACGGCCGTCATCAGCTGCATGATGATGGCCGCGGAGATGTAGGGCATGATGTTGAGGGCGAAGATGGTCATCCGCCCCAGCGCACCGCCCGCGAACATGTCGAACATTCCGAGCAGGCCGCCGGCCTGGTTCTGGAATATCTCCGACAGGATCACCGGGTCGATACCGGGAATCGGCACGTAGGTGCCCAGCCGGTAGACGACCAGACAGCCCAGGGTGAACCAGATGCGCTTCTTGAGTTCGGTCGCCTTGCCGAACGCGCCGAGGTTCACGTTCGCGGCGAGCCTCTCGGCGGCGGAGGCCATCCGGGATCAGACCTGCGCGTCGGAGCCGGCGTCGGCGCGCCGCGCCGTCACGGTGACGCTGCCACCGGCTTTCTCGACGGCCTCGACCGCGGCCCTGGACGCCCCCGCGACTTCGATCTCGATGCGGCTGGTGATCGCGCCCTTGGCCAGCAGCCTCAGCCCGTCATGCGCACGGCGGATCACGCCGGCAGCGATGAGCGCCTGCGCGTCGAGCTTTCCGGACGCGTCCAGGCGGCCGGCGTCGATCGCCTGCTGCAGCCGGCCGACGTTGATCTCCTGGAAGGTCAGGGCGTGGATGTTGTTGAACCCGCGCTTGGGCAGACGCCGATAGATGGGCATCTGGCCGCCCTCGAAGCCGTTGATGGCGACGCCCGAGCGTGCCTTCTGGCCCTTGACGCCCTTGCCCGAAGTCTTGCCCTTGCCGGACCCGATGCCGCGCCCGAGGCGCTTCGCCTTGTGGCGTGCGCCAGGATTGTCCCGCAGTTCGTTGAGCTTCATGTCCCGTTCCGCCCGCGCAGGGGTAATTCGGAGGTAAGGAGGACGCGCCGGTCAATCAACCGGCTCGACCCTCACCAAATGATGAACCTTCCGCAACATGCCGCGGATCGCCGGCGTGTCCTCCAGGACCCGCTCGCGGTGCAGCTTGTTGAGCCCCAGACCGATCAGCGTCGCGCGCTGATAGCCGGGCCGTCGGATGGGGCTGCCGATCTGGATGACCCGCAGCTGCGTCTTCGTCTCGCTCATGGCGTGCTCCTGGCCTCGCAGCCTACTCCTGGACGGCCTGGGCGGCCGGCTCGGCCTCACCGCGGCGGCCGAGAATCTCGCTGACCTTGCGGCCGCGCCGGGCAGCGACGCTGCGCGGCGAGAAGGAGTTCTGCAGCGCGTCGAACGTCGCCTTGACCATGTTGTGCGGGTTCGAGGTCCCGACCGACTTGGCGACGACGTCATGGACGCCGAGCGCTTCGAAGACCGCACGCATCGGGCCGCCCGCGATGATCCCGGTTCCGACCGGTGCGGCGCGCACCACGACCCGGCCGGCGCCGAAATGGCCCAGCACGTCGTGGTGGAAGGTCCGCCCTTCGCGCAGATGGACGCGGATCATCCCCTTGCGCGCCCGCTCGGTCGCCTTGCGGATCGCCTCGGGAACCTCGCGCGCCTTGCCGGAACCGAATCCGACGCGCCCCTTGCCGTCGCCGGCGATGACCAGTGCGGAGAAGCCGAAGCGGCGACCGCCCTTCACAACCTTCGCGACGCGATTGATCGAAACGAGCTTCTCGACGAACTCCGACTCTTCGCGGCTTTCGCGTTCGCGCTCGCGCCTTGGACCTCGTGCCATGCTTCAGCCTTCCTAGAACGCCAGTCCGCCCTCGCGGGCGGCATCGGCCAGGGCCTTGACCCGGCCGTGAAAACGATAGCCGCCGCGGTCGAAAACGACTTCCTTCACCCCCGCCGCGAGCGCGCGCTCGGCGACCAGCTTGCCGACTTCCGCGGCCGCTGTCCTGTCGGCGCCGGACTTGCCCGACTCGCGGAAGGCCTTGTCCAGCGACGAGGCCGCCGCGACCGTGACGCCCCGCTCGTCGTCGATGACCTGGGCGTAGATGTTGCGGCCCGACCGGAACACCGACAGGCGCGCCCGGCCGATCGCCCGGCGGCGCAGCGCCGCCCGGATGCGCATCCGCCGCCGCTCGTGAAGTTGTCTGCTGCTCAGCATCGGTCCGGCCTCTACTTCTTCTTGCCTTCTTTGCGCAGGATCGTCTCGTCCGCGTACTTGATCCCCTTGCCCTTGTAAGGCTCGGGACCGCGGAAGCCGCGAATCTCCGCCGCGACCTGGCCGACCCGCTGGCGGTCGATGCCGCTCACGGTGATCGCGGTCGGCCGCTCCGTCCTGATCTGCACGTCGGACGGGATCGGGAAGATGACGTCGTGGCTGTAGCCGAGCTGCAGCTTCAGGTTCGCGCCCTCGATCGCGGCGCGGTAACCGACGCCGTTGATCTCGAGCACCTTCGAGAAGCCCTCGCTCACGCCGGTGACCAGCGACTGCGCCAGTGCACGGTAGGTGCCCCACATCATCCGCGCACGCTTGGTCTCGGCGCGCGGCTTGATCCAGAGCTTACCGTCCTCCAGAACGGCCTCGACCTCGTCCACGAGCTTCAGGCTGCTCTGCCCGAGCTTGCCCTTCGCCTGGATCGCCCCGTCGGCCACCTGGACGGTGGTGCCGGACGGCACGCTCACGGGATATTTGCCTACGCGCGACATGGCGCACCTTGCTCCTAGAACACCTGGCAGAGGACTTCGCCGCCCACGTTCTGCGCGCGCGCCTCGTGGTCCGACATGACGCCGCGCGGCGTCGACAGGATCGAGATCCCGAGGCCGCCCTGGAACGGCTTGAGGTCCTTGATCTTGGCGTAGACGCGCCGTCCCGGCTTGGACACGCGGGAGATGTGGCGGATGACCGGCTCCCCCTCGTTGTACTTCAGCTCGATGACCAGTTCGGCGAATCCGCCGTCCCGCTCGTCGGTCTTGTAACCGCGGATGAATCCCTCCCGCTGCAGCACGTCGAGGAGACGGCTGCGCAGGTTCGAACCCGGCGACCGCACCGTGTTCAGCCGTGCCTGCTGCCCGTTGCGGATGCGGGTCAGCAGGTCGCCGAGCGGATCGCTCAATGCCATGGGCCGATGCCCTCCTTACTACCAGCTCGACTTCACCACGCCCGGAACCTGGCCCTGGGAGGCCAGTTCGCGGAGCGCGATGCGCGACATGCGGAACTTGCGGTAATACCCGCGCGGACGCCCGGACACTTCGCAGCGATTGCGGATACGGGTCGGTGACGCGTTGCGCGGCAGTTCCGCCAGGCGCAGCTGCGCGACGAAGCGATCCTCCAGGGGAACGTCCTTGTCCTTGATGATCGCCTTGAGCGCCTTGCGCTTCGGCGCGAAGCGCTCGGCCATCTTGCGGCGCTTCTTGTCACGCTCCACGGCGCTGATCTTGGCCATTGCCTGTGCCTCGTTCCTAATTCTGCTGGAACGGCATGTTCATGCCGCGGAGGAGCTCGCGCGCCTCCTCGTCGGTCTGTGCCGTCGTGCAGATCACGATGTCCATGCCCCGGACCTCGTCGACCTGGTCATAGTCGATCTCCGGGAAGACGATCTGCTCGCGCAGGCCGAGCGCATAGTTGCCGCGCCCGTCGAAGCTCTTCGGCGAGACGCCCCGAAAGTCGCGCACGCGCGGCAGGGCGATCGTGATGAGCCGGTCGAGAAACTCGTACATGCGCTCGCGCCGGAGCGTGACCTTGCAGCCGATCGGCATGCCGCCGCGCAGCTTGAAGGTCGAGATCGCCTGCTTGGCCCGGGTCACGACCGGCTTCTGGCCGGCGATACGGGTCAGCTCGGAGACGGCCGACTGCACCTTCTTCGTGTCGGAGACCGCCTCGCCGACGCCCATGTTGATGACGACCTTGTCGATCCGGGGCACGGCGAAATCGTTCTCGTAGGCGAACCGCTCCTTGAGCTTCGCCCGGACGGTGCTGTCGTAGAGGGATTTGAGACGTGGTGCTGCCATTGTCCGGGCCTATCGATCGATGACCTCGCCGGAGCGCTTGGCGAAGCGCACCTTGCGACCGTCGTCGAGAATACGGAAGCCGACCCGGGTGGGGCGGCCGGTGTCGGGGTCGGCATGCGCCACGTTCGACACGTGCACGGGCGCCTCGCGCTCCACGATGCCGCCGGGGTTGCCGGGGCCGGGGCGCTGATGCCGCTTCACGACATTGACGCCGGAGACGACGACGCGCTGCTCGGAGGGGATGACCCGCAGGACCTCGCCCTTCGCGCCCCTGTCGCGCCCGGCGAGAACCACGACGCTGTCGCCCTTCCTGACCTTGGCCGCCATCACAGCACCTCCGGTGCCAGCGAGATGATCTTCATGAACTTCTTGCCGCGCAGTTCGCGCGTCACCGGTCCGAAGATGCGCGTGCCGATCGGCTCGCCCTGATTGTTGATCAGGACCGCCGCGTTCTTATCGAAGCGGATCGACGTTCCGTCCGGCCGGTGCACGTCCTTGGCCGTGCGCACGATGACCGCCTTGTGGACGTCGCCCTTCTTCACGCGACCGCGCGGGATCGCCTCCTTGACGGACACGATGATCACGTCGCCGACCGATGCGTACCGCGTGCGCGTGCCGCCGAGTACCCGGATGCACTGGACGCGCCGTGCGCCGGAGTTGTCGGCGACTTCGAGATTGCTTTCCTGCTGGATCATCGATCAGGCCTCCGCGCTCTCGGCGCCGGCCGCCGGCAGGACTTCCCAGCTCTTGCGCTTGGAGATCGGCCGGCACTCTCGGATGCGCACCGTATCTCCGACCTTCGCGGCATTGCCCTCGTCGTGCGCCAGGTACTTCTTCGACCGGGTTACGAACTTCTTGTAGATCGGGTGCATGACGCGGCGGTCGACACGGACCGACACCGTCTTCTCGGCCGCGTCGCTGACCACGACCCCCTGCATTACTCGCCTCGGCATCTCGGCTCTCTCCTAACCCTCGGCGCGGCGACGCTCGCCGAGAGCGTTCATGATCCGCGCGATGTCGCGGCGGACCTGCCGCACGCGCGCCGTGTTCTCGAGCTGTCCGCTCGCTTTCTGGAAGCGCAGGTTGAACGCCTCCTTGCGCAGGTCGCCGAGTTGCTGGCGCAGCTCGTCGCCGGTCTTGGCGCGAACGTCCGCTGCCTTCATCTCACGCTCCCTCGCCCTGGCGGGTCACGAACCGGGTCTTGATCGGCAGCTTGGCCGCGGCGAGCTCCAGCGCCGAGCGCGCGACCTCGGCCGTCACGCCGTCGAGCTCGAACATGATCCGCCCAGGCTTCACCCGGCACACCCACAGCTCCGGGCTGCCTTTGCCCG
>JBKBLL010000181.1:0-7632 GCA_046296375.1 Alphaproteobacteria bacterium | reverse complement strand
CCGCGAGGCGCCGCCGCGGGCATGCGTCACGCCCGCGCCTCGCGGGCCCGTCGGGGGATGGGTGGGTGCGTCGATGGCTCAACATCGGCTCCGACCGCGCGCCGCGATGCCGCGCCGGCGCAATCTACCGGCAGCGCCGATTCGATGGCAATACGGACGAGTTCAGACGGACCAGGACGCCGTCGTGCTCGACCGCGCGGCCGCCGGTTCGCGGCCGAGACGGTAGACCGCATCATCGCCGCCGCCTCCGGTACGGCGTCCATGAAGGCCTACCGCGACGATGTGCGCGCCCGGGCCGCCGCCGCCGCCACCCCCGACCGGCTCGGCGCGATGATGGAGGAGGTGGGCGGCGACGGCTTCCTCATCTCCTCCCCGTTCCAGAAGGTCAGCCGCAAAAAAATGTGCTCCAGGTCGGTCCCAGGGCCTGCCGCCGGCGGCGAACGGCCGGGTCCACTAGATCGTCCTGCAGACCACGGCGCACGACCGGGAGGTGCGCCTGCGCTCCTGCGCTATCATCGGCGACGCGGTGTCGGTGGGGGCGGCCGCAACCGCCACCCCCACCGACCTGCGCGCATCCGCGCCAACGGTCCGCGACACGGAGTTCACGACATGAACGACACGACGACAGCCCCGGCACCGGTCGATCCGGGATCCTTCTGGCGGACCCTGGGATCGCGCGCGACCGGGATGACCGCGGTGACCGCCGACAGCGACGACGGCCCGGTCGGTTTCCTCGGCCTCTCGGCCGCCCATGTGACCGCGTCGCCGCCGACCATGCTTGTCTCGATCGACCGCAAGACGACGGCCCTGGGCGGCGTGCTGGCACGGCGCCACTTCGCCGTGAACTTTCTCGACGCCACGGCGGCTCACGTCGCAGAGGCCTTCGGCGGCAGGGCCGGCGTCAGCGGCGCCGACCGCTTCGTCGCCGACGAGTGGACCGTGCTCGCGACCGGAGCGCCGGTGCACAAGGCCGCACTCGGCGTGTTCGACTGCGCGGTGGAGGAGGTGATCGCGCGCGGCGACATCTCGATCGTCATCGGCAGGGTGGTGGCCGCCACCGCCCGGCCGGACGGCGATCCGTTGATCTTCTTCCGCGGCAAGACCATCGCCGGCCTCGGCGGCTGACCTCGCCGTCGTCCCGCTGACCCCTCCTACGACCCGAACGGGAGACGGAGCGGCTGAAGGGGCGCCGGCGCGCTCCTCGACGCCGTCGCCGACCGTGTCCTCCTCCCCGGCGCGGCACTTCTTCGTGAGGGTTGAACGCGACGACCGCAAGCGCCGGGGCGCTCGCGAAGGGCGCGCCGATCCGGGAGCGGCTTGCGGCGCCCGTTCGCTTGTGGAAGCCTTCGCGCATCCGTCGCGCCGCGCCCGGCCGACGCCAAGCAACGAGAAGACGAGGACGCGCCAATGGCTACTGCCCCCCGTACCAACAGCCCCGCGCAAACCGCCACGCCGACCCGCAGCCAGCACGCGGAGGGTATGGCCGCCTATCGCGAGCGCGGCATCGCCATCGCCCGCGAGATCGGCAATCGCGGGCCGGTGCGGTTCGATGCCACCGGAAAGCTGCATCCCGACATCGTCGCCGCCTACTGGCGGCACGGCTTCTACATCTTCGAGGGGGTCATCGACGCCGACGAGATCGCGGCGCTGCGGCGCGAGGCTGGCGACATGCTGGAGCGCGCGCCGGTCGCACCGGGAGCCGATGTCGACGCGCAGGGCCGTGCCGCACTCGGCCTGGACGCCGCGCGCAACCCCTACAACCTGATCAAACCGCTGTCCGATCCCGTCGGGGGGACCGAGGCCCTGGGGGGCCGCCATCCGAGCCGGATGGCCGAGCCGCAGCCCGAGGGCGACGCGCCGGCCTATGTCGTGCACCAGATGCGCGGCATGTGCCAGTACATGCCGGCCGGCCTCAGCCTCTACGGTCACCCGCACCTGCTCGCCATCGCCGAGGCGATCAACGGCGAAGACTTCGTCCCCTTCAACGACGTCATCTTCGTCAAGCAGCCGGGCCTGGGCGGCTCGGTCGCCTGGCACCAGGACGGCGTCACCCACTGGAACAACCCGGACTGGGACGAAGGCATCCACGGCTTCAACTTCCAGGTCCAGATCTATCCGACCACGGCCGGCAACGCGCTCTGGGTCGTGCCCGGCACGCACAAGCAGGGCCGCGTCGACATCAAGCGCCTGGTCGCCGAGAACGGCGGCAGCGAACAGCTGCCCGGCGCGATGCCGCTGATCTGCGATGCCGGTGACGTCACCATCGTCAACCGCCAGACGCTGCACGGCTCCTTCGCCAACACCTCGCCCGACATGCGCATCTCGATCACCTTCGGCTTCCACCGCCGCCGCTCGGTGCTGGGCGCGAAGGCCGCGCTGAGCATGCAGGAGTTCGGCGCCGTCACCTATGACGAGCGCCGGATCGAAGATCGCGCGGCCGTCATCGCGGTCGCGATCGACGCCCGCCGCCGGGCCCGACCGCAGGAGAAGCCCTTCGCCTACAAGCCCTTCGCCGGCCGCGAGGAGGAATTCCGGCTGAACGACGCCACCTTCGACCGAGTCATCCGCGACTACAATCTGAAGGACCTCGCCATCTAGGCGGGTCGCCGGCCCTCCGCGAAGCACGGCTGTCGCGCAGGGCCGAACGCGACGATGACGGGGCGACACGGCGGAGGTTTCGATGGAGGTCATCACCGAACTCGTTCTCGGAAAGGCCGACCCCGGCCTGCGCGAGCCCGAGATTCCTTTCGATATCGCCCGGTCGGCCGAGAACGCGGCCCTGATCGAGCGGCTCGGCTTCGACGGCATCATGGCGACGGAGACGAAGGACGACCCGTTCCTGCCGCTGGCCCTGGCGGCGCACGCCACAACGCGGATCGGGCTGTCGACGGCGGTCGCCATCGCCTTCCCGCGGGCGCCCGCCTCCATGGCGATGACCGCCTGGAGCCTGCAGAAACTGTCGCGCGGCCGCTTCACCCTCGGTCTCGGCTCCCAGGTGCGGGCGCATATCGAACGGCGCTTCGGCATGAAGGCGGCACCGCTCGCGCCCTGGATGCGGGACTATATCGGGGCCGTGCGCGCGGTCTGGGACTGCTGGCAGAACGGCACGCGCCTGCGTTACGACAGCGAGCATTACAAGCTGGACCTGATGGTACCGCTGTTCGATCCGGGCCCGATGGACTGGCCGGCCATTCCGATCCATCTCGCCGCCGTCAACCGGCACATGTGCCGCGTGGCGGGCGAGGTCGCGGACGGAGTGCGGCCACACCCGGCTTGCGCGCCGAAATATATCCGCGAGGTGATGATGCCGGCCGCGGCCGAAGGTGCGGCCCGCGCCGGCCGCGACCCGAAGCAGATCCGATGGATCATGCGCCCGATGCTGGCGACGGCACCGGACGAGGCAAGGCTGCAGCCGCGCATCCGCGATATCCGCGCGCGCGTCGCCTTCTACGCCTCGACGCCCGCCTATCGGCCGGCCTTCGAGATATTCGGCCTGCACGACTTGACCCGGAAGCTGAGCGTACTGGCGCGCGAACAGCGCTGGGAGGAGATGCCGCAGCACATAGACGACGATGTGATGCACACCTTCGCCGTGGTCGGGACGCATGACGAGATCGCGGACAGGATCGTCGAGCGCTATCGCGACATCCTCGATCAGGTCGGCTTCTCGATCGCCGTGGAGAGCGAGGCCGATGCCGAGCGTCTCGCCAGCATGGTCCGTCGCATCCAGGCGGCTGGGTAGAGGCCCCCTGCCCCGTCAGAAGCGGGCCGCGGAATAGGGCGCCGGGTCGACGGCCGGCGGCCGGTCGGCCACCAGGTCGGCGATCATCCTGCCGGTGATCGCGCCGCCGGTGAGGCCGAGATGGCCGTGACCGAAGGCGTAGAGCACGTTCGCCGCCTTCGGGGCGCGGCCGATCACGGGTAGCGAATCTGGCGTGGCCGGACGGTGACCCATCCAGCGGCTCGGCTCCTCGACCGTGAGGTCTGCGAAGGCGCGCTTCGCATGCTCCAGCAGCTTCTCCGACCGGCCCCAGTTGGGCGGCGCATCGAGGCCGGCGAACTCGACCGTGCCGGCCAGGCGCAGGCCCATGTTCATGGTCGTGGCCATGAAGCGGCGCTCGATGAAACTGACCGGTCGGCGGGTCGGCACCGCCTGCTGACCGACCACCATGTGATAGCCGCGCTCGCTCTCCAGCGGCACCTTGTCGCCGATCTGCGCGGCCAGCCGGTGCGACCAGGCGCCGGCGGCGATCACGAAGGCGTCGGCGGGCCGCTCTCCGGCGTCGGTGCGCAGGGCCGTCACGCCGTCGGCTCCGGTCGCGAAGCCCAGCACCTTCTCGCGCCGGATTTCGCCGCCCTCGCGCTGCAGTGCGGCGGCATAGGCCTGCACCAGCCCGCCGGGATCGAGCGTGTGGGCGCCGGTCGGCAGGAAGACGGCATGGCGGAAGATCGGCGCCAGCGCGGGCTCCATCTGGCGCAGTTCGTGCGCGTCGAGTTCGTGGAGTTCGACGCCGTGCGCGCGCATCAGCGCGCGGTTGCCGGCATCGGCGGCGAAGGCGGCGCCGGTCTCGTAGACGTAGAGGCCGCCATTCTGCTGGATCAGGCCGCCGGCGCCGGCCAGCGCCGCCAGATCCCGATGCGCGTCGAGTGCGGGCGTATGCAGCGCGCGCAGGGCCTTCACCTGCTCCAGCACCCGTTCGCGCCGGCCGGCCGCGACGAAGCGGGCGAGCCACGGCGCCACGCGCGGCAGATAGGCCATGCGGATGGCGAGCGGACCGAGCGGGTCCATCAGCCAGCCGGGCACCTTCTTCAGGATCCCCGGCCCCGACATCGGGATGCAGGACTGGCTGCTGATCGCACCGGCATTGCCGAACGAGGTCTGCGTACCCGGAGCCTCCGGGTCGTAGACCGTGACCGCGTGTCCGTCGCGCCGCAGCTGCAGCGCGCAGCAGATCCCGACCACGCCCGCCCCGACGACCGCCACCCGCTTCTGCATCGTCCTCGCCTCCCCTCGCTGTCCGGGCCAGCTTAACGCGGTCGGCGGCGGAGGAAAGGCGCAAGCGCCGACGCGCCCCCGCCCTTGCCGCGCGCGCGGCGGTGCGGCATTCATCGGGAGACGCGGCGCCCGAAGGCGCCCGTCATGCAGGAGCCCGTCATGCGCCCGTTGGCCGCCCTCGCCCTGACCCTGGCGCTCCTCGCGGGATGCGCCGCCCAGCGCCCCCTGCCCGGCGATCCGGCAGAGCAGGAACGCCGCGCCATGCGCGACACGATGGTGGAATGCGACCTGCCGGGCCACGGCGTCGTCGTGATCCGCCAGATCGACTGCCAGAGGCGTGGTGGGCGCACGGGGATGGGCGAGTAGGGCGCCGGCGAAACGGCGTCAGCGGCCTTCGCGCGGGTCGGGGACGCCCTCGCGCCGCGCGAGTTCGCGCCAGATCTCGGCCGGCGCGATGTCGCGGTCGGCCCACAGTACGAGCAGGTGGTAGAGCAGGTCGGCACTCTCCGCTACGAGGCGCTCGCGGTCGTCGCGCAGCGCCTCGATGACCGTCTCGACCGCCTCCTCGCCGACCTTCTGGGCGATCTTGGCGGTGCCGGCGGCGAACAGGCGCGCGGTGCGCGACGATGCCGGGTCGGCACCGCGGCGCGCCCGGATGACCTCGGACAGGCGCTCCAGGACGGCGCTGTCCGGACCGCTCGACGCGTCAGCCATGCGCCGCCTCCTCCCGCACCGCGATGCCGGCCGCGCGCATATGCGCCTTGGCCTGCCCGATCGAGAACTCGCCGAAATGGAAGATCGAGGCCGCCAGGACCGCGGCCGCATGACCCTCGCGCACGCCGTCGACCAGATGATCCAGGCTGCCGACGCCACCGGAGGCGATGACCGGCACCCCGACCGCATCGGAGACCGCTCGTGTCAGCGCATTGTCGAAGCCCTGGCGCGTCCCGTCGCGGTCCATCGAGGTCAGCAGGATCTCGCCGGCCCCCAGTTCGACCATGCGCCGCGCCCAGCCGATCGCCTCCAGGCCGGTCTCGCGGCGGCCGCCATGGGTGAAGACCTCCCAGCGGCCGGGCGCCACCTGCTTCGCGTCCATCGCAACGACGATGCACTGGCTTCCGAACTTCTCCGCGCCCTCGCGGACGAAGTCGGGCCGCGTCACGGCCGCCGTGTTGATCGACACCTTGTCGGCGCCCGCGAGCAGCAGGCGTCGGATGTCCTCCACCGTGCGCACGCCGCCGCCGACGGTCAGCGGCATGAAGCACTGTTCGGCCGTGCCGCGCACCACGTCGTAGAGCGTGTCGCGGTTCTCGTGGCTGGCGCTGATGTCGAGGAAGCAGAGCTCGTCGGCGCCGGCGGCATCATAGACGCGCGCCTGCTCGACCGGATCGCCGGCGTCGCGCAGATCGACGAACCGCACGCCCTTGACCACGCGCCCGGCATGAACGTCGAGACAGGGGATGATGCGGACCTTCAGCACGACTCTCGGCTCCCCTGGCGCAGCAGCGCCAGTGCGGCGACCGGATCGATCCGGCCGTCATAGAGGGCGCGGCCGGAGATCACTCCTTCGATGCCGGCCTTCTCCTGCTCCTTCAGCGCGCGCAGATCGACGAGCGAGGAGACGCCGCCGGACGCGATCACCGGGGTCGTGAGCGCCCAGGCGAGATCGACCGTGGCGTCGACGTTGACGCCGCCCATGGCCCCGTCGCGGTCGATGTCGGTGAAGACGATGGCGGCCACGCCCGCATCCTCGAAGCGCAGCGCGAGGTCGAGCGCCTTCACCTGCGAGGTCTGCGTCCAGCCTTCGACCGCGACCATGCCGTCGCGGGCGTCGATGCTGACGACGATGCGCTCGGGGAAGCGGCGACACGCCTCGCGGACGAAATCGGGATCGCGCGCCGCGATCGTACCCAGGATGACCCGCCGCACCCCGCGATCGAGCCACATCTCGATCGTCGCCATGTCGCGGATGCCGCCGCCAAGCTGCACCGGGATGTCGACCGCCGCGAGGATCCCCGACACCGCCTCGCCGTTGACCGGGTGCCCCTCCACCGCGCCGTTCAGGTCTACGAGATGCAGCCAGTCGAAGCCCTGGCCGGCAAAGGTCCGGGCCTGTGCGGCGGGGTCCTCGTTGAAGACGGTGACCTGCCCCATGTCGCCGCGGAGCAGACGGACGCACTTGCCGTCCTTGAGGTCGATGGCGGGGAACAGGATCATGGCTCTGCGTCTCTGCGGCGGCTGAGTTCCTTGTAGAAGAAAAGTCCCGCCACGTCCTGCCCCCGCACGCGGGCATAATGCGGATGGGTTCCCCAATGGGTGAAGCCGAGCGTCTCGTAGAGCTTGATCGCGGCCGTCTGGGTTTCGCGCACGTCGAGATTGAGGATGCGCAGCCCCTCGGACCGGGCGCGCGCCTCCACCGCCTCGACCAGCATGCGCGCCAGACCGTGTCCCCGCGCCCAGGGCGCCACGAACTCGCTCTGCATATAGCCCAGATAGCGCTGCGCCTCGTTGTTGCGCGGCGACTTGACGAGCTGGGCGGAGCCGCAGGCCACGCCGTCCAGGCGCGCAACGAACAGCTCGCGCTCGGGCACCAGCAGGACGCCGCGCCAATAGGCCTCGAGCGTCCTGCGGGCGGG
>JBKBLL010000180.1:0-7722 GCA_046296375.1 Alphaproteobacteria bacterium | reverse complement strand
CGGGTCCGCCAGTTCCTCGGGCCGGACGTCCAGTTCTTCGGCCGCGGGCACGAACTGGCGCGCCACCGGGTCGGCCGGGTCGCCCGGACGGATCGCCGCCACCATGGCGGGGGTGACCGCGACCGCGAAGGCGGCCGACAGGCGATCGAGGTCCGGCGCGTCCGCGGGATCGACGAGTCCGGCGGCGATAAGGTCTTGCGGGCTCCGCAGCGTGGTCTGCGGACCTGTGTCACGTGGCATGGCGCGTGTCTCCCTGAACCTGTCTCATGTGAGGGCGCTCGTGCCTTTTTGGAACGCTGCGGCCATGCCCCGAGTTGACTTTCCCGGCCGGGTCTCTAGGCTCTCACACGCCGCAGATGGCGACGGGAGAGACCGTTCGGCCCGCAAGGCTGGAAGGCGCCGAAGGAGCAACCGCCCCGGAAACTCTCAGGCAAAAGGACCGTCGTCGGAGGCACCTCTGGAAAGCAGGCACGGCATTCGGCCCTGCCTCACCGAAGATGTAAGCCGCGCATCCGCGCTTCGGACGGGCGGTGATTCTTTCAGGTCCTGGGACAGAGGGGGCGGACGCTGGTTCGAGGCGAATGGCGCCCCGACTCGTCCGTCTCCGGAGGATCTGTGAGCCAATCGCCAGACGAAACCCTCAGGACCACCCCCCTCGACGCGCTGCACCGCGAACTCGGCGGCAAGATGGTGCCCTTCGCGGGCTATGCCATGCCGGTGCAGTATCCCGCTGGGATCATCAAGGAACACCTGCACACCCGGGCCGCGGCGTCGCTGTTCGACGTGTCGCACATGGGGCAGGTGCGTCTGGCCGGTGCCGCCGCGGCCGCGGCGCTGGAGGCGCTCGTTCCGGGCGACCTGCAGGCGCTGGCGCCCTTGCGCATGCGCTACACGATGTTCACGAACGACGCCGGCGGCATCCTGGACGACCTGATGGTGACCCGCCTGGAGGACGGCCTGTTCGTCGTGGTCAACGCCGGCTGCAAGGAAGCCGACCTCGCGCACATGCGCGCCGGCCTGCCCTCCGACGTGCCGCTCGCCTATCTCGAGGACCATGCCCTGCTGGCCCTGCAGGGTCCTGCGGCCGTCGAGGTGATGGCGCGGCTGGCCGGCGAGGCGGTCCGGGCGATGCCGTTCATGGGTGCCGCCGGACTCCGCCTGAGTGGGTTCGCCTGCTTCGTCACCCGCTCCGGCTATACCGGCGAAGACGGGTTCGAGATTTCCGTGCCGGCCCGCGACGCGGAGGCCCTGGCCCGCGGTCTGCTGGCCGAGCCGGAAGTCGAGCCGGCGGGCCTGGGGGCGCGCGACTCCCTGCGCCTCGAGGCGGGGCTCTGCCTCTACGGTCACGACATCGACGCGACGACCACCCCGATCGAAGCGGGCCTCGCCTGGACGATCTCCAGGCGCCGGCGGGAAGCGGGCGGGTTCCCCGGCGATGCCGCGATCCGCACCCAACTCGTCGGCGGCGTCGCACGCAGGCGCGTCGGCATCCGGCCGGAGGGGCGCGTGGTCGCACGCGAGCACACCCCGATCGTCGATGCCGGCGGCGCTCCGGTCGGGGAGGTGACCAGCGGCGGCTTCGGCCCCAGTGCCGGCGGCCCCGTCGGCATGGGCTACGTGCAGACCGACATGGCGCGGGCCGGAACGGCCGTGTCTCTGCTGGTTCGCGGTGCGCCGCGTCCGGCGGAGGTGGCGGCCATGCCGTTCGTGCCGCACGGCTACTTCAAGGGCAAGTAACGATCACCGCGCATCAGGCGCCGGAGGGACACAGGACATGGCCGACGTCTATTACACGGAAGACCACGAGTGGATCAGCGTCGAGGACGGAATCGGGACGGTCGGCATCACCGACTACGCCCAGGGCCAGCTGGGCGACGTCGTGTATGTCGAACTGCCCGAGCTGGGGCGTGAGGTCGCCCAGAAGGACGAGGCGGCCGTGGTCGAATCCGTCAAGGCCGCGAGCGACGTCTATGCGCCCGTGTCCGGCGAGGTGGTGGAGATCAACGAGGCGCTGGCCGACGCGCCCGCGACGGTCAACGAATCCGCGATGGGCGAGGGCTGGTTCTACAGGATTAGGCTTTCCGATCCGGCGGAACTCGACGACCTGATGGACGAGGCGTCCTACAAGGCTTTCGTCGAGGGCCTGGCCTGATGCGCTATCTCCCCCTGACGGAGGACGACCGCCGGGCCATGCTCGGCACGATCGGAGCCGCCTCGGTCGAGAACCTGTTCTCGGACGTTCCCGACGACGTGCTGAAGACGGAGCCCTTCGACCTGCCGCCGTTCAGCGGCGAACTCCAGGTGGAGCGGCGTCTGGCGACGATGGCGGCGCGCAACGTGCCGGCGGGCTCCGTGCCCAGCTTCCTCGGTGCCGGCGCCTACCGCCACCACGTCCCGGCGGCGGTCGACCATCTGATCCAGCGCGGCGAGTTCCTGACCTCCTACACTCCCTACCAGCCCGAGATCACCCAGGGCACGCTGCAGTATCTGTTCGAGTTCCAGACGCAGGTGGCCCTGGCGACCGGCATGGAGGTGGCCAACGCCTCGATGTATGACGGCGCCACCTCCTGTGCGGAGGCCGTCATGATGGCCAACCGCACGACGCGGCGGCATCGCGCCATCATCTCGGGCGGACTGCACCCGCATTATCGCGAGGTGACCGAGACCCTCGCGCGCTTCATCGGCTTCGACCTCGACTGTGCCGGTCCGGACGTCGCGGGGACGGAAGATCTGGCGTCGCGCATCGACGAGCGCACCTCCTGCGTGGTCGTCCAGTATCCCGACGTGTTCGGCCATATCCGAGACTGGACGAAGCTGGCCGAGACCTGCCACGCCAAAGGGGCGCTCCTCGTCGTCGTGGTGACGGAGTTCGTCGCGCTCGGCGCACTGAAGCCGCCGGGCGAAATGGGCGCCGACATCGTCGCGGCCGAAGGCCAGTCGATCGGCAACGCCCTGAACTTCGGCGGTCCCTATGTCGGGCTGTTCGCGACCCGCGAGAAGCTGATCCGCCAGATGCCCGGCCGGGTCTGCGGCGAGACGGTCGATGCGGACGGCAAGCGCGGCTTCGTGCTGACGCTCTCGACCCGAGAGCAGCACATCCGGCGTGAGAAGGCGACCAGCAACATCTGCACGAATTCAGGACTTTGTGCCCTCGCATTCACAATCCACATGAGTCTTCTCGGCGAGACCGGGTTCGCCCGTCTGGCCGCCCTGAACCATGTGGCTGCAGTGCAGCTGGCCGACCGGCTCGACGCCGTCGACGGCGCGGCGGTGCTGAACGCAAGCTTCTTCAACGAATTCACCGTCCGCCTGCGAAAGCCGGCGGTCGAGGTGGTCGAGGCTCTGGCAGAGAAGGGGATTCTCGGCGGCGTGCCCGCGTCGCGGCTCTATCCCGACCGGCCCGAACTGGCCGACCTGCTGCTGGTGGCCGCGACGGAAACCAACACGACCGAAGACATGGACGCGTTCGCCGCCGCGCTCCGGGAGATCCTGTGATGCTGAACGAAGGACGTGCGACCCGCCCCGCCGCACCCTCCGCCGGTTCGGAGGAAGCGACGATCACCGGCAATCGCGGGCTCCAGCTCGAGGAGCCGCTATTGTTCGAGATGGGTGAGCGCGACCGCTCCGGGGTCGACCTGCCCGAGCCGCCGAAGGTGAAGACCCGCCTCGGCGGGCTGGAGCGGCGCGGTGGCGTGGGCCTGCCGGGTCTGTCCGAGCCCCAGGTCATCCGCCACTACACGCGGCTGTCGCAGAAGAACTACGCGATCGACGCCGGCCTCTACCCGCTCGGTTCGTGCACGATGAAGCACAACCCGCGCCTCAACGAGAAGATGGCGCGGCTTCCGGGCTTTTCCGACATCCACCCGCTCCAGCCGGAGAGCACCGTCCAGGGCGCGCTCGAACTGATCGACACGCTGGCGCACTGGCTGAAGGTGCTGACGGGCATGCCCGCAGTCGCGATGTCGCCGGGCGCCGGCGCCCACGGCGAACTCTGCGGCATGATGGCGATCCGCGCCGCCCTGGAGGACCGCAAGGATCCGCGCAGGCGGGTGCTCGTACCGTCCTCGGCGCACGGCACCAACCCCGCCACCGCGGCGGCGATCGGCTATGTCGTCGACGACATCCCGGAGCGCGAGGACGGTCGCGTCGACCTGTCGGCACTGGAGAAGAAGCTCGGCCCCGACGTGGCCGCAATCATGCTGACCAACCCGAACACCTGCGGCGTGTTCGAGCGTGACATCGTCGACATCGCGAAGCGCGTGCACGAGGTCGGCGCCTTCTTCTATTGCGACGGCGCCAACTTCAACGCGCTCGTCGGCCGCGTGCGGCCGGGCGACCTCGGCATCGACGCGATGCACATCAACCTGCACAAGACCTTCTCCACGCCGCACGGCGGCGGCGGTCCCGGCAGCGGGCCCGTCGTCCTGTCGAAGGCGCTGGCGCCGTTCGCGCCCTATCCCTGGGTCGTGGCCGACGGCGACACCCGGCGCTTGGTCGAGCACGACCGCTCGTCCCGGCCGTTCGGCCGGATGAAGGGCTTCCACGGCCAGATGGGCATGTTCGTGCGGGCGCTCGCCTACATGATGAGCCATGGCGGCGACGGCCTGCGCCAGGTCTCGGGCAACACAATGCTGAACGCCAACTACGTCATGGCGCGCCTGAAGGACGTGATGACGGCGCCGTACCCCGGCCCCTGCATGCACGAGGCGCTGTTCGACGACGGTTTCCTGAAGGGGACGGGCGTCACCACCCTCGACTTCGCCAAGGCGATGATCGACGAGGGCTTCCACCCGATGACCATGTACTTCCCGCTGGTCGTCCACGGCGCGATGCTGATCGAGCCGACCGAGACCGAGAGCAAGGAGAGCCTCGACCAGTTCATCGAGGTGATGCGCGCCCTCGTCGCGCGGGCCAAGTCCGGTGATGCGGAGCACTTCCGGCAGGCGCCGCGGTTCAGCCCGCGCCGCCGCCTGGACGAGACGCGCGCCGCCCGCAGGCCGGTCCTGCGCTGGCGGCCGCCGGCGCTCCCGGCGGCGGCGGAATAGGCGCAAGGAGAGACGGTACGGGGGTCCGCGGTTTGACACCCGCGGCGCCTCGGCACATCGTTCCCTCTGGCGTTACGCAACATGGCGGGCGGCCATGCAAACGGTGGATATTGCCGTCGTCGGCGGCGGCATGGTCGGCGCGGCGATCGGCTATGGCTTGGCGAGCCGCGGCGCGGCGGTCGCCATCCTGGACGAGGGCGACACGGCCTTCCGCGCCGCGCGCGGCAATTTCGGGCTGGTCTGGGTGCAGACCAAGGGTTTGGGCATGCAGCGCTATGCCGACTGGACGCGCCAGTCGGCCGACCTCTATCCCGACTTCGCCGCCGAACTGCGGGAGACGGCGGGGATCGACGTCGCGTACGAGAAGCCCGGCGGCCTCACGCTCTGTCTCGGCGACGCCGAGTACGAGAACCAGAGCCGGGTGATCGGCCATCTGCGCCAGCAGGCCGGGCCGGGGCGCTATGACGGCGATATGGTGAGCCGGCGCGACGTGGAAACGGCCCTTCCGGGTGTCACGCTGGGGCGCGAGGTGACGGGGGGCTCCTGGTGCCCGCACGACGGGCACGTGACGCCGCTGCGGCTGCTGCGCGCCATGCATGCCGGCTTCGCGGGCGCCGGCGGGCGCTATCTCTCCGAGCATCGGGTGGAGAGCATCTCCCCGGACGGATCGGGCGGCTTCGTCCTGAAGACGGCCGGCGGCGACGTCGCGGCGGGGAAGGTGGTGCTCGCCGCCGGACACGGGATTCCGCGGCTTGCCCCGATGGTCGGGCTGACGGTACCGACCCAGCCGGAACGCGGACAGGTCCTGGTCACGGAGCGGGTGCGCCGCTTCCTGCCGATGCCCATATCCAGCGTGCGGCAGACGGTCGAGGGGTCCGTGATGATCGGCAATTCCAACGAGGATGTCGGCTTCGACGACGGCACCACGCTCGACGTATCCCGCACGATGGCGGCCCGGGCGGTGCGCATTTTCCCCGCGCTCGCGCGGCTGCGGTTGGTGCGGACCTGGGGCGCGCTGCGGGTTCTGCCGCCGGACAAGTTTCCCATCTACGCGGAGTCGGAAAGCTGCCCGGGGGCCTTCGTCGCCACCATGCACAGCGGCGTGACCCTGGCGGCGGTGCATGCCCGGCGTCTGCCCGACTGGATCCTGGAGGGGCGCGTCGAGGAGGGGTTCGAGACGTTCGGCACGGCGAGGTTCGATGTTCAGGCGGCGGCATAAGGTGGCCCGCCAGGCGGTGACGCTGCTGGTCGAGGACGAGCCGGTCACGGTCGCGGAGGGCGATACGGTGGCGGCGGCACTCCTCGCCACGGGGTTGCCCTGGTTCCGAACGACGGCGCTGAGCGGCCGGCCGCGCGCACCCTGGTGCATGATGGGCGTCTGTTTCGAATGCCTGGTCGAGATCGACGGGGAGCCGAACCGTCAGGCCTGCCTCGTGCCGGTGCGCGAGGGCATGACCGTGCGACGCCAGCGGGGGGCGCGCGAATTCGAGCCGGAGCCGGGGCGTGAGTTCACCCCCTGAAGCGCGGAAGCCAGAGGCACGGAAGCCAGGGACGCGGAAGAAGGACCCGCCGCAGATGAAACGCCTTCTCGACCTCATCGTCGTGGGCGCCGGGCCCGCCGGCATGGCGGCGGCGGCTACGGCGGCCGAGTGCGGTCTCTCGACCCTGCTGGTCGACGAGCAGGCGGAGCCGGGCGGCCAGATTTATCGCAGCATCGAGAGCCTCGCGGCGCGTCGTCCGGGCGACATGGAGCTGCTGGGCGACGACTATGCCTATGGGGCGCAGCTGGTGCGCGAACTGCGCCGGTCGGCCGCACTCTACCTGCCGTCGGCATCCGTCTTCCAACTGGCGCCCGAGGCGGAGGAGGTAGGGGTCGCGGTCACGGTGGACGGTTGCGCCGAACGGCTTGCGGCCAAGCGGGTGATCCTGGCGCCGGGCGCGATGGAGCGTCCCGTCCCCGTGCCCGGCTGGACGATGCCCGGGGTGATGGGGGCCGGTGCCGCCCAGGTGCTGCTCAAGTCCGCCGGGCTCGTGCCGGAGGGGCGGGTCGCGCTGGCCGGTTCCGGGCCGCTGTTGCTGCTGGTTGCGGTGCAGCTCGTCGACGCCGGGGCCGAGGTCGTGTCCGTCCTCGAGCGAACGCGCCTGGCGGACTATCTGTCGGCGGCGCGCCACCTGTTCCGGGCGCGGCGCGCGCCCGGCTACATCGCCAAGGGCCGGGCCCTGCGGCGGCGGCTCAAAGCCGAGGGCGTGCCCATCGTCTCGGGCGTTCGCGGCCTGGCCGTCGAGGGGCTGGACCGGCCGGAGCGGGTCACCTGGGACGGCGGGTCCGTCGATGCCGATATCGTGCTGCTGCACGAGGGCGTCGTGCCGCACGTGCAGACGACGCGCCAGATCGGCGCCGATCACGCCTGGGACGACGCCCAGCGCTGCTGGCGGCCGGCGCTCGACACGTGGGGCGGCTGCTCGGTGGCCAACGTCGCGGTGGCAGGCGACGCGGGCGGCATAGGCGGCGCACGAGCGGCGGAGGCGGGGGGGCGGCTGGCGGCGCTGCAGGCGGACCCGGCGCCGCGCGTGACGGAGGCGGAGGCGCGGGCGCGCGTGGCAGAGTCGGGCGACGCCGCCGCGCGCGCAGCGGCGGCGGACGCGGCGGAGGAGGAGGCACGCGCCACGGCGGCCG
>JBKBLL010000179.1:0-7768 GCA_046296375.1 Alphaproteobacteria bacterium | reverse complement strand
CCCAGCGCACGCCACCGCCGCCGGCCGGACCGCAGCAGTAGAGAGCCAGGACCTCGCGGCCGACACGGTCGGCGACGGCGCGGTCGGCGCTGCGTGCGGCCACGCGCAGCCGCACCTCGGCCGGTTCGGGCGCCGCGGCCCGGCGCATCGCGCCGGTATCGCCGTCGAAGTCCGAGGCATAGCCGATCAGGTCGTAGCGCGCCTCGCAGTCGAGCCCGAGCCGGCGGACGCGCTCCAGCACCGTGTCGCCGGCCATGCGCGCGCGCGCCAGGGCGTTGATGCCGGCATAGGTGATCTCTCCCTCGCCGAGCCAGCCGCCGTCGACGCTGGCGGTGACCTTCAGCGTGGCGGGCCGGGGGCGGCCGCGCGCACCGCTCACGCGGACCCGGTCGCGACCGACCTCGGTCACGTCGACGCCCGTCACGTCGAGCACGACGTCGGGCGTCAGATAGCCGGCCGGATCGTGCATCTCGTAGAGGATCTGCTCCTTGACCGTCCGCGCGCTGACGAGGCCGCCGGTACCGGCGGCCTTGGTGATGACGGCGCTCCCGTCGGAGGAGACCTCGGCGATGGGAAAGCCGATATCGGCCGGATCGGGTATGTCCTTCCATCCGGGGTCGCCGAAATAGCCGCCCGTCACCTGGGCGCCGCATTCGAGGAGATGGCCGACGAGCGTGCCGGCGGCGAGCCGGTCCCAGTCGGTTTCGGCCCAGCCGAAATGGTGGATGAGCGGGCCGAGCGCGAGCGCCGGATCGGCGACCCGGCCGGTCACGACGACCTGGGCGCCGCGGCCGAGCGCCTCCGCGATCGGGAAGGCGCCGAGATAGGCGTTGGCAGCGATAATCTCGGTCCGGGCCAGGTCGATGGCCTTGTCCGCCTCCCAGAGCGCCATGTCTTCCGGTGCGACCGTTCCGCGCAGGTCGTCGCCACCGACGACGCCGACCGTCAGCGCCGGGATCCCCTCCTCGCGGGCGATACGATGGAGAAGGCGCGCCGCACCCATCGGGTTGGCGGCGCCGAAATTGCCGACGATGGGAATGGCGTGTGCGACGCAGCGCTTCAGTATCGGGCGGATGAGGGCGTCCAGCATCGGCTCGTAGCCCGCATCCGGATCGCTGCGGCGCGCCAGCTGGGCCAGCGCCAGCGTCCGTTCGGCGAGGACCTCGAACATCATGGCCGCCGGCCGTCCGGAGGCGATCAGCGTGTCGACCACCGGCCCCGGCGCGTCCAGGCGGTCGCCCGAGAAGCCGGCGCCGTCACCGATCAGGAAAGGGTCTTCGCGCATCCCGGGAGGTCCTCCGCGACATCGCCTCTTGCGGCGACGGTCGGTCGGTGCCATAAGCCCCGCCATGGTCGGCGGCGGCCGGGGCGATGTCAACGATACCCCGGTTTTCGCGGTGGCCGATGCGCCGGACGAGGCCGCGCGAGCGGTTGACAGCCGGCGACGGGGGTACTAGGTACACGCTCCGTCTCTACGACGGTTGCGGGGGTGTAGCTCAGTCGGTTAGAGCGCCGGCCTGTCACGCCGGAGGTCGCGGGTTCGAGTCCCGTCACTCTCGCCATTCCGTGGACGCATCGTTCGGTAGCCCCCGAAGTCGCCGCCGCTCCCTACGTGGCCGTCCGCGTTTCGCGGGCATCCGCGGAACGAGATCCGTCGCCACGCCGGGCCCGGGTTCGGGTTCGGGAGCCAGGAGCGTAGCGTCCGCCGGTGCCTGTACCCATGGAAGACCTCCTACTCAAATACCTCCCGATCCTGATCTTTCTCGGGATCGCCGTGGTCGTCGCCGGCGCTGCGATCGTCGCCTCGCTGATCGTGGCGCCGCAGAATCCCGACCCGGAGAAGGTGTCCGCCTACGAGTGCGGCTTCGAGGCCTTTTCCGACTCCCGGTCCAAGTTCGACGTCCGATTCTACCTCGTCGCGATCCTCTTCATCATCTTCGACCTCGAAGTGGTGTTCCTGTTCCCCTGGGCGGTGTCCCTGGGCGGAATCGGCATGCTGGGCTTCTGGTCGATGATGATTTTCCTCGGCATCCTCACCGTAGGCTTCGTATACGAGTGGAAGAAGGGGGCGCTGGAATGGGAGTAGAACGGACCGACACGGCCGCCGTCGGCGGCCCCGCGACGGGCGGGGTGCTGCGGCCCGGCCCCGAGCAGAACGCGCTCCTGCGCGGCGTGACGGACGAACTCCAGGACAAGGGCTTCATCGTCGCCAGTGCGGAGAAGCTGGTGAACTGGGCGCGCACCGGCTCTCTCTGGCCGATGACGTTCGGCCTGGCCTGCTGCGCGGTGGAGATGATGCACACGGCCGCTTCGCGCTACGACCTCGACCGGTTCGGCATCGTCTTCCGACCCAGCCCGCGGCAGTCCGACGTGATGATCGTGGCCGGCACCCTCTGCAACAAGATGGCGCCCGCCCTGCGCAAGGTCTACGACCAGATGGCGGAGCCGCGCTGGGTCATCTCGATGGGCTCCTGCGCCAATGGCGGCGGCTATTATCACTATTCCTATTCGGTGGTGCGCGGCTGCGACCGCATCGTTCCGGTCGACGTCTATGTCCCGGGCTGCCCCCCGACCGCCGAGGCGCTGCTCTACGGCATTCTCCTGCTGCAGAAGAAGATCCAGCGGACCGGCACGATCCGGCGATAGGCGAGGCGGTATGGACCAGGCGCTGATCGAGCTCGCGGAGCATATCGCCGCGTCGCTGCCCGAGGACGTCGATCGGACCGACGACCGGACCGGCGAACTCGTCGTCTGGACGCGGGCGAGCGCGATCGTCCGGGTGCTGACCTTCCTGCGCGACGATTCGAACTGCCATTTCCGGCAGCTCGTCTCGATCTGCGGCGCCGACTATCCGGAGCGCGAGCGGCGGTTCGAAGTCGTCTACAACCTGCTGAGCCACCGCCACAATCAGCGGATCCGGGTGAAAGTGGCCGCGGACGAGGAGACGCCGGTCCCCTCCGTCACCGGCGTCTTCAGTTCGGCCGGCTGGTACGAGCGCGAGACCTGGGACCTGTTCGGCGTGTTCTTCTCCGACCATCCGGACCTGCGGCGCCTGCTCACCGACTACGGTTTCGAGGGCCATCCGCTGCGCAAGGACTTCCCGTTGACCGGCTATGTCGAGGTCCGCTACGACCCCGACCAGAAGCGCGTCGTCTACGAGCCGGTGAACCTCACGCAGGAGTTCAGGAGCTTCGACTTCCTGAGCCCGTGGGAGGGATCGCGGCAGCTCCTCGCCGGTGACGAAAAGGCGACGGTCACGCTTCCGGAAGGAAAGCAGACCTGATGCCCGAAGCCCTGATCCGGCACTACACCCTCAATTTCGGCCCGCAGCACCCGGCCGCGCACGGCGTGCTGCGCATGGTCATGGAAATGGACGGCGAGGTCGTCGACCGGATCGACCCGCATATCGGCCTGCTGCACCGCGGCACCGAGAAGCTGATCGAGTACAAGACCTACCTGCAGGCGCTGCCCTATTTCGACCGGCTCGACTATGTCGCGCCGATGAACCAGGAGCATGCCTACGCTCTGGCGGTCGAGAAGCTGCTCGGCGTCACGGTCCCCGAGCGGGGCCAGTATATCCGCGTCCTGTTCTCTGAGATCAGCCGGGTCCTCAACCATCTGCTGAACCTGACCGCCTTCGCGCTCGACGTGGGCGCGATGACGCCGCTGCTCTGGGGCTTCGAGCAGCGCGAGATCCTGATGGAGTTCTACGAGCGGGCGAGCGGGGCGCGCCTGCACGCCGCCTATTTCCGTCCGGGCGGCGTCCACCAGGACATCCCGGCCGGCCTCGTCGAGGACGTCCGGCGGTGGGCGGAGCAGTTCCCGAAGTTCATCGACGACCTCGAGGCCCTGCTCAACGAGAACCGCATCTTCAAGCAGCGCACGGTCGACATCGGCATCGTGTCGGCGCGCGACGCGCTGGACTGGGGCTTCTCCGGCCCGATGCTGCGCGGCTCGGGCGTGCCGTGGGATCTGCGCAGGGCGCAGCCCTACGACGTCTACGAGCGCATGGATTTCGACGTGCCGATCGGCAAGGCCGGCGACTGCTACGACCGCTTCCTCGTCCGGGTCGAGGAGATGCGCCAGAGTTTGCGGATCATCGGGCAGTGCCTGGACCAGATGCCGGAAGGGCCGGTGATGGTCGAGAACCACAAGATGACGCCGCCGCGCCGCGGCGACATGAAGCGGTCGATGGAGGCGCTCATCCACCACTTCAAGCTCTACACCGAGGGCTACCACGTGCCCGAGGGCGAGACCTATACCGCCGTCGAGGCGCCGAAGGGCGAGTTCGGCGTGTACCTGGTGGCGGACGGCACCAACCGGCCCTATCGCTGCTACATCCGGGCACCCGGCTTCACGCATCTGCAGAGCATGGATTTCTGCAGCAAGGGCCACATGCTGGCCGACAGCGTCGCCATCCTCGGTGCCATGGACGTCGTCTTCGGGGAGATCGATCGTTGAGCGGAGCCGGCCTTCCAGAAGCGGACGATCCGCGCCAGCCCGCCGCTTTCGCGTTCGACGACGCGCACATGGCCCAGGCACGCACGATCATCGCGAAATATCCCGAGGGCCGGCAGCAGAGCGCCGTGATCCCGCTGCTCGATCTGGCCCAGCGCCAGAACGGCGGCTGGCTGCCGCGCGTGGCGGTGCCCTACGTGGCGTCCATGCTGGGGATGGCGGAGATCCGCGTCTGGGAGGTCGCCACCTTCTATACGATGTTCAAGCTGCACCCGGTCGGTCGGTATCTCGTCGAGGTCTGCACGACGACGCCCTGCTGGCTGCGCGGCTCCGACGAGATCGTCGCGGCATGCGAGCGCGCGCTCGGCGTACGGGTGGGTGAGACGACCCCCGACGGCCTGTTCACGCTGGTCGAGGCGGAGTGCCTCGGCGCCTGCGTCAACGCCCCGATGATCCAGATCGGCGACCACTACTACGAGGACCTCGACGCGGCGGCGATGGAGCGCATCATCGAGGCGCTGCGGCGCGGCGAAACACCGAAGCCCGGATCGCAGACCGGCCGCAGCGGCAGCGAGCCGGCCGGCGGCCTCACGACGCTGCTCGAGGCGGGAGAGGCTTGATGCTGGCGGATGTGGACAGGATCTTCACCAACCTCTATGGCCGCCACGATTGGCGCCTGGCGGGCGCGCGCGGGCGCGGCGACTGGGCCGGCACGAAGGACATCCTCCTGAAGGGCCGGGACTGGATCATCGACGAAATGAAGAAGTCCGGCATGCGCGGCCGCGGCGGCGCCGGCTTCCCGTCCGGCCTGAAATGGTCGTTCATGCCCAAGCAGTCGGACGGCCGCCCGCACTATCTGGTCGTCAACGCCGACGAGGGCGAGCCGGGGACCTGCAAGGACCGGGACATCATGCGCTGGGACCCGCACAAGCTGGTCGAGGGCTGCCTGCTCGCCAGCTTCGCGATGGGCGCGCACGCGGCCTACATCTACATCCGCGGCGAGTTCTATCAGGAGGCCGTGAACCTCCAGGCGGCCGTCGACGAGGCCTATGAGGCGGGCCTGATCGGCAAGGACGCCTGCGGCTCGGGCTGGGCCTTCGACTGCTACGTGCATCGCGGCGCGGGCGCCTACATCTGCGGCGAGGAGACCGCCCTCATCGAGAGCCTGGAGGGCAAGAAGGGCCAGCCGCGGCTGAAGCCGCCCTTTCCGGCGATGGCCGGCCTCTACGGCTGCCCGACGACGGTGAACAACGTCGAGACGATCGCGGCCGCACCCGAGATCCTGCGCCGCGGCGGCGCCTGGTTCGCCGGCCTCGGCCGCGAGAACAACACCGGTACCAAGCTCTTCTGCATCTCCGGCCATGTGGAGCGGCCGTGCAACGTCGAGGAGGTGATGGGCATCCCGCTGCGGGAGCTTATCGACCGGCATTGCGGCGGCGTGCGCGGCGGTTGGGACAATCTGCTGGCGGTCATCCCCGGCGGCTCGTCGACGCCGATGCTGCCGAAGGCGGTCTGCGACACCGTGCTCATGGATTTCGACAGCCTGCGCGCCGAACGCAGCGGTCTCGGCACCGCGGCCGTCATCGTCATGGACAAGTCCACGGACATCGTGCGCGCCATCGCGCGCCTGTCGAAGTTCTACATGCACGAGAGCTGCGGCCAGTGCACCCCCTGCCGCGAGGGCACCGGGTGGGTCTGGCGCGTGATGGAGCGTATGGTCGTCGGCAACGCGACGGTCGAGGAGATCGATCTTCTGCTCGACGTCTGCTCGGAGATCGAAGGCCACACGATCTGCGCCCTCGGCGATGCCGCGGCATGGCCGGTGCAGGGCCTGTTCCGCCACTTCCGGCCCGAGGTGGAGCGGCGCATCCTGGAATATCGCGGCCGGGCCCGGGCGGCCTGAGGGACGGTCAATGCCAAAGCTCAAGGTCGACGGCATCGAGGTCGAGGTTCCGCCGGGCAGCACGGTGCTGCAGGCGTGCGAGATGGCCGGCAAGGAGATTCCGCGCTTCTGCTATCACGAGCGCCTGTCGATCGCCGGCAACTGCCGCATGTGCCTGGTCGAGATCAAGCCGGGGCCGCCCAAGCCGGCGGCCTCCTGTGCCATGCCGGCCGGCGAGAACATGGAGGTCTTCACCGAGTCGCCCATGGTGCTGAAGGCACGCAAGGGCGTGATGGAGTTCCTGCTGATCAATCACCCGCTCGACTGCCCGATCTGCGATCAGGGCGGCGAGTGCGATCTGCAGGACCAGGCGATGGGCTACGGCATGGACCGCAGCCGCTTCGCCGAGAACAAGCGCGCGGTGCCCGACAAGTATATGGGCCCGCTGATCAAGACGATCATGACGCGCTGCATCCACTGCACGCGCTGCGTGCGCTTCGTCGACGAGGTGGCGGGCATGCCGGCCATCGGCGGACTGTTCCGCGGCGAGGACATGGAGATCAGCTCCCTGGAGCGCGCGGTCGCATCCGAGCTTTCGGGCAACGTCATCGACCTCTGCCCGGTCGGTGCGCTGACCTCCAAGCCCTACGCCTTCGCGGCGCGCCCGTGGGAGCTGCGCAAGACCGAGTCGGTCGACGTGCTCGACGCGCTCGGCTCCAGCATCCGCGTCGATTCGCGCGGCATGGAGGTGCTGCGCGTCCTGCCGCGCATCAACGAGGAGATCAACGAGGAGTGGATCTCCGACAAGACGCGCTTCGCCTGCGACGGGCTGAGGCGCCAGCGTCTCGATCGCCCCTATGTCAGGCGGGACGGCAAGCTCAGCCCGGCGACCTGGGACGAGGCCTTCGCGGCGATCGCCGCCCGGCTCGACGGCCTGCCCGGCGAGCGGATCGCCGCGATCGCGGGCGACCTCGCCGACTGCGAGTCGATGATGGCGCTGAAGGACCTGATGACGGCGCTAGGCTCCGCCAGCCTCGACTGCCGCCAGGACGGAGCGAAGCTCGATCCGGCGGTGCGCGCGGGCTATGTCTTCAACCCGGGTATCGCCGGGGTCGAGGACGCGGACGCCATCCTGTTGGTGGGCACCAATCCGCGTCTCGAGGCGCCGGTCCTCAACGCCCGCATCCGCAAGCGCTGGAAGGCGGGCGGCGTCACGATCGGCGTGGTCGGGCCGCAGGCGGACCTGACCTACCGCTACGACTATGTCGGCGCCGGTCCGCAGAGCCTGGCCGAGGTCGCGGAGGGCCGGCACCCCTTCGCCGACGTTCTGAAGGCGGCCGAACGGCCGCTGATCGTGATCGGCCAGGGCGCCCTGGCGCGCGCCGACGGCGCCGCGGTGGTGGCGGGCGCGCGCGCGGCCGGGGGGGC
>JBKBLL010000178.1:0-7931 GCA_046296375.1 Alphaproteobacteria bacterium | reverse complement strand
GCTCCAGTACCATGCGACCCGCCTCGACCCGCGACAGGTCGAGGATATCGGCGATGATGGCCAGGAGATGCTCGCCGCTGTCGCGGATGTCGCCCGCATATTCGCGGTAGCGCGGGTTGCCCAGGGGCCCGAGCAACTCCCCCTCGAGGAGCTGGGCGAACCCGATGATGGCGTTGAGCGGCGTGCGAAGTTCATGGCTCATGTTCGCCAGGAACTGCGACTTGGCCCGGTTCGCGGCCTCGGCCGCATCCTTCGCCTGGCGCAGACGCTCGCCCAGCCGCTCCCGCTCCGTCACGTCGAAGCGCAGCATCAGGCAGCCGCCGTCATGCGTACGGTGCTCGAAGACCTCCAGGATCCGGTCGTCGTAATGGACCAAAACCGCTCCGTCCGCCGCCCTGTGCCGTTCCATTCTGGCCCTCAGCCAGCGTTCCGGGTCGGGCAGGGCCTCGGGAAGTAGGCCGCGCGCCAGCGCGCCGCGCAGCATCTCTTCGAAGGTACCGCCCCAGCGATGCAGGTCGGCCTGTCCCGGCAGCAGGGCGTTGTTGCGCTGGTTCGTCAGAACCAGTCGATCCTCCGCATCGAAGAGGAGCACGCCCGCGGGAATGCTCTCCACCGCGTCGCGCAGCAGGTGCTGCGCGCGGCGCAGATCGGTCACGTCGCGCGCCGTGCCCCGATAGCCTGCGAACCGTCCCTCGGGATCGAAGTGGGGTACGCCGCTGGCCTGAATCCAACGCACGCCCGTCGGCGTACGACGGGCATAGAGCAGATCCCGGAACGGTTTCAGTTCAGCCATGGCCTCGTGCATGGCCTTCAGGCTGGCCGGATCGGAGGCGATGATGTCGAGTTCCTCCCGGCGCCGGCCGATATGCCACGAGACGGGGATGCCGATTACCCGTTCGACCGAATCCGCCATCCAGGTCACCCGGCGTTCGGCATCCGTTTCCCAGGCCCAGTCGGCCATCGCATCGACCACGTCCCGGAACCGTTGCTCGCTGGCGGCCAGCATCTCCTCGGCGGACTTTCGTTCCGTGACGTCCGTCGCCGTGCCGACGATCCGGTCGATGCCGCCACGCCGCGCGCGGACGGCACGGCCCCGCACCTGAAGCCATATCCACCGCCCCGAACCGTGCCGGATCCTGTGAATCACCTCGTAGGTCGTCGTCTCGCCGCGCAGATGCGCCGCCATGGCCTCGTTTACCGCCGGCAGGTCGTCGGGATGGATCTGCGCGGTTAACGAGGACATGCGGGCGGGCCTGGGTTCCACGCGCCCGACGATTCGGTCCCAGGCCGGCGACAGGAATACCTCGCGGGTTGCGAGGTCCCAATCCCAGACCGCATCGCGCGCTCCCTCGAGCGCCTGACTGAGACGCCGCTCGCCGGCACGGAGCGCACGCTCGGTCGCCTCCTGCGACCCGATGCGCCGGACCACCATGAGACCCAGACCGAACACCAGGACGACCATCCCCGCCGTGGTCGTCGCCGTCTCGGTCGAACGCTTCCACCAGCCCTCGAGATAGTCGCTCTCGGCGACGCCGATGGAGACGAACAGGTCCGCATGAGTAAGCGGCGCCGCACTGAACAGACGGGCCTTGCCGTCGACGACCGACGCCCGCAGGACGGCCCGAGGGCCGTCCTCGACGCCTATCCCCTCGATCCGGAACACCTCGCCCGCGTCCCCGGCACGCATCGGATGGCGCACCAGCAGGGTCCCGTCCCGGCGCCACAAGGTCGCCGTCCCGTTCGCCCCGACATCGAACAGTTGGACGACCCGCTCCAGGGCGTTCGGCTCCATGAAGGCGACCACGTAACCCACGATGTCGGCACCGGCGTTGCGCTGCGCCTTCCAGATGCGCATCAGACCGTCCGGACCCGCGGGCACAACCCCGGATGGCGCTACGGGCAACGGGCCGCCGTCCGTCATCAGGGAAGAGACGCGGCCTACGCCGTGCATGGGTTGCCCCGCGGCGTCGAACAGCGCGAAGCCCGACAGCATGGGATTGAGCCGAGCGGAGCGTACGAGGGACGCTTGTACGGCGACCGTGTCGCCGCGCCGCGCGGTGTCCGATTCGATGTGCTCGATCTCGACATAGGCCGTCGCGATCAGCGCATCCACGTGCTGTGCCAGAATCGAAGCCAGGTTCTCGGCCATCGCCTTGGCGAGGTTGGTCTGATGACGGCGGTCTGCCCGGATATCCACGGCCGCCGACAGTATCATCGTCATCACCGCGATGAGGACCACCGCCCACGTCTTGGAGCGTCCACCGACCAGGGGCCGCGCAATGGCCGGGTCCGGCACGGGCGCTGACGGTCGAGAAGCCTGTGGTTCGGCGAGATGAACCCGCACCGAAACGCCCCGCGCAACAGGTGAGACACGCCAGGCGGAAAATCCGCCCGGCTTCGAAACGCTAATGCGCGAGACTGAACATTGAGTTAACCACGTAGGCGAAACGAACGCTTACGCGGCCACCTGTCACGCTTCCTGAAGGTTTGCCGCCGCGGCCTTGCCGTTACGATCCTTCGCCAGTTCGAAAGAGAGCCGCTGGCCCTCCGACAGAGTGTCGAAACCGGCGCGTTCCACGGCCGAAATATGGACGAAAACGTCGTTTCCACCCCCCTCCGGCTGGATGAAGCCATAACCCTTCGTCGCGTTGAACCATTTCACGGTACCCACAGGCATTGCGTTGCCCTCTCCTTCTGCTGCCCGGCGCGACCGACGGCCAGCGGCGCGCCGCGCGCCCTTCACTCGGACTGTGCAACGCCCGGCGTCCCGCCGAGGTTCCGCTTCGGCGGCTTGCGGCACACCGTCGGGGAGCGCATGAAGGGCAGCACTCGAGGAGGCGACGATGCTGAAGGCGAAACTGCTGGTTCAGGCTTGCCTGCGGACCGCGGCAGCACACGGCATTCCCGCGACCCTGCTGCGGCGCGGCTACGAGGATGCGGGAGCGATCCTGATCCGGCTCGATCTGCGCGACGGGTCCGCGACGGTACTGACGCAGACCCGGGCGCCCGACGGCGAACCCGCATGGATGCGGGGAACCGGCCCCCTGCCGGTACCCGCGGCGGAAGCGGACGCCTATATCGACCGCTCCGTCCGCAGGGACCCTGACCTCTGGGTGATCGAGGTCGAGGACAAGGCCGGCCGCCACCCGCTGGGGGAACGGATCGTCTAGGCCTCCGCGGTGCGGCGCCGGTTCCTCAACGTCCGGCCGAGAGAACGTCCTTCACCTTGCTCGCCAGTTGCTGGAGGCTGAAGGGCTTGGGCAGGAAATGGATGTCGGTGAAGGTCTCCAGCTTCTGCCGGAAGGCGCCTTCCGCGTAGCCGGAGATGCAGATGATCCGGATGTCCGGGCGCTGCTCGCGCAGCTTGCCGATCAGGGTGGGTCCATCCATGCGCGGCATGACGACATCCGTCACCACCACGTCGACCGGCTCGGGCGAGCTCTCCAGAACCTGCAGTGCCATATCCCCGGAGCGCGCCTCGAGCACCTTGTACCCCTTGTTCCGCAGCGCGCGCGCGCTGAACAGGCGCACCGGGTCCTCGTCCTCGACCAGGAGCACGGTGCCGTTCCCGGTCAGATCGGCGGCCGTCGCGTCGGCCCTCGCCGGACCAGCGACGGTGGCCTCGCCCTTGTACTGCGGAAGGTAGATCGAGAAGTGCGCTCCCTTTCCCGGTTCGCTCTCGACGAACACGTACCCGTCCGTCTGCTTGACGATGCCGTAGACCGTGGAGAGACCGAGGCCGGTGCCGGTGCCCACCTCCTTCGTGGAGAAGAACGGCTCGAAGATCCGGTCCAGATTCTCCTTCGGTATCCCCATGCCGGTGTCGATCACCTCGATCAGTACATAGTCTCCGGCCAGGATCGTCTCGCGGCCCACCACCTTGTCGGTCGCGAAGCTCGCGTTCGAAGTCCGGATCGTGAGCACGCCGCCGTTCGGCATCGCGTCGCGTCCGTTGACGGCGAGGTTCATGATGACCTGTTCCAGCTGGATCTGATCGACCCGGACCAGCCCCAGATTGCGGCCGTGCTGCATGCTGAGATCGATCCCGGCACCAATCAGGCGCCGCAGCAGGTTGGACAGTTCGGCGAGCGTGTCGGTGAGGTTCAGAACACGCGGCTGCAGGGTCTGCTGCCGCGAGAATGCGAGCAGCTGCCGCACGAGATTCGCGGCACGGTTGGCATTCTGCTTGATCTGCATGATGTCCGCGAACGAGGCGTCGCCCGGCTGATGGCGCAGCAGCAGCAGGTCGCAGAAGCCGATCATCGCGGTGAGCAGATTGTTGAAGTCGTGCGCGATGCCGCCGGCCAACTGGCCCACCGCCAGCATCTTCTGGGACTGCGCGAACTGCACTTCGAGCCGCTTCTGGTGCGTCGTCTCGACCAGATGCAGCATGAGGCCCGTGGCGGGACCGCTCTCCAGGGGACGGGCATAGATCGCCCAGGCGCGCTCGCCGCCGCCGGCGAGCGGCACCTCTATCGGCGTGCCGGCGTTCCGGCCGCTGGCGGCCGCGGCCAGCTTCGCCGCGAGGTCCATCCGCTCAGCCGCCCGCACCAGATCCACGAACGGCATCCTGCCGAGTTCGCTGCGTTCCCGGCCGATCAGGGCGGCGAAGGTCGGATTGGCCTCCGAGATCCGCAGTTCGTGGTCGAGAAGCGCCACGCCGACGGGCGCCTCCTCGAAGAAACGCTGGAAGCGCAGCTCCGAAGCGCGCAGCGCCTGCTCGTACTCGCGCTCGCGACTGAGGTCGCGCACGACGGAGCGGGTCATCAGCGTTCCCGGAACTTCGCCCGGGACGACGCTCTGCGTGATGTTGACCTGCACGGGGCGACCGCCCGCCCCCCGCACGACCGCATCGCCCTGATCGGTCGGCACCGGCCCGACGAAGGGCGTATGCGCCGGCGTCCCGGATGGCGGCGGCTCGATCAGAAAGTCGTGCAGACGCCAGTTGCCGTCCACCAGGTCGGACGCCGCCACGCCGAGGAGCGTGGCCAAGCCGGCATTGACATAGAGGAACCGCCCGTCGGCGTCGACGGAGTAGAAGCCGAGCGGGGCGCTGTCGAGGAAGTCCGCGAGCTTGCGCTGTTCCGCTCGCATCGTGTCGAAGAGACTGCGGCGCTCGGTGACGTCGTGGAGCGTCCAGACCACCCATCCCGGCTCTCCAAGCAGGGCATGGGCCGAAAGGTCGAAGCATCGCGAGCGCCCATGCATGTCGACGTGCAGGATTTCACGTCGAGCGCCGCCTTCATCGGAGGCGGCCCGGGCAACTTCGGTGAAGACGGCCACGGCGTCCCCATCCCGGCACAGCCACGCCCGCAGCCGCGCAAGCGAGGGCGGTTCCTCGTCGCCCAGGAGTGTGCGTAACGCCAGGTTCGCGGCGCGGACCTCGCCGCGTGCGTCCACGACGAGTCGGGCGTCGGGCAGGGCGTCGTCCGCAGCCGCGAGAAGGAGGGCCGTCCGCCGCGCCCGCCCCGCGCGCGCAGCGAAGATGGCCAGGGCCACCGCGCCCAGAACGAGGCCGGCAAGGACGACGCCCCCGGCGAGCGTCAGGGAGAACTCGTCGACCGTGGCGCCGCCGAGGATCGGACGGGCGATGGTGACGAGACCCGCCCCGATGGTCGCGCCCAGGAGGAGCGGGACCGCCGCCTGCCACAACGGCCTGGGCGCCGTGCGCGACCGCCGCCGGTCCGCGGCATCCTCCGCCGGGGCGACGGCCGTGCGCTCCCCGGTCGTCGCAGCCCCACGCCGGGCCGTCGGCGGCCGAAGCGATCCGGCAGGCACGCGCGCGTTCATCGTTTCTTGAGCCTCCAAACGAAGCTGATGACCTCGGCTACGGCGCGGTAGTGTTCCGTCGGAACCTCCTGATCGATCTCGACCGAAGCGAAGAGAGCCCGCGCCAACGGCGGATTCTCCACGAGCGCGACACCATTTTCGCGCGCGACCTCGCGGATGCGCAACGCAATATGGTCGCCGCCTTTGGCGACGCACTTTGGCGCCGCCATCGTGTCGGGGTCGTACTTCAGGGCAACGGCGAAGTGGGTCGGGTTGGTGACCACGACATCGGCGGTCGGCACCGCCGCCATCATCCGGCGCCGCGAGCGCTCCATGCGGATCTGCCGCAGGCGCTGCTTCACCATCGGGTCGCCCTCGGTCTGCTTGAACTCCTCCTTCACCTCCTGGCGCGACATGCGCAGCTTCTTCACATGGTCGAAGCGCTGATAGAGCAGGTCGGCGACGGCGATCACCGCCATCACCGCCAGCACGCCGACGAGCAGCCGCAGGATGAGCCGATGCAGCAGACCGAGGAGATCCTCCATCGGCATGCCGGCCGTCAGTTCGATCCGATCGAACTCCGGCAGCAGAAGGACCGTGGCGATGGTCGTGACGATGGCCAGCTTGAACAGGCCCTTGACGAACTCCACCACCGACCTCAACGAAAACAACCGCTTGAAGCCGGCGAAGACAGAAATCTTCTGCAGCTTGGGCTTCAGCGATTCCACCGACACCAGAAAGCCCGTCTGGAGCAGGCCCGGCGCCAGCGCGGCCGCCACCATGAGCACGCAGGGCAGCAGCATGAGAAGCCCGATGTCGCCGATCATGGCGAAGAGCTGCTGGCCGGCATCCTCGCCGCCCACCGGAATCAGGTGCGGCTGCTCCAGGAAGCGGTACATGACGGCCGTCAGCCCACCGGCGAGCGACGGCAGCGACATCAGCACGAACAGGGTCGCGCCCATGATGATGAACCAGTGGTTCAGTTCGCGCGACGACGGGACCTGACCCTTCTTGCGGGCGTCCTCGAGCTTCTTCGGTGTGGGCTCTTCCGTTTTCTCGGCGGCATCGTTTTCGTCGGCCATGCCTCAACCCTCCAGGAGGAGGCCGCGCAGGGCCTGATCGTAGCCTTCGAGGAACCATGTCATGCCGAAGCCGAGCGTCAGCGCCAGCACGAGGAGCCCCACCATCACCTGCGCCGGAACGGCGAGGAAGAACACCTGGACCTGAGGCATCAGCCGCGACAACAGCCCCATGCCGACCGTTACCGTCACGCCGACGAGCAGGAAGGGCGCCGCGAGCTGGAGGCCGATGCGGAACGCATCCGCGACGATCCGCGTGGCCATCTCCGCGAAGTCGCCGATCGGCGGCAAGGCGCCCGGCACGAACAGGCCGTAGCTCTCCACCAGGCCCGCCAGCATCACGTGGTGCAGTTCGGCTGTGAAGATCAGCACGAGTCCGAGGGTGGAGAGAAACGTGCCGGTGATCGGCGTCTGGGCATTCGAGGTCGGATCGAACGCCATCGCACCGGCCAGGCTGGTCTGGAAGGCGATGACGCTTCCGGCCACATGCAGGGCCGACATCATCAGCCGGGCGGCCGCGCCGATGAACAGGCCGACACCGATTTCGGTCGCGACGAGCAGTTCGATCGGATCTGTGGACCCGGCCAGCGCGGGACCCACGACCGGCGCCACCACCAGCGAGATCGCGAGGGCCAGCAGCAGCCGCACCTGGGGCGAGACGAAGGACTCCCCGAAGCCCGGCAGCAGCATGACCGCCGATCCGACCCGGCAGAAGACCAGGAAGAAGGTCAGGACGTCGACGAGGACGAGACGCTCGAGCACCCGCGTCAGCCCTGATGGATAATCCGGTCGACGATGCGCTCCATGAAGCCGGTCATCGTGCTCAGCATGAAGGGGATGAGCGCCAGCGTGCCGGCGAAGACCGCCAGGATCTTCGGCACGAAGACGAGCGTCATCTCCTGGATCTGAGTCAGCGCCTGGAAGAGCGAGATGGTCACGCCGACCAGCAGCGCGATCAGCATGAGGGGTGCCGACACCTGCATGGTGACGATGATCGCGTCGCGGGACACGTCGAGGACGTCGGCGGCATTCATCGGCTCTTCACCATGTTCGGCTAGGCAAAAAAAGAGACCGCGCGCCGCG
>JBKBLL010000177.1:2246-8039 GCA_046296375.1 Alphaproteobacteria bacterium | reverse complement strand
CGAGCCCGAGTGCGGCGTGCTGGCGTACGACCTTGGCGGCGGCGAGCATCAGCTCGCAGGAGATCGGATTGCGCTTCTGCGGCATGGTGCTGCTGCCGCCGCGGCCCTTCACGAAGGGCTCGTAGGCCTCCTGCGTCTCGGTCGCCATCATCAGCATGACGTCGGTCGCGATCTTGGCCAATGTGCCGGTGACGAGGCCGAGGAAGCAGACCGCCTCGGCGATGCCGTCGCGCGCCACGTGCCAGGGCATCGCGGCGCGGCCGAGGCCGAGTTCCTCGGCCAGCGCGTCCGACACGGCGAGGCCCTGGTCGCCGAGCGAGGCGAGCGTGCCGGCCGCACCGGCGAAGCTGCCGACCAGCACGCGCGGCCGCAGCTCGGCGAGGCGCTCGCGGTGGCGCTCGATCGAGGAGAGCCAGACGGCACACTTGTAGCCGAAGGTGACAGGCAAAGCGTGCTGCAGGTGGGTGCGGCCCGGCATGGCGTCGTCGCGATGCTTCGCCGCGAGGTCCGCCAGGATGCCCGCCAGCGCGTCCAGGTCGGCGCCGACGAGATCGAGGGCGGCGCGGATCTGCAGCGCCGTGGCGCTGTCCATGATGTCCTGGGTGGTGGCGCCCCAGTGGGCGTACTGGCCGGCACCCCCCTCGACGGTATGGGCGATCTGGTGGACGAGCGGCAGGATGGGATAGCCCACGATCTCCGTCTCGCGCTGCATCTGCGCCATGTCGATGGTCGCAACGTCGGCCTTGGCCGTGATCGCGTCCGCCGCCGCCTGCGGAATGATCCCGAGCCGCGCCTGCACCCGCGCCAGCGCCGCCTCCACGTCGAGATAGCGCTGCACCAGCGCCTCGTCGGCGAACACGCCGCGCATCGCGGCGGTGCCGAACATGTCGCGGAAGAGGACGGAATCGATGACGGTGGAAGGCATGGACGGTCTCGCTTCTCGTGCGGGTGGCGGATCGTAGTTGCGGGCGACCGTTTTCGCCAGCCAGGCGAGACAGCGTGGCTTGCCTGCGAGCAGCACCGCGCATAGTTTTGACTGGTCTATTTGACCATTCAATCGGTGGCAGTATGCGCGAGATTCGATCGTCCGACGCCAAGGCGCATCTCACCCAGCTTCTTACCGCGGTCGAGCAGGGCGAGAGCTTCATCATCACGCGGCACGGACGTCCGATCGCACGCCTTGTGCCGGAGGCGGTTGACCGTCGCGCCGAGGTGAAGAAGGTCAAGGAGCAGATCGAAGCGTTTCGACGGACGGGCCCGCGCCTGAACGTCGCCGATATTCTGTCGGCCCGCCACGAAGGGCATAAGTACTGATGCCTTTCGTCGTCGACGCCTCGATATCGGCGACTTGGCTATTGCCTGACGAGGCGCACAATGTGGCGGACCGCGCCTATGCCATGCTGGACGAGGACGATGCGATCGTCCCGGGGATCTGGTGGTTCGAGTTGCTGAACATCCTGGTGGTCAACGAGCGCCGTGGCCGTCTGGATGCCGATCAGGTGGGACGGGCGCTGACACTCCTGTCCCGGCTGCCGATACGGCAGGAGACTGTCTCCGATCGTTCGGTGCTCCTCGCTCTTGCCCGCAGGCACCGCCTCACCGCCTACGACGCCGCCTATCTCGAACTGGCGAAGCGGGAAGGCGTGCCGCTCGCGACGCTGGACGCGGCGTTGGCCCGTGCCGCGGCAGCCGAGTCGGTCCCGCTGATCGGACCTGCTGGATGAGCGTGGCAGCGGCCTGAGCGCGTCTTCGTGATTGGGACCCGTGCCGCGCCCCGGTGACCGCGGGGCGTTCGGCGCGTATGGTTGCCGCCAACGGCAACAGGAGGATCGCATGGCGGTGGCGGACGAGGTCAAGGCTCTGACCTTCGACGTGTTCGGGACGGTGGTGAACTGGCGCGAGAGCATCGCCGCCGAGGCGCAGGCGCTGCTCGGCGGCAAGGGCGGCAATCACGACTGGAACGCCTTCGCGCTCAGTTGGCGCTCGAAGTACCAGCCGGCGATGGAGAAGGTGCGCAGCGGCGAGCGGCCGTGGATCAAGCTCGACGACCTGCACCGCGAAAACCTGGAGGAGGTGCTGACCGAGTTCGGCATCGCCAACCTGTCCGATGCCGAGAAGGACAATCTGAACCGCGCCTGGCACCGGCTGGCGCCGTGGCCGGACACCGTGGGCGGCCTCGCGCGTCTGAAGCGGAAATACATCCTGGCGACGCTCTCGAACGGCAACATCGCCCTTATGGTCAACATGGCGAAGCATTCGAAACTGCCCTGGGACACGATCCTGGGTGCCGAGGTGGCGCGCGCCTACAAGCCGCAGCCGGAGGCCTATCAGCGCACCTGCGAGGCGCTCGGCCTGAAGCCGGACCAGGTCATGCTGGTCGCCGCGCACAATGGCGACCTGGTGGCGGCGAAGAAGACCGGCATGCGCACCGCCTTCGTCCGCCGTGCCAGGGAATACGGCCTGAACGAGACGCGCGATCAGAAGGCGGAGCACGATTTCGACTATGTCGCCGAAAGCTTCATCGACCTCGCCGAACAGCTCGGCTGCCGGCTCTGACGTGGCCATGGCGCTCGCGACCCGCAGCTACCGGTCGGAGGATCGCGACGCCGTCGTGACCCTTTGGACCGCCTGCGGCCTCGTCATGCCGTGGAACGACTCGGACGCCGACATCGCCCGCGCCGCGGGCGGTCCGGCGAGCGATATCCTGGTCGGCGAGATCGACGGCGCGGTGGTGGCGACGGCGATGGTCGGCGACGAGGGCCACCGCGGCTGGGTCTACTATGTCGCCGTCGACCCGGAGCGCCAGGGCCACGGGCTGGGTGCGGCGATGATGGCGGCGGCCGAGGCATGGCACGCGGCGCGCGGCGTGCCCAAGGTGATGTTGCTGGTCCGCGAGACGAACACCCGGGTCGTCGGTTTCTACGAAGGCCTGGGCTATGTGCAGGAGCCGCGGGCGCTCCTCACCAAGTGGCTGAACCGCGAGCAGAATGGATGAGGCAGCGATGATCGAAGCCGTCAGCGCCATCACCCTCGCCACCCACGACATGGCGGCCTCGGTGCGCTTCTATCGCGCCCTGGGGTTCGAACTGAAATACGGCGGCGAGGACGCGGCCTTCACCAGCTTCTTCGCCGGTGAGAGCTTCCTGAACATCACCGCCCAGCCGGCGGAGAAGCGGTGGGTCTGGTGGGGCCGCGCCATCTTCCACGTCGACGATGTCGACGCCACCCACCGCCGTGCCCTCGACGCCGGCTACACACCCTCCACGACACCGCGCGACGCCAGCTGGGGCGAGCGCTACTTCCACATCACCGACCCCGACGGCCACGAACTCAGCTTCGCGCGGCCGCTGGGGACCGGGTGAGGTTATCGGCACCCCGGTGAGTGAGGTGGGTGCCGTGACGTCATGCTGACCCGGTGCACCGTCCAGCAACTCCAGCGTCCTGGAGACCCGGCTTCCGACGAATCCGGCGGCGGGTCAGTCCCGCAGGTGTTCGGGGATTTCGCGGGCGCGTCCGGCCTGGATCATCATGCGGGCCCGGTGCGGCTGGTCGCGCAGGACGACGGCGTAGCGGGCGTGCGCGGCGCGGACGAGGTCGCCGCCGCGTCCCAGCATGGCGTCGCCGATCTCCATCATGCGCAGGTTCGGCCAGGCGACGGGCCGGATGCGCACGACCTGCGCGAGGGCTTCCTCGGCACTGCGGTCGGGGCGCGCCTGGGCGAGCAGGAGCGTCATGGCCGCGGTCGAGCGCGACACGCCGGCCCAGCAATGGACCAGCAGGTGGGCACTTTCGGGCGGTTCGGCCAGCAGGTCGCGGCCGAAGGTTAGCAGCCGCTCGACATGCTCGGGCTGCGGCGGCGGCCGCGCCGGATCGTCCTCGATGATGTCGTGGAACCGCATCTCCAGCCGGGCATGCTCGCCGAATTCGCCGAAGGCGTCTGGCTGCGGCGTTCCCGGGTCGAGGATCGACAGGACGTGGCTGACCCCGGCATCGCAATGCCCATAGAGTTCGTCCACGCCGCAGACCGTGATGGCGAAGGGAACGAAGGCGGGATGGACGGTCGTGCTCATTCGGCTCGGTCCGGCTGTGGCTTTTCTGTCCGGGATATGGGGGTTGCGGCGGCCGGGGAAAGTGCGGCGGCGCGGGCGGCGGCTTCGGCCGCTCTCCGTGCGGCGGCGGCGGCCTCGGTCAGGCGGGTGGCCTCCGCGGCCCGCGCCGCCTCGCGCTTCACCTGCGCCTCCCGGTGCGAGATGTAGGCTCCGGCCAGGAAGACGATCACCGCCCCGACCCAGACCCAGACGTCCGCGATCTCGCCGAAGACCAGCCAGGCGGCGAGGGCCACGATGGGCAGGCGGCCGAAGTCGATCGGCTGCAGCGCCGCGACCTCCTGCAGCGTGTAGGCGCGGACATGGCAGAAATGCGCGATCGCCGTCAGCAGGCCCAGCACGATCAGCCAGCCGAACACCTCGATGCGCGGCCACTCCCAGACGAAGAGTGCCGGCACCAGCGAGATCGCGGTGAGCATCAGCGTCTGGTAGACGAGGATCGTGCCCGGCCGCTCGTGTCCGGTGAGGACCCGCACGAAGATCGTCGTCGCCGCCCACATGGCCGACGAGAAGAGCACCAGCCAGACGCCGAGACTAACATCGACGAAACCCGGACGGATGATCACCAGAGCGCCGGCGAAGCCCACGATCGTCGCCGTCCAGCGCCGGCGACGCACCGTCTCGCCCAGCAGAAGCGCGGCCAGGATGGTGGCCCAGAGCGGCGCGGTGAATCCCAGCGCCGTGAGGTCGGCGAGCGGGATCAGCGGCACGGCGTAGAACCAGGCGATCATCGACGCGGCGTTGACCACGCCACGCCCCGTCAGCAGGTCGATGCGGCGCGCGCGCAGGATCCCGATGCCGTCGTGCCAGAGGGCTATCGGAACGATGATCGCCGCCGCGAAAAAGTTGCGGAAGAAGGCGATCTCGAACGGATGCATGTCGGCCGAGACGTAGCGCACCAGGATGCTGTTCATGGCGAAGCAGGCGACCGACGCCAGCATGAACAGGGCCGCCGCCACCGGCCGGATCTGCCGTGTGGCGGCCGGTGCGCTCGACCTCATGAGGGAAGCCTTCGGTTCAGGACCGGATGCGCTCCAGCGCCGCGCGGATGCGATCCGGGATCGGGTGCGGGCGGTTGGAGGCGCGGTCGACGAACACGTGGACGAAGTGCCCGTCGGCCGCCGTTTCGTGCGCGCCGGCCGCGAAGATGCCGACCTCGTAGCGCACGCTGCTGCGGCCGAGATGCCCGACGCGCAGGCCGGCCTCGACTGACTGCGGATAGGACAGGGCGGCGCGATAACGACACAGACTTTCCACCACCAGGCCGATCGCCGGCGCGGCATGGATGTCGAGACCGCCTTCGTCGACCAGAAAGCGGTTCACGGTCGTATCGAAATATTCGTAGTAGACCGCGTTGTTGACGTGGCCGTAGGTATCGTTGTCGTTCCAGCGGGTCTGGATCGGCAGGAAGAACCGATAGCGGCCCCTGGTCTCGCGCATCTCGGTCGCCTCGTCCGGCATCGTCTCCCTACCCCCGCTGGCATGGCTCGGCGGGCCCCCGGTCGGGGAACGCCGCCCCGGGCGTTTACACGATCCGGACGTGCCGCGAAAGCGAGCGCCGCCGCCGATCAGGCAATTTCGGGGCCGATCGCGACGTGCCGACGGGCACGGCGTCGGCACGAAAAGAAGCGGGGCGCGCCGGGGGGGGCCGCGGGGGGCGGGGGGGGCGGACCGCCGGACAGCCCCG
>JBKBLL010000177.1:0-2236 GCA_046296375.1 Alphaproteobacteria bacterium | reverse complement strand
GGGAGGTAGGAACTGCCGGTCGAAGACCGACGGCCGCCGCGGCGGCCTCGGACACAGATACACGTCAGCCCGCCGGGCGGTTCCCGCCCCGGCGTCGCGCGGTCACTGGGCGGTCCAGCCGCCATCGATCGAAAGCGGCGTTCCGGTGATCCCGCCCGCCGTCTCGCTGCACAGGAAGGCGATCAGGCCGGCCACCTGGTCCACTTCGACGAACCGCTTCGAGGGGTGCTTCTCGCCGACCAGTTCCAGCGTCGCCGCCTCCACGGACATGCCTTTCGCCGCGGCACGGGCGGCGATCTGCTTCTCCACCAGCGGCGTGCGCACCCAGCCCGGGCAGACCGCGTTGCAGGTGATCGCCGTTTCCGCCGTTTCCAGCGCGACCGTCTTCGTCAGGCCGACGATGCCGTGCTTGGCGGCGACATAGGCGGACTTGCCGGCCGACGCGGTCAGGCCGTGCGCCGACGCAACGTTGACGATCCGGCCCCAGCCGCGCGCCCGCATGCCCGGCACGGCGGCGCGGATCGTCCGGAACGCGGCGGTTAGGTTGATCGCGATGATCGCGTCCCAGCGATCGGGGGGAAAGTCCTCCACGTTGGCGACATGCTGGATGCCGGCGTTGTTCACCAGGATGTCGACCCCGCCCAGGGCGCGCTCCGCCTCGCGGACGAGGCCCTCCGCAGCCGCGCCGTCCGACAGATCGGCGCCGCTGTAGGCGATTTCGGTACCGGTCGCGGCCGCGAGATCGGCGCGCATGCGCTCGATCTCGGCCTCGTCGCCGAACCCGTTCAGCATCACCGCCGCACCCTCGGCGGCGAGCGCCCGGGCGATGCCGAGCCCGATGCCGCTGGTCGAGCCGGTGACCAAGGCCCTCCGGCCGCGCAGCTGTCCCATGTCAACTCCGTCCATTGCGTCCGTTCAGCACTTGCGGCCGAACAGGGCCTCCGCGCCGCCGCGCGCCGCACTCTTGCGCGCGATCTCGGCGCGGGCCCGTTCGATCTCCGCTCCCAGGTCGTCGACATAGGCTTGCAGGTCGCCGACCGAAAGCGGCGTCAGGTCGGCACCGATCGTCCGATGTCTGGGCTTGGCCGGTTCGTCCTCGCTCGCCATCGTCTGCGTGTCCGTTCGCCTGGGCCGATTCTTGCGTCGCGACTGCTATCATACTAGAGCAGGGGACGTCCCGCGCAGCATCCGACGAAGCCGAAGCCCGACCAGAAGGAGGAGTGGCACCCATGTGCGCAGCCATACCGCAGACCATGAGGGCGATCGAGGTCCGCACGCCGGGCGGCCCCGAGGAACTCGTGCTCGCGACGCGTCCCGTGCCGCAGCCGGCGAAGGGCGAGGTGCTGGTCAAGGTCGCGGGCGCCGGCATCAACCGCGCGGACACGCTGCAGCGCCAGGGCAAATACCCGATGCCGCCCGGTGCCACCGACATTCCCGGCCTGGAATGTTCCGGCACGGTGATCGCGGTCGGCGAGGGGGCTGGGCGCTTCCGCGAGGGGGACGATGTGTGCGCGCTCCTGTCGGGCGGCGGCTACGCCGAATACGTGAACGTTCCCGAACCGCAGTGCATGACGCTGCCGCCCAAGGTGGACCTCGTCACGGCCGGCGGCATTCCGGAGACCTTCTGCACCGTCTGGACCAACGTCTTCGACCGTTCGCGGCTGAAGCCGGGCGAAGTCTTCCTGGTGCAGGGCGGCACGAGCGGGATCGGCTACACGGCGATCCAGCTCGCCAAGGCGTTCGGCTCGCCCGTCCTCGCGACCGCCGGCTCGGACGAGAAGTGCAGGGCCTGCGTCGAGTTCGGCGCGGACCAGGCGATCAACTACCGGACGGAGGATTTCGTCGCGGTGGGCAAGGCGTTCACGCAGGGGCGCGGCGTCGACGTGATCCTGGACATGGTGGGCGGAGACTATATTCCGCGCCAGCTGGACGTGCTGGCGCGCGAAGGCCGTCTCTGCTTCGTCGCGCTGCAGGGCGGCACGAAAGTGACGGCGGACTTCGGCATGATCCACCGGAAGCACCTGACGGTCACCGGCTCGACCCTGCGCTCTCGACCGGTCGAGGCGAAAGGCGCCATCTGCCGGGACCTGGAGGACAAGGTCTGGCCGCTCTTCGCGCAGGGGAAGTGCTGGCCGGTCGTCTACAAGAGCTTCCCGCTGGCCGAGGCGGCCGAGGCGCATCGCCTCATGGAATCCAGCGCGCATATCGGCAAGATCATGCTGGTTCCCTGACGTCG
>JBKBLL010000176.1:0-8127 GCA_046296375.1 Alphaproteobacteria bacterium | reverse complement strand
TGAGCTTCCAGGTGCCTCCCGAGGTCGACGGGACGCGCAAGACGATCCGCTCGAGGAGCTCGTCGGTGATCGTGGCTGGGCGCTGGACGGTCATGTGGTGCCTCCGGGCTCCGGTGGTGCGGGTCAGTTGCCGGCCAGGATCAGGTCGGCGGCCTTCTCGCCGATCATGATGGCCGGAGCGTTGGTGTTGCCGCCGGTGATGCTCGGCATGATCGAGGCGTCCGCGACCCTGAGACCCTCGACACCACGGACCCTGAGGTCCGGGTCGACCACGGCCAGCTCGTCGACGCCCATCCGGCAGGTGCCGACGGGGTGATAGTTGGAGATGCCGCGGGCGCGGATGTCGGCCTTCAGCGCCTCGTCGGTCTCCACCATCGCGCCTGGCGCCACCTCCTCCACCACATAGTCGCGCAGGGCCGGCTGCGCCGCGATGCGCCGGCACAGCCGGATGGCGTGGACGAGGGCGCGGAAATCCTCCTCGCTCTTCAGGAAGTTGAAGCGGATCTCGGGCGGCGCGGCCGGATCGGGGCTCTTCAGGCGGACCGTGCCGCGGCCGTCCGGGCGCAGATGCACCGGGCTCAGGCTGAAGGCGGAGAAGGGATGCGGCACGATGCCGGTGCGCAGCCGCTCCTTGGTGCTCCAGGCGAACATGTTGATCTGCAGGTCCGGCCATTCCAGGCGCGGATCGCTGCGTACCATCGCGCCGACGAAGAGGCCCATGCTGGCGAGCGGCCCGGTGCGGCCCAAGGCGTACTGCGCGGCCGCCACCAGCCGCCGCCGCAGGCTGAGCGCGAGATCGTTCATCGTCACCGGCTGCGCGCAGCGGAACGAGACGTAGGTGTTGAAATGGTCGTGCAGGTTGGAGCCGACGCCCGGCAGGTCGTGCACGACCGGGATGCCATGCTCCGCCAGGTGGCCGCCGGGCCCGATGCCCGAGAGCATGAGGAGCTGCGGCGAGCCGTAGACGCCGCCCGAAACGACGACCTCCCGCCGCGCCCGCGCCGTGCGGAGCGCTCCCCTCTGCCGGTACTCGACCCCGACCGCCCTGCCCTGTTCGATCAGCAGGCGCGTGGCGTGCGCGCCGGTGGCGATCGTGAGGTTCGGGCGACGGCGGGCGTCGCGCAGATAGGCGCGGGCCGCACTCCAGCGGCGGCCGTCGCCGATCGTCGTCTGATAGAAGCCCGCACCTTCCTGATGCGGGCCGTTGAAATCCGGATTGGCGGGGATGCCGGCCTGGACCGCCGCCTCCAGCATCGCCTCCGCCAGCGGCGGCTTCCAGCGATGGTCGCTCACCCGCAGCGGTCCGCCGACGCCGTGATGGGCGCTTTCGCCGCGCGCCTGGTCCTCGGCCTTGCGGAAGAAGGGCAGGACCTGCTCCCAGTCCCAGCCCTCGCAGCCCATCTGGCGCCAGCCGTCATAGTCCGCCGGCGTGCCGCGCATGTAGACCATGCCGTTGATGGCGCTGGTGCCGCCCAGCACCTTGCCGCGCGGCTGATAGAGCACCCGGCCGTCCAGCCCCGGCTCGGGCTCGCTCTCGAACATCCAGTTGACGCGCGGGTTGACGAAAGTCTTGTGGTAACCGAGCGGGACGTGGATCCAGGGGTAGCTGTCGCGTCCGCCCGCCTCCAGCAGCAGCACCCGGTGGCGCCCGCTCTCGGACAGGCGCGCCGCGACGGCGCAGCCCGCCGAACCCGCCCCGGTCACGATGAAGTCGTAGACGTCCTCCCCGGCCATCGCCCCCTCCGCCGTCTTCTTCGGTCCCACCCGTTGCGCCATGCTGCGCCGCCGGGCGCGGCGGGACAAGGCGGGGGCGGGAACACACAGCGGTTGCCTACGCAGCAGCGGGCGGCATCCGCAAGCCAGAGTGGAACATCGGACTGAGATCAGCTGATGCGGGCCTAACCGTTCTCACACCCAAAACGATTTCGCGTGGAAAGCGTTGGCCTGATCGCAGGCAGTACCGGAGGGGGCTACGCCAGCTGAGACAACGCGGCTACTGCCGCCTCGGCGCGACTGCTGCATGTTCGGGGACTGCCTGGCCAGCAGCCGCCCGGCCGGGGGATGCGTGGCGGCGCGGGTTCGGCCACAATGGGCGCGATTGCAATGCGCCCGCCGCATCCTGCGCCCACCGCAGAAGCCCACAGCAGAAGAAGGATACGCCCATGTCTCCGGACGTCGTGAAGCAACTGGCCCCCACCGGCGTGCTGCGCGCCGGGATCAATCTCGGCAATTTCCTGCTCGTCACCGGCCGCAGCGCCTCGGGCGACCCCGAGGGCGTGTCGCCCGACATGGCGCGTGCCATCGCCGACCGGCTGGGCGTGCCGGTGCAGTACGTGCCCTTCGCCAAGCCCGGCGAACTCGCCGACCAGGCGGGCAACGACGTCTGGGACATCGGGCTGATCGGCGCCGAGCCGCAGCGTGCCGAGAAGATCGCCTTCAGCCCGGCCTATGTGGAGATCGTCTCGACCTACCTGGTCCCCGCGGGGTCCTCGCTGACGAGCATCGAGGCGGTCGACGCCAAGGGCGTGCGCATCGTCTCCACCGCCCGCGCCGCCTACGACCTCTGGCTGGAGCGCAACATCAGGAACGCCGAGCTGATCCGCACGAACAGTATCGACGAGGCCTTCGAGACGTTCGTCGCGCAGAAGCTGGAGGCGCTCGCCGGCCTGAAGCCGCGCCTGATGTCCGACGTCGAGAAGCTGCCCGGCGCGCGCATCCTGGACGGCCAGTTCACGGCCGTGCAACAGGCCATCGGCACCGCGCGCGCGAACGAGGCCGGGGCGGCCTTCATCCGCGACTTCGTCGAGGAGGCGAAGGCCTCGGGCTTCGTCGCGGGCCTGATCGAGAAGCATAAGGTGAAGGGACTCTCCGTCGCCCCGAAAGCCTGACGGCCACCCTGCACGACCACCTGGCGACGACCGGGGCCGGGCCGCGCGCGGCGCCGGCCCCGCGTGCCGAAACGACGACATCCCGCCACGACCCCTCATCGCATGGAGACCCGATGGACTTCACGACCCTGGTCCGCACGCGCCGCAGCGTGCGCGGCTACAAGCCCGACCCCGTGCCGCGGGCGCTGATCGAAGAGGTCATCGCGGTGGCGAAGGGAGCGCCCTCCTCCATGAACAGCCAGCCCTGGCACGTGCACGTGCTGACCGGGGCACCGCTGGAGGAGGTCCGCCGGCGCAACACGGAGATGATGCTGACCGGCGCGAAGCCGAACCGCGACATCCTCACCCACGGCCCCTACGAGGGGGAGCACCGCCAGCGCCAGGTCGACATCGCCAAGCGCCTGTTCGCCGCGATGGGCATCGCACGCGACGACAGGGCGATGCGACAGGACTGGGTGATGCGCGGGTTCCGCCAGTTCGACGCGCCGGTGTCGATCGTGCTGACCTACGACCGGGTACTCGATCCCGGCGCCACCTGCCACTTCGACCTGGGCGCTCTGTCCTACGGCATCGTGCTCGCGGCCTGGGAACGCGGTCTGGGCACGGTGGTGAACGGGCAGGGGATCACGCGCTCCGACATCGTGCGCGAAGTGGCGAAGATCCCCGACGACGAGGTGATCATGACCTGCATCGCCATGGGCTGGCCGGACGACGGCTTCGCCGCCAACGCGGTGCGCTCCGACCGGGAGCCCAACGACCGGTTCGTGCGCTATGTCGGTTTCGACGACTGAGGCCGGCGGTCGGCATCAGCGTGCGGTGGTGCCGGGCGTCAGCAACGCCCCGCGCGCGCGTCCGCGGTCGGAATGAGGACGATCTTGGCGGCCCCATCGCAGTCGGCCCGGGTCGAGTCGGCGTCCTTGAGGGTGCTCCGCAGCGCCCGGGTGAACAGGTCGAAACCCTGTCCGACCTCGCCCCGCATCGCCGCTTCATAGGCCTTCCCGAAGGTTGCGGAATGCCCGCCGGTCGCCAACGTGACGACCCCGAGCACACTCAGTATCGCGATATAGTGCATGGCGGCCCCTTGCTGCGCCGGATATGGTTAACGCCTAGCAGCCGGAGGGTTAAGCATCAATTAACATCGGGCGGCCGGCCGCGTTCACCTGTGGACAGATGCCGGATGAACCCGCGGGTGCCCTGGAGGTTTTCCATCGACATGACCGATACGCTTCTGGAAGACCGCGCCGGGGGGCGCTTCGAACTCCTGATCGACGGGCAGGTCGTCTTCGCGGACTATCGCCGCCAGGACGGGAGGCTCGTCATCCCGCATGTCGAGGCCCCGCCGGCGCTGCGCGGTACCGGCGCCGCCGGCCGGCTGATGCGGGCCGTCACGGACCTGGCCCGGGCGGAGGGCCTGAAGATCAGGCCGCTGTGCGGCTATGCCTCCGCCTGGATGCGCCGGCATCCGGAGACGCACGACCTGCTCGGCTGATCCCGCCGGAACCGCGCGGGCATGCGAGTCCTTCGCATTGACCTGGGCGGCCCGCGATCCCATAGAGTGCCGATCCGACAGCCTGCCCTGTCCCGTGGAGCGAGCGCCATGCTTCGTCACGCCTCCCTCGCCGTCGCCCTCCTGCCCGCCCTGCTGGCGGGACTGCTGGCGGGACCGGGCGCGAGCCCGCCCGCGCTGGCGCAGCAGACCGTGGACCGGCGGCCGGCACCCGGCATCTGGGAGTATGTCCGCCAGGACGACATTCACAAGGCGACCGTGCTGGACCTGTCCGGCTTCTTCCAGGTGCAGTGCAAGGAGGCGAAGGTCAGCATCGTCGTGCTGGTCAACAGCGAGGGGCCGTTGCCCACGGCCGGCCGCGAGGGGCCGATCCAGGCGCAGCTGCAGTTCGAGGGCCAGACCTTCCCGATCACGATGACGCCCCAGCCCCGCTATGCCGGCACGAGCGGCCCCATCCACACGACCGTCTACCTGCTGTCGGTGCAGGATCGCGGGCTGGAGATCCTGGCCGCCATCAAGCGCGCCCACGCCTTCCTGATCGACCAGGGCCCGGCGGTGTTCGCCTTCTCGTCGCGCGGGTCGAGCGCCGCCCTGGGGCAGCTCGAGAAGGCCTGCACCGCGGGCTGATCGAACCGCGGAGGCCGGTCCTACATGGTGGGCGACCAGGCCTCCGGCACCAGGGCGTAGGCGTCGCCGGCCCGCTTCAGATAGCTGAAGCCCGGAAAGTGCAGGTGCATGCCGGTCACGAGAAGTCCGTCGGCCGCCACCCGGTCGAACACGCGGCGGCGCGACGCCTGGGCGCCGGCCGGGTCGATGTCGTAGACGACCGTCACCTCGGGCCGCGCCGTCTGGACCTCCGGCAGGTGCACCGTGTCGGCCCAGACCAGAAGCTGCGCGTCGCCGGAGGCGAGCAGGTAGGTGGTATGGCCCGGCGTGTGGCCGGGGGCGGGAATCGCCGTCACCCCCGGGAACACCTCCCCCTCGCGGACCATGCGCCAGCGGTCGCGATAGGGTTCCGTCTGCTCGCGCGCCGCCTGGAAGTTGAGCCGCCGCGCGCGCTCGTCGGCACGCGCCATCGCCGCGTCGTCGAACCAGTGCCGGTGCTCGTTCTCGTGAAAGACAAGTTCGGCGTTCGGAAAGTACGGCCTGCCGGTCTTCATGTCGGTGAGGCCGGCCGAATGATCCGGATGCATGTGGGTCAACAGCACCGTGTCGATCGCCGCCGGATCGACGCCTGCCGCCGCCAGGTTCGCCTGCAGCCGACCGGCGGTCGGCATCATGTAGTCGCCGGAGCCGGTATCGATCAGCGCCAGCCGGCCGGCGGACCAGACGAGGAAGCAGTTGACCGAGGTGCGCCGGCCCGGCACCGGACGGAAGGCGGCCGCCAGGATGGCCTGCGCCTCGTCCGCGCCGATGCCGCGCAGCACCCCCATGTCTCCGTCGAGATAGCCGTCGCTGACGGCGGTGATGTGGATGTCGCCGATCCGGCGGTGGTAGAAGCCGGGGATCTGGCTGCTGGGCATCGGGGTCATGGGCGTCCTCCGCTGGTTTCGCGCGAGCCTAGCGGCAGCGGCGGGCGGCGTGTAGGGGCGGACCGCAGGCGCGGGCGGGCCACCGCGCGGAGGCGGGCCGCCGCGGAACGCAGGGCTTGGTCCGCATGCGCCGCCCGGCGTAAACAGGGGCATGGCACAGCTTCCCTTCGACGCGCCGAAGCCCGCCGCGCCGGCCGCGGTCGCGACCAACCTGCCGGAGTTCCGGGTCGGCGAACTCGGCCGGGCGATCCGCTCGACCCTGGAGGGCGAGTTCGGCCGCGTGCGCGTCCGCGGCGAGGTCAGCAACTTCAAGCGCCACGGATCCGGCCATCTCTACTTCCGTCTGAAGGACGAGGAGGCGGTGATCGAGGCCTGCTGCTGGCGGCAGAGTGCGGCGCGCCTGTCGGTCCGGCCGGAGGACGGGCTGGAGGTCGTCTGCACGGGCCGCGTCTCGGCCTATGTCGGGCGTTCCCAGTACCAGCTGATCGTCGAGTCGATCGAACTCGCCGGCGAAGGCGCCCTGCTCAAGCTGCTGGAGGAGCGCCGCCGGGCCCTGGCCGCCGAAGGCCTCTTTGCGGAGGAGCGCAAGCGTCCCCTGCCTTTCCTGCCGGAGGTGATCGGCATCGTCACCTCGCCGACCGGCGCCGTCATCCGCGACATCATGCACCGCCTGCGCGACCGCTTCCCGCGCCATGTCCTGCTCTGGCCCGTCGCGGTGCAGGGCGAGACCGCGGCAGCCCAGGTGGCGGCGGCGATCCGCGGCTTCGGCGCGATCCCCGCGTGCGGGCCGGTGCCCCGGCCCGACGTCCTGATCGTGGCGCGCGGCGGCGGCAGCCTGGAAGACCTCTGGGCGTTCAACGAGGAGGTGGTGGTCCGGGCGGCGGCCGAGAGCCCGATCCCGCTGATCTCCGCCATCGGCCACGAGACCGACACGACGCTGATCGACTTCGCGGCCGACCGCCGCGCACCGACACCGACCGCCGCGGCGGAAATGGCGGTGCCGGTGCGCGCCGATCTGCTGGCGCAGCTGCTCGACCGCGAGCGGCGGCTCGTCTCCTGCGGGCGGCGTGCGATCGAGGACCGGCAGGCCCGGCTGGAGGGGCTGGCACGCGGCCTGCCCGACGCCGCCTCCCTGCTGCAGACGGCGGTGCAGCGGCTGGACGACCGCAGCGAGCGCCTGCAGAACGCCGGCGCGATGCTGCTCGAGCGCCGCGCCGCCCGGCTATCGGAACTGGCCGGACGGCTGCGCCATCCGCGCGACCAGATCGAGGCGAAGGCCGGTGAACTCCGCGGGCAGGCCCGCGCGCTCGACCAGGCAGCGACCGGCCTGCTCGCCCGCACCCGGCACGGCTTCGAGCGCCTGTCCGCCGAACAGCGCCTGGTTCGCGGCATGGAGCGGCGCATCGCCGACGCCCGCGTCGGCATCGGCAATCTCGGCGCCCTGCTGGAGAGCTACTCCTACCGCGGCGTCCTGCGGCGCGGCTTCGCGCTGGTGCGCCACGACGACCGCGCGATCACCTCGCGCGACACGGTCTCCGCGGGCATGCGGCTGACCCTGACCTTCGGCGACGGCGACGCGGCCGTGACCGCCGACGGCGGCGGCACGCCGCCGGATACGGCGGAGACGCGGGGCCGCGAGGCGAAGCCGCGTCGCCGCCGCGACGAGCCGGATCAGGGCAGCCTGCTGTAGAGAAAGTCCGCCACCGCCTCCGGATCGACCCAGACCAGACGGACCGACAGAGGCCGGACCATGGCGCGCGCGTCGGGCGGCAGCCGGACATGGTCCTTCTCGGTCGTGACCGGAACCGCCCGCGCGGCGGCCGCCGCCTCGCACACCGCCATGATCTCCTCCGGCGGATAGGGATGGTGGTCGGGGAAGGGCCGCACCCCCGCCAGGGTCAGGCCGGCGCCGGCCAGCATGTCGAAGAACTTGGCCGGCCGGCCGATCCCCGCGAAGGCGAACACCCGCACGCCCGGCAACGCGGCGAGTTCGGGCCCGGGCTGCAGGTCGGCGCGCAAGACCGGCAGGCCGCGCGGAAGCCGCGCCGCGGCGTCGCGATCGTCGGGACCGACCAGCACCGCGGCATCGGCGGGGAGGGCGGCGTCGACTGCGGCGTGCATCTCGCGCGCGGTCTCGACATCAATACGGCTCACACCAGGTGGGGTCGGCAGTGACACCGGGCCGGCAACGAGCGTCACG
>JBKBLL010000175.1:0-8221 GCA_046296375.1 Alphaproteobacteria bacterium | reverse complement strand
GCCCGCCTTGTAGCCGCGCGTCTTCGCCTCCGGCAGTCCTGCGAACCAGTCGCGGATCGGCGTGAAGGCGCCGGTATATGTGGCGGGGTTGGAGCGCGGCGTCCGGCCGATCGGCGACTGGTCGATGTCAATGACCTTGTCGATGTATTCCAGCCCGTCGATGCCGTCATGCGCGCCGGGATGCTCGCGCGCGCCGTGCAGCCGCTTGGCGACGGCCTTGTAGAGGGTCTCGATGACCAGGGTCGACTTGCCGCCGCCGGATACGCCGGTGACGCAGGTCAGCGTTCCGAGCGGGAAGGTCGCGTCGATGCCCCGAAGATTGTGCTCGCGCGCGCCGCGCACCGTGATCGCCCTGCCGTTGCCCTCGCGCCGGACGGCGGGCACCTCGATGCGCCGTACGCCGGTCAGGTACTGCCCGGTGAGGCTGTGCGGCGAGGCCATGATGTCGGCGGGCGTGCCCTCGGCCACGACCCGGCCGCCATGGACGCCGGCCCCCGGGCCCATGTCGATCACCCAGTCGGCGGCGCGGATCGTGTCCTCGTCGTGCTCGACCACGATGACCGTGTTGCCGAGGCCGCGGAGCCGCTCCAGGGTCGCCAGTAGCCGCTCGTTGTCGCGCTGATGCAGGCCGATGGACGGCTCGTCCAGGACGTAAAGGACGCCGGTCAGCCCCGACCCGATCTGGGAGGCCAGGCGGATGCGCTGGCTCTCGCCGCCCGAAAGCGTGCCGGAGGCGCGCGCGAGGCTGAGATAGTCGAGGCCGACATTGACGAGGAAGCCGAGGCGCTCGTTGATTTCCTTCAGGATGCGCGTGCCGATCTCGCGCTGCTTCGGCGTCAGGCGGGCGTCCAGGGCCGCGAACCAGAGCTGGGCGTCGGCGACGGACAGTTCGCTCGCCTCGCCGATGTGCCGGCCGTCGATCTTCACCGCCAGCGCCTCCGGCTTGAGCCGGTGGCCGCCGCACGCCTCGCAGGGGGCGGCGCTGTGATAGCGCTCCAGTTCCTCGCGCAGCCAGGCGCTGTCGGTCTCCTTCCAGCGCCGCTCCAGGTTGGGCACGACGCCCTCGAACGGCTTGTTCACGGTGTAGCTGCGCAGGCCGTCGTCATAGGTCATGGCGACCGGCGCCTTGCCGGAGCCGAAGAGCACCGCGTTGCGCGCCTCCTCGGGCAGGTCGCGCCACGGCGTCGTCATGCTGAAGCGGTAGTGCCGGGCGAGGCTGTCGAGGGTCTGGTCGTAATAGTTCGAGGTGGAATTCTTCCAGGGCGCCACCGCGCCGTCGCGCAGCGACAGGCGCTCGTCCGGGACGACGAGCTGTGGGTCCACGTATTTCTGCGAGCCGAGACCGCTGCACACCGGGCAGGCGCCGTAGGGGTTGTTGAAGGAGAAGAGCCGTGGCTCGATCTCCTCGATGGTGAAGCCGGAGACGGGGCAGGCGAACTTGGCGGAGAAGATGGTCGTCTCGCCGCCGTCGGCATTCTCCGTGAAGACGATGCCGTCGGCGAGTTCCAGCGCCGTCTCGATGCTGGCGGCGAGGCGCGTCGCGATGTCGGGGCGCACGACCAGCCGGTCGACGACGACCTCGATGTCGTGCTTGCGCTTCTTGTCGAGGGCCGGCGCGTCCTCGATGTCGTGCAGGGTGCCGTCGATCTTCACCCGCTGGAAGCCCTTGCGCCGCAGCTCGGCCAGCTCCTTGCGGAACTCGCCCTTGCGGCCGCGCGCGACCGGCGCCAGCAGATAGAGGCGGGTACCCTCCGGCATGGCGAGGATCCGGTCGACCATCTGCGAGACGGTCTGGCTCTCGATCGGCAGGCCCGTGGCCGGCGAGTAGGGGACGCCGACCCGCGCCCAGAGCAGGCGCATATAGTCGTGGATCTCGGTGACGGTGCCGACGGTCGAGCGCGGATTGCGCGAGGTCGTCTTCTGCTCGATCGAGATCGCCGGCGAGAGGCCCTCGATCGAGTCCATGTCGGGCTTGTGCATCAGCTCCAGGAACTGGCGCGCATAGGCCGACAGGCTCTCGACGTAGCGCCGCTGGCCCTCGGCATAGATCGTGTCGAAGGCGAGCGTCGACTTGCCCGAGCCCGACATGCCGGTGACCACGACCAGCCTGTCGCGCGGCAGCTCGACGTCGACGTTCTTCAGATTGTGCTCACGGGCGCCGCGCACCGTGATTCTGGGGCCGTCGAAACTGGGGGTCATGGGATCCGGTGCCTCGGCGAGGAACCCGACCATCATAGGGCGGGCGGTGGAATAGGGAAGTATAAGAAGAACAAAAAGTGATCAAATCAACTCGGCGACGCGCCGCCGAAGTTCGGGAACGGTGTCGGCCTCGAACCAGGGGTGCTTCTTCAGCCACATGTTGACGCGCCAGCTGGGATGCGGGGCGGCGATGATGTCGGGCAGATAGTCGCGCCAGCGTTCGACGGTTTCGGTCAGCGTGCGTCTTCGCCGGTCGCCGAGATAGATGGCGTGGGCGTACATGCCGACAAGGACGGTGAGGCGCACTTCGGTCAGGAGGGGGCGCAGGCGGGGGTGCCACAGGGGCGCGCACTCCCGGCGCGGCGGCCGGTCGCCGCCTTTGGGGTCGCGGCCGGGATAGCACAGGCCGGCCGGCATGAAGGCGATGCGCGAGGCGTCGTAGAAGGTTTCCCGGTCGACGCCCATCCAGGAGCGCAGGCGGTCGCCGCTGGGATCGTCGAAGGGCAGGCCGCTGGCGTGGACCTTCGTTCCCGGCGCCTGGCCGACGACCAGGATGCGCGCCGTGGGCGATATCCGCGCGACGGGCCGCGGCCCGAGCGGCAGGTACGCGGCGCAGACGCGGCAGCCGCGCAGTTCGTCGAGCACCGACGCGAAGGCGTCGTCCGGCGCCGCCGCGGTCTGGGGTCGAGCGCTCAGTGGCCCGCTTGCGCCTTCTGGAACTTGGCGGCCTGCTCGGGCGAGGCCTCGTTCTGGTGCTGCTTCTTCCACTGTTCGTAGGGCATGCCGTAGACGTGCTCGCGCGCCTGTTCGTAGTCGACGGCGACGCCGCGCTCCTCGGCGGCGGCCTTGTACCATTTCGACAGGCAGTTCCGGCAGAAGCCGGCGAGGTTCATGAGGTCGATGTTCTGCACCTCGGGATGGTCGCGCAGATGCTGCACGAGCGTGCGGAACGCCTGTGCCTCCAATTCCGTGCGGACGCTGTCTTCGCTGGTCATGGGATGACTCCGTCTGTCTTTCCCGGGATCGTCGGCGTCGCGGCGCGGGCGGCGCCTCGCGATTCAGATTGGGTCGTTCCGCGTCCTGCGCCAGCGCCAACGGCGCGCGGTCCCTTCTGCGGCGCGGCCCCGGTCTACGCGTAGGGTACCGGCGTGCTGTAGGCGTCGTCGTCGTGCAGGCGCCAGTAGAGGTCGTGGATGCGGGCGGTGACCGGGCCGGTACGGCCGTCGCCCACAGGCCTGTCCTCAAAGACGGTCACCGGCGTGATCCCGCCGGCGGTGGTGCTGGTGAATATCTCGTCGGCCGCGGCAACCTCCTCCGCCCGCACCGGGCGAACCTCGCACCGCAACTGAAGGTCGCGGGCGATCTCGATGACGGTTCGGCGGGTGATGCCCTCGAAGAGGCCGCGGTCGGGCGTGGCGAGCACGCCGGCCTTCACGATGAACAGGTTGAAGCCCGGCCCTTCGGTGATCGACCCGTCGGCGGCGGGCAGGACGGCGACCGTGGCGCCGCGGTCATAGGCCTCGAAGATTCCCATGGTCAGGTCGAGCCAGTGGAAGTTCTTGATCCGCTGGTCGAGGGATTCCGGCGGAATGCGCTGCGTCCGTGCCAGCACCATCCGGAATCCGTCGCGCCGCTGCGCCTCGTCGGCGATCCAGACGAAGGGCTGCGCGAAGGCGTAGAGGCGGTTGCGGCACAGGCGGGGGTCGCGGGTGCCGGCGGGCGGGAGGCCGCGCGTGCAGGCGATCAGGACGAACGAATCCTGCAGTCTCGCGCGCGACACGCATTCGACCATGATGTCGGCGATGTCCTGCCCCGAGTAGGGCAGGCTCATGCGCAGGCCGGCCTTCGACGCCTGGAAACGTTCGACATGATCGGACAGGCGGAAGAAACGGCCCTTCCAGACATGCGCCACGTCATAGGTCGCGTCCGAGCGCAGAAACCCGCGGTCGAGGATGGGCACGGCTGCCTCGGCAAGCGGCACGTAGCGCCCGTCCATGAAGGCTGCGCCCTGGACACCGGCCAATTCCCGTGCGCCCGGATCCTCCCCGACACCGTCCGCCGATGCGTTCATGCCGTTCTCCGTCTGTCTGTGGTGGCGCTGGCGTCCAATAGTTCTATCACGGACCGATCCGTCGGGCGGCGATGGCTCGCACGTTGCAAACTCCGTCGCTGCCCACCACATAAACTTGGTTTTCCGACAACTGAGCTCGTCCTCGGCGTTCGATGCGACCCCGTGTCGCGTCGGCACCGAGGCTGCCCGGCCGTCGTGCCGTGCGGACCCTGGAAGGATCTGCCATCCCCATCCTCGCCGTCCACCATGTAACCACCTACCGGTATCGCCAGCCGGTCGGGTTCGGCGATCATCGGATGATGTTCAGGCCGCGGGAGGGGCACGATCAGCGGTTGATCGAGGCGAAGCTGGCGATCACGCCGGAGCCGCGGGACATACGTTGGCTGCACGACGTGTTCGGCAACAGCGTCGCGGTGGCGCGCTTCTCGGGGCGGGCGAAGGAACTGCGCTTCGACAGCCGGGTCGTGCTGGACCATACGGCGATGAACGCGCTCGACTTCCCGATCGAAGACCACGCACAGACCTATCCGTTCTCCTATGACGTCGACGATATGCCCGATCTGGCGCGGTCGATCGAACGCCAGTATCCCGACCCGAACAACGAGGTCGAACGCTGGGCGCGCGGTTTCCTGCGGCGGGACGGGCCCACGGGCACACGCGAGATGCTGGCGGCGATCACCCATGCCATCCGGGAGACGTTCACCTATATCGGTCGCGCCGAACGGGGGGTGCAGGAGCCGATCCGGACGCTGCGCCTGGGCAGCGGAACCTGCCGCGACTTCGCCGTGTTCATGATAGAGGCCCTGCGTTCGCTCGGCCTCGCAGCACGGTTCGTCACGGGATACATCTATGTGCCGCAGCGTAGCGGCCGGGTGGGCGGCGGTGCCACCCATGCCTGGCTGCGAGTATATGTGCCCGGGGCTGGCTGGGTCGAACTGGACCCGACAAACGGCATCGTCGGCAATCGCGATCTCATCCGCGTCGCGGTCGCCCGCGACCACCGCCAGGCGCTGCCGCTGCATGGCACGTGGATGGGTTTTCCGTCCGACAGTATCGGCATGTCGGTCGACGTCAGCGTCACCGCCGAGACCCAGGCCGCCCCGACGCAGGCCGCCCAAACGCCGGCCGATCAGGCGCCGGCCGTCGAGCCGCCCACCGGGGGCGAAACTGTCCGGTCCGTTTCCCGCGCGTAAGGTTCACGGCAGCGGGCGTTCAGGCCGATCGATTCGCGCACGCATCATCACGGAGTTCCCATGCGCATCAGTGCCGGGTGCCAGATCGTCTACGACTGCCCGCAGCCGACGCCGATGCTGCTGATGGTCAGCCCGCATCCTTCGCGCGCCGGCGACCTGATCGGCGGTCACACCATCAGCTTCGACCCGCCGATTCCGGCCCGCGACTATACCGACGGCTTCGGCAACACCTGTACGCGGATTGTGGCGCCGGCCGGCCGGTTGACCCTATCGACGCGGCTGCTCGCCGAGGATTCGGGGGAGGTGGACGCCGTCGTTCCGGACGCGCGCCAGCACGCCATCGAGGACCTGCCCGACGAGATTCTAGTCTATCTCCTGGGCAGCCGCTATTGCGACACGGACAATCTCTCCGACATCGCATGGTCGCTGTTCGGCCAGGGACCGACCGGGTGGGCGCGGGTGCAGGCGATCTGCGACTATGCGCACGAGCGCATCGCCTTCGACTATCAGCACGCCAGCGCCACGCGCACGGCCTCTCAGGCGTTCGCCGGGCGCCAGGGGGTGTGCCGCGACTACGCGCATCTCGCGATCGCGCTCTGCCGCTGCGTGAACATCCCCGCGCGCTACTGCACCGGTTTCCTGGGCGACATGGGGGCACCGCCACCCTATGGGCCGATGGATTTCGCCGCCTGGTTCGAAGTCTATCTGGGCGGCGCCTGGCACGTGTTCGACGCGCGCAACAACGTCCCGCGGATCGGCCGCATCCTCATGGCGCGCGGCCGCGACGCGACGGACGTCGCCATCGTCACCAACTTCGGTCCGTGCACCCTTTCGGGCTTCAGCGTGTTCACCGACGCCGTTTCGGGATAAACGCGGGGGGCCCTGCGTGCGATGGAGCGAGCCCCCCGTGATGCCTGAACCGAAGATCGAGCCGACGACCCTATCGGAGGGCTGTGCGGCCCCCGCGGCCGTGACCGTGGTCAACGAGGCGGGCACTTCGCCGGTGGTTCTTATCTGCGAGCACGCGTCGAACCATATCCCCGGGGCCTATGCCGGGCTCGGGCTGGCGCCGGAACATCTGGTCCGACACATCGCCTGGGACATCGGCGCCGCGGCGCTGGCGCGGCGGCTCTCGGCGCTGCTCGACGCGCCGCTGTTCCTGTCGGGCTACTCGCGCCTGCTGATCGACTGCAACCGGCCGGCCGGCGTGCCGTCCAGCATCCCGCTGCGCAGCGAGGACACCGACATTCCCGGAAACCTGGACCTGTCGGCCGAGGAGGTCGCGCGTCGCACCGCGCTCTGCTTCACGCCGTTCCAGGAGGCGATCGCGCGCCACCTCGACGCCCGCACCGCGGCGGGTCGCGAGACGGAGATCGTCGGCGTGCACAGCTTCACGCCGGTGTTCCTGGGGGAGCGGCGCCGATGGCATGCCGGCGTGCTGCACGGCAATGCGCTGAACGGCGGGGCGGACGCTCTGGCAAGACGCCTGCTCGACGGCCTCGGGCGCGAGCCCGATCTCGTCGTCGGCGACAACGAACCCTATGCCGTCGGTCCCACTTCGGACTACACCGTGCCGGTGCACGGCATCGCCCGCGGCCTTCCGGCCGCACTGATCGAGGTCCGCAACGACCTGATCTGCGACGAGGCGGGCGTCGAGACGTGGGCGCGGCGGCTGGCGGGTGTTCTCGCCGGGATGCCGGCGGGGCATGGGGCGACGCCCGGGTCGGGTATCGGAGGCATGACGGAAGGGGCCGCGTGAGAGCGATGGGAACGCCGACGCCGTGAGACTGCAGCGGGGAAGAGCCGCCCGGCTCGCGACATCGTTCTGTACTACCGGACTCTTGCTGGGCACGCTTCTCTTCGCGGGGTCGCTGACACCGAGCCTGCTGCCGCGCCCGCCGCTGATCCAGGGGGTCCTGTCGGGGTTCGCCTTCGCCGCCGGATACGCCATCGGCGTGGCCGCGCGATGGCTGTGGGCCTATCTCGAACTGCCGTTTCCGGGGCCGCGGATCACGCGGCTCGTCCAGGCGGTCGCGGCGGCCGTCTGTGCCGGGACGGCGATCGTCTTCCTGTGGCGCGCGGCCGAGTGGCAGAACTCGATCCGCGTGCTCATGAATCTCCCGCCGGTCGAGGGCACCCAGCCCATGCTGGTCGGGCTGGTGGCGGCGGCCGTATTCGCCGTCCTGGTCGGGATCGGACGGCTCTTTCAATGGACGTTCCTGGCACTGTCCTTTCGGATCAAACGCGTCATTCCGCGGCGCGTGTCCTACGTCCTGGGCTTTTTCATCGCCGTCGCACTGTTCTGGTCCGTCGCCAACGGGCTGCTCTTCAGCGTCGGACTGCGTCTGGCCGACAGTTCGTTCCAGCAGATCGACGCCCTGATCGAAAGCGACGTGCCGCGACCGGCCGATCCGTCCAGGACGGGCAGCGCTGCCTCGCTGATCTCGGGGGAGGATCTCGGGCGCAGAGGGCGCGCCTCCGTGGCCTCGGGACCCTCGGCCGAGGAGGTGGGCTCGTTTCTAGGCCGGCCGGCCGCCGAGCCGATCCGCGTCTATGTCGGATTGCGCTCGGCGGAGACGCCGCGAGAACGTGCAAAGCTTGCGCTGGAAGAGCTCAAGCGCGTCGGCGGGTTCGACGTGGCGCTCGGCCTCTACGGCGACGTGGTGGTGTGGCTGGACCGCGGGGGCGCCGCCGGCGGCCGCGGGCGGTACATCGCCGCGGCGGTGCTGGACCACCGCCGCGCCGGCGACGACGCGCG
>JBKBLL010000174.1:0-8391 GCA_046296375.1 Alphaproteobacteria bacterium | reverse complement strand
TAGCGGAAGGACGTGTCGCTCAGAAAGCCGTTTGCGGAAACAGCAGGTCGACGAAGCGCTGCGCCGTCGGCTGCGGCTCGTGGTTGGCGAGGCCGGGGCGCTCGTTCGCCTCGATGATGACATACTCGGCCCCGTCCAACTTGGGGACGAGCAGGTCGAGACCGACGACCGGGATTTCGATCGCACGGGCCGCACGGACGGCGGCGTCGACCAGCGCCGGGTGCATCACGTCGGTGACGTCGTGAATGGTGCCGCCCGTATGCAGGTTCGCGGTCTTTCGCACCTGCAGGGCCTGGCCCTCCGGCAGCACGTCCGACAGACGGTGGCCGGCGAGCGCGACGCAGCGCTCTGTCTCCGCGTCGAGCGGGATGCTGCTCTCGCCGCCGGTTGCGGCGCGCCGACGGCGGCTCTGCGCCTCGATCAGCCGCTCGATCGAGTGCCGCCCGGTCCCGACCACTTCGGCCGGCTTGCGCACCGCGCCGGCCACCACCTTGTAGCCGATGACGATGATCCGCAGGTCCTGGCCCTCGCAGAACTGTTCCAGCAGCACCGTCTCGCACTGGCGGCGCGCGCGCAGGATCGCCTCCTCCATCTCGACGGGATCGCGGATGTCGACACTGATGCCGCGGCCCTGCTCGCCACGCGCCGGCTTGACGACGATGGACCCGTGCTCCGCCAGGAAGGCGGCGTTGGCCGTCGGCTCGCCCGCCACGATCTGCGCCGGCACGCGCAGATCGCTCTTCTCCAGCAGGCGGCGCGTCACCGCCTTGTCGTCGCAGCGGCTCATCGCCACGGCATCGGTCAGCTGCGACAGCGACTCCCGGCAGGTGATCGAGCGGCCGCCATGGATCAGGCGGAAGAAGCCACCCTCCGCGTCCAGGACCTCGACCGCGATGCCGCGCCGCCGCGCTTCGTCGACCAGGATGCGGGCATAGACGTTGAGCCCTTCCTCCGGGGCCGGGCCGGTGAAGAGCGGCTCGTTGATGACGTTCTTGCGCTTCAGGGCGAAGACGGGGACCCGCTGGAAGCCGAGCTTGTCGTAGAGGGCGATCGCCTGCTCGTTGTCGTGCATCACCGACAGGTCGACGAACAGGCGCCCGCGCGCCGCATAGTGCTCGACCAGCTGGCGCACCAGCGCTTCGCCGATGCCGGGATGCTGCGCGTCCGGGTGGACGGCGAGGCACCACAGGCTGGAGCCGCATTCCGGATCGTCGAACGCCTCGACATGGTCGACGCCCGTCACCGTCCCCAGGACGCGCCCGCTCGCCTCGTCCTCGGCAACGTAATAGGTCAGGTTCTTGCGTGCCCGGTGCGACCAGAAGAAGGACGTCTCGACGCGGACCATGCCGCGCTTGGCGTAGATCTCGTTGACCCCCTCCGCGTCGATACGGGTCTGGAGCCGCCGCACGACGAAGCCCATCGGCCGTTCCCGCCGCGGCCGGTAGTTGGTCATGCGCAGGCGATAGGTGTTCGACGGATCGAGGAAAAGGTCGAGCGGCGCCTGTGCCAGCACCACGTGCGGATCGACGACGTAGAGCGCGATGTCGCGCTGGCCGTTGCGCTCGCGCCGGATCTCCTCGGCGAGTTCGCCGGGATCGTCGAACGTATGGCCGAAGATCAGCCGCCCCCAGCCGCAGTCGGCGACGACGTTGCGCGCGTGTTCCCGCAGCATCCATTCGGCTGCGTCGCTCCAGCCGCTGATCGAGGGCGAGACCTGTCGCTCGGGTCGGTGGCGCTGGCGGGGGTCGCCCTGGCGGAGCGTGCGTTCGGTCATCGTTACCCCTTCAGATCCCGTGGATCTGCAGCCACTGCTCCAAAAGCGCCACCTGCCACAGCTTGGAGCCGCGGAGCGGCGTCAGGCTATCGTTCGGTGCGCGTAACAGCCCCTCGACATAGGACCGCTGGAACAGGCCACGTTCGCGTGCGGCGCGGCTGTTCAGCGTATCCGTCACCATCTCCAGATAGGGTCCAGCCAGATGCTTCAACGCCGGGACCGGGAAATAGCCCTTCGGCCGATCGATCACCTCGCTGGGGATGACCCGGCGCGCCGCCTCCTTCAGAATCCATTTACCCCCGTCGCGGACCTTCAGTTCCGGGGGAATCCGCCCCGCCAGTTCGACGAGTTCGTGATCGAGGAAGGGAACGCGCGCCTCCAGCCCCCAGGCCATCGTCATGTTGTCGACCCGCTTCACCGGGTCGTCGACCAGCATGACCGTCGTGTCGATGCGCAGGGCCTTGTCCGCCCCCGTCTCGGCGCCTGGCCGGGCGAAATGTTCGGCGACGAAGGCGCGGCTGTAATCCTCGCCGACGAAGCGCGGATCGACCGCGCGCGCGAAGTCGGCATGGTCCCGGTCGAAGAAGACGCGGGCATAGTCGGCGACGGGATCGCGGCTCTCCAGCATCGGCGGATACCAGTGGTAGCCGCCGAACACCTCGTCCGCCCCCTGGCCGCTCTGCACCACGGTCAAGGTCTTCGACACCTCCTCCGACAGCAGGAAGAATCCGACGGCGTCGTGGCTGACCATCGGCTCCGACATGGCGGCGATGCATCTGGGCAGGGCCGGCAGTGCCCTGGCGGAATCGATGAAGATGCGATGGTGCTTCGTACCGAAATGCTGGGCGATGACGTCGGAATATTCGAACTCGTCGCCGCGCTCGGTGCCGACCGTCTCGAAGCCGATCGAGAAGGTCTCCAGCCCCGTCTGGCCGAGAGCCGACAGCAGGCCGACGATCAGGCTGGAATCCAATCCGCCCGACAGCAGCACGCCGACCGGCACATCCGCGACGAGCCGCCGCTCCACCGCCCTGGTCAGGGCGGACAGCACGCGCGCCTCCCAGTCGGCCTCGCTCAGCCCCGCATCCTCCGGATCGCGGGTCAGGGACGGCTCCCAGTAGCGCCGCTCGCTGCGGCTGCCGTCGGCCTCGACGGTCAGCACGGTCGCCGGCGGCAGCTTGCGCACGCCCTTGACGATCGTGTAGGGCGCCGGCACGACCGCGTGAAACGTCATGTAGTGGTGCAGCGCACGGGGATCGATGTCGGTGTCGAGGCCGATCGGGTCGGCCCGCTCCGCGTCGAGCAGGCCGGGCAGGGTCGAGGCGAAGCGCAGCCGCCCTCCGGCCTCGGCGAGATAGAGCGGCTTGATGCCCAGTCGGTCGCGGCCGAAGGTGACCCGCCCCGAGCCGCGCTCCCACACGGCGAAGGCGAACATGCCGTGGAACCGCTCGACGCAGGCGGGGCCCCAGGCGTGGAACGCCTTCAGCACGACTTCCGTGTCGCCGCCGGAGAAGAAGCGGTAACCGCGCGCCTCCAGCGTCGCCTTCAGTTCCTTGTAATTGTAGATGATGCCGTTGAAGACGAGCGCGAGCCCGAGATCGGAATCGACCATGGGCTGGCGCGCCCGGTCGGACAGGTCGATGATGCGCAGGCGGCGATGGCCGAAGCCGATGCGGTCCTGCAGGTAGAGGCCCTCGCCGTCGGGTCCGCGGGGCGCCTGCCGGCCATTGATCGCCGCCACCGCCGATGCCGACGCACCGCCGCCGTCGAACCGGATCTCACCCGCAATTCCGCACATCTCTCCCTGTCCTTTCAGGCCCGCCGAACAAGCGGAAACAACGTGCGCGCGTCCGAAAAGGTCCGATCCGACCGCCCCGAGCACGCGCCGACGGCAGGCGCCCGACCACGACATCAGCCGCAGGTGCGCGCAGCACCGCCCGCCAATCATAGGGATATCGACCTTCTGCACCACCCGCGATCTGTTCTTCCGCGTTTCTCGGCAATTTGGTCGGAGCGGCACGAGGATGCGGGCCGGATTGCCAATGGTTGCCCAATACTCCCGAAGTCGATCCATGCGATCCACGGAGGGACACGCCCGCCCACCAGAAACGATCCGCGCGCGACGGTGCGCGGAAACGTGCCCAGCGCCGGCTTCGCAGTCGTCCGCCCCGCGCAAACCTCGCGGGAAAGCGACGCGTCTCACTCGTCGGATCGGTCCGGACGCGCTAAACTATTGAAATCAACCGTCGGGGCGGAGGTCGGGCGCAGGCATGGAGGCGATCGCGGCGGTCATTCTGGTGGGAGCGGTGCTCCTGCTGGTCAGCATCCTCACCAGCCTGGTCTCCTTCCGCGTCGGCGCTCCCCTGCTTCTCGTCTTCCTGCTGATCGGCCTCCTCGCGGGCGAGCAGGGCCTCGGCATCCAGTTCGACGACGCGCCGTCGGCCTTCCTGATCGGCAGCGTGGCGTTGGCCGTCATCCTGTTCGACAGCGGTTTCAACACGAAATGGGCCAGCTACCGGATCGCGGCCGCGCCCTCGCTGGTGCTGGCGACTGTGGGCGTATTGCTCACCGCCGGCCTCCTGGCCACGGCGGCGCGCTGGCTGTTCGGGCTGGGCTGGCCGGAGGCGCTGCTGATCGGGGCGATCCTGGGGTCGAGCGGCCCGGCGGCGGTCTTCTTCCTCCTCCGCGTCGGCGGCATCACGCTGCGCGACCGCGTCCGTTCCACCCTGGAGATCGAGTCGGGCGCCAACGATCCCGTTGCGATCTTCCTGACACTGACGCTCGCCACCATGATCGGGCAGGGCGAGGCGGCGACCGCGGCCGACATGGCCCAGGCCTTCGCCATGCAGATCGGGTTGGGCGCCGTCCTGGGGGTCGTGGGCGGCCGGCTGCTGGTCGTCACGCTGAATCGGCTTCGGCTCGAGACGGGGCTCTATCCGATCCTGTCGATCGCCGGCGCCCTCGTCCTGTTCGCCCTCACCGGCGCCATCGGCGGCAGCGGCTTCCTCGCCGTCTACATCGCCGGCCTCGTCGCCGGCAACGCAAGGCTGCGCGCCGCCCAGAGCCTCAGGCGGTTCCAGGACGGGCTGGCTTGGCTGGCGCAGATCGTGATGTTCGTCATGCTGGGGCTGCTGGCGAACCCGTCGGAGTTTCCGGCGGTGCTGCTCCCGGCGCTGGCACTGGCTCTGGTCCTGGTTCTGGGCGCCCGCCCGATCGCGGTGTGGGCATGCCTGCTGCCATTCCGCTTCTCCCGCAACGAGACGAGCTTCGTGGCCTGGGTCGGACTGCGCGGCGCGGTGTCCATCCTGCTGGCGATCGTCCCCTTCCTGGAGCGCGTCCCCGGCGCCTCCGACTTCTTCAACGTCGCCTTCCTCGTGGTGCTGATATCGCTGCTGCTCCAGGGCTGGACGATCCGACCGCTCGCCCGCTATCTCGGGCTCATCGTGCCCCCCAGGATCGGACCGATCGACCGCACCGAACTGGACCTGCCGGGCACGGGCGACCTGGAGCTGGTGGCCTACCGCATCCATCCGCAGAGCCCGGTGGCGCGCGGCCAGCGGCTGCCGCGCTGGGCCCGGCCACCGCTGATCGTGCGCGACGGCCGGGCCCAGAACATCCACGGCGTGCGCCAGTTGCGCGCAGGCGACCTCGTCTACCTGTTCGCCTCGCCGCAGAAGGTGCCGCTCCTCGATCGCCTCTTCGCCGGAACGCACGAACTGGAGGAGGACGATACGGCGTTCTGGGGAGATATGGGCCTGTCCGCCGACGCCACGGTGCAGGCCGTGGCCGAGATGTACGGCCTGCCGCTGGACCTGACCCTGGCGGACCAGAAGCTGGCAGCACTCTTCCTTCGGGAATTTGGGGAGCACGTCGATTTCGGCGACCGGCTCAGGCTCGGCCCGATCGAACTCGTGGCGCGCGCCGTCGAGGACGGCCGGGTGACCGAGGTCGGACTGGCGCTGGAACCGTCGCCCGCTTCGTCCAGGCGCATTCCGGTCTTCCAGAGCCCCCGGGAGATCCGTGCGGGCGTCGGACGCTTCCTGCGCGACCTGACGCGGCGAGCCCGCATAGCACGCCGCGCCGTCCTCAGGCGCGGTGGCTGACGGTCAGCGGGAAATGGGAGCGTCGTCAGGCGGGCTCGGGCGTCGTGCAGGTACCGTGACACCGACAGAGGGCGCGGCGCACGGCACGCTCGAGTTCGGGCGGACTGAACGGCTTGGTGACATAGCCGGCCGGGTGGGTCGCCTCGGCGCGCTCGCGCAAGGGACCTTCCGTGTAGGACGTGACGAACACGACCGGGACATCGCCGCTGCGATCGTGGATCGCCTGCGCCGTCTGCACGCCGTCCATGGTCCCCCGGATGGTGATGTCCATGAGGACCAGGTCCGGCCGCTCGCGGGCGGCCGTATCGAGGGCTCGCGCGCCGCTGTCGACCACGTCGACCACCTCGTAGCCGCGCTCCTCCAGCATGCAGGCGATGTCCAGACCGACCAGCAACTCGTCCTCGACGACGAGAATGCGCGCGGTGCCTGTCGGCTGGTGCGCTCCGTTGCCTTTAATGTTAGACACGACCTGCATGCTCCACCTTCTACCGGCACCGCCCTCCGCGCTTCGGAACCGGCCCAGCGCAAAGAGTAACAGCGCCGCGGGAATTTTGTTCGCCGCCATCGCGAATACCGCATCTCCCGTTCATGCCCGTGCCTGAAAGCCACACCGATCCCGCCCTCGCCACGGCCCTGGCCCGCCCGCCCGCGCGGTCCATGGCGTTCGCGCAGCGCGTCGTCGGCGGCCTGTTCCTGCTGCTGATGACCCTCCTGCTGGCCACCGTGGCGTGGTGGACCTACGCCGGTGCCATGCGCGACGCCGACAACATGGTCGCCTCCTTCGGGCGTCTGGCTGCGAACCAGGCGGCCCGCATGGTGGAGTCCGCCGACCTGCTGCTGATCGACGTGCAGAGGATCGGCCGAATGGCGGACTGGACCTCGCCGACCGTGGCGGAACTCGCGACCGGTGAGCTCGGCCTGCTCGCGACGGAACTGGCGCACGTCAAGCGCCTCTCCATCGTGGGCGCGGACGGCCGCATCCGCGCGTCGAGCCATGCGGCGGCGGAACCCGAGGGCACGCTGCGCGACCAGCCCTTCTTCGCCGCGCATGCGGCGGGGGGAGACGACCTCTTCATCTCGCCGCTTCTCGCCGGACCGGACGGCTCGCCGGAAATCGTGCTGAGCCGAATGGTCGCCGGCGCGGGCGGCGGTTTTGACGGCATCGTCGCGGTCACGCTGGAACCCGACGCGTTCGCGGCCTTCTACCGTTCGCTCGACATCCGCGCCGCGGCGCAGTTCGTCCTGATCCGCGGCGAGGCGGGCGTGCTGGTGCGCGAACCGCCGCCGACGAACGGCGCCGCCGCCCCGTTCGTCGAACCGCGCCTCGCGCGTCTCCTGGCGGCCCGATTGGCGCGGGACGGCGCCGGGCCCGGCCTGCGCTACGAGGATTCGGAGGGGCGGAGCTGGATCGCGGTGGTCGAAGCGGCCGAGCGCTATCCGCTACGCGTGGTCATCACGATGCGGCAGGCCACCGTGGTCGACCGCTGGATCGCCGAAACCCTCCCCTATTTCGCCTTCGGCTGTCTCGCCCTGATCGCCCTCGCCTTCCTCGTGCACTTCTCGATCCGGCGCGGCGAGCGCGAGGACCTGTTCCGGACGGCGCTCGTGCGCTCGAACGAGTTCCTCGAAGAACGGGTCCGCGACCGCACCCGCTCGCTGGAGGAGGCACTGCAGCAGAAGGATGTCCTGTTCCGCGAGCTCAATCACCGGGTGAAGAACAATCTCCAGATCGTCGCCAGCCTGCTCCGGCTGCAGGCCGCGCGGTTCCGCGATCCGGCCGTGGCGGCGGGCTTCACAAGTTGCCTCGGCCGCATCCAGTCGATGAGCGCCATCCACGAGATGCTCTACCGCAAGGACGACATCGCGCATGTCGATTTCGCGGACTATCTGGGGACACTGATCCGACGTCTGGCCGACAGCTACGACGCGGAAGGGCGGATCGCGGTCGATCTGTCCGCCGACCCCGACATGCTCGACGTCGAGACGGCGGTCCCCCTCGCGCTGTTGGTCAACGAGGTCGTCTCCAACAGCTACAAGCACGCCTTCCCGGATGGAAGCGGCGGCCGCATCGCCATCGAGTATCGGGTCGAGGGCGGCATACGCCGGCTGACCGCGCGCGACGACGGCCTCGGCGTCCCGCCGGAGGGTGGCGTGCGGGCCGGCTCGCTCGGCATGCAGCTGGCCCGCGCGCTCGCGAGTCAGTTGGGCGGCACGTTCCGGCAGGGGCCGGGCAATCCGGGAACGATCACGTCAGTCGAGTTCGGACGCACCGCGGCGCAGAACGCGTGATACGCCGCCGATCGGTCTCCCGTGCCGACGCCGCCTGCCCGGATGCGCCCGCCCGATCCGGTCCCCCGGTTCCGCCCCTCAGTGCCGGAAGTGGCGCATCCCGGTGAGGACCATGGCCAGGCCCTTCTCGTCGGCGGCGGCCACGACCTCCGCGTCGCGCATGGAGCCGCCCGGCTGGATCACCGCCGTGGCACCCGCCTCGGCCGCGGCGAGGGGCCCGTCCGC
>JBKBLL010000173.1:0-8427 GCA_046296375.1 Alphaproteobacteria bacterium | reverse complement strand
TAGCGCGCCTGGCCCAAGCGGTCGAGCGCCTCCAGCCCGTCTTCGGCCACGGTGACGGCATGCCCGTCCATCGCCAGCGCCCGGGCGACGAACTCACGCACGCCGGCCTCGTCCTCCGCGATGATGATGCTCGCCATGTGTTCGGATCTCCGGTACCCCGCCTCCTCCGATCGTCGGCGGCCCGAAGCCGCCCAACCGACCCCGGCAAGGTTTCGCTACCCCCAAGTCGATTGTGGCCAACCCTTAGTTAATGGGTAGTTAACCGGGCGGGCGGGCGGGCACGACGAAGAGCGCGGCTTCGACGGCATCCGGGGCCACGCCCTCGATGGCACCGCGGAGCACCCATTCGCCGTCGGTCGCCGGATCGCCTTCCGCCTGCAACTCCGCCGAACCGAGTTGTCCGCCCCGCGAATCGTGCAGGACGAGCCGCACGGCCGGGGGCGACGATCCGGCAGCCGCCCTGGCCGTCGCCCGGCCCTCCACCACAAGCCGCCCGGGTCCGTCCCACGCGGCGCGCACGCCGCGCAGTTCGAACGGCGGTTCCGCCTCGATCGGTGGCAGGCCGAGCGCCTGGTAGAGCCGCTCACTCGCCGGCCACGCGGCGGCGACGCGCTCGCGCGCCATGCCGCCACCGACCAGGACGGCCACGATCAGAAGGCCGAGCGCGACCCACCCGATTCGCACCTCGCGGTCCGGCAGACGCCAGAAGGGCGGATCGGAACGGATCTCGGGCCAGTCCGGGCCGCCCGCGCGCGCCGTGCGCCGCGGCGCCATTTCGGGGATCGTCGGCGCATCGGCGGTCTCGGCGACTGCCGGCTCCGGCTCATCCGCCGCCACGGCCGGCGGTTCAGCCGGTTCAACCGGCGGCGCCGGCTCCTGCCACCAGGCCTCGCCGCATTTCGCGCAGCGGACGCGGCGGCCGGCCGGGCCCAGCACGGCATCGCCCACCTGGAATCGGGTGGCGCAGTTGGGACAGGTGATTATCATCGCGATGCGCGTTAAGGTCGCGACCTAGACTGCGGTGCGAGTAGTTCGCGCCGCGGCCGGTGGCTTCCGTGGGAAGCTATACCGATCGCACAGGGGCGTCGAGCAACACAGGGGCGTCGGTAAGTGGTACGCAGCCTTTTCGGGCGGGAACGACGCGAGACGGAAACCGCCGAGACGCCCGTCATCGACCTGTCCGGCGTCCGGCTGCGCTATGGCGACGGGCCGGAGGTGCTGCGCGGCACCGATCTGGTGCTTGCACGCGGCACGTTTCATTTTCTCACCGGCAGCAGCGGCGCCGGCAAGAGCTCGCTGCTGGGACTGCTCTATCTGGCGCTGCGGCCCACGGCCGGTGCCGTCCGCATCTTCGGGGTCGACGTGGTCGAGGCACCGCGGCGGCGCCTGCCCGAGGTCAGACGGCGGATAGGCGTCGTCTTCCAGGATTTCCGCCTCCTGGCCCACCTGTCCGCCTTCGACAACGTGGCGCTGCCGCTGAGGATCATGGGGACGCGCGAGGATCAGGTGCGCGCCAACGTGCGCGAGCTTCTCGCCTGGGTCGGTCTGGGCGAGCATCTCCAGGCGCGCCCGCCGACCTTGTCCGGCGGACAGCAGCAGCGCCTCGCCATCGCGCGCGCCGTCATCGCCCAGCCGGATCTGCTGATCGCGGACGAGCCGACAGGCAGCGTCGACGACGCCAGCGCCTACCGGCTGATGCGCCTCTTCGACGAGTTGCACAAGATGGGAACGACCGTCCTGATCGCGACCCACAACCGCGCGCTGGTGCAGGCTTTCGGGCACCCCGAACTGCATCTGGAGAACGGCGCGCTGCGCCTGGGCACCGCCGGGGAGCCGCACTGATGGCGCTGCGTTCCTCGCGCTCGCTGCCCATGCCGCGCGACGCGGCGAGTCGCTTCCTGCCCTGGATCGTGGCGCTGATGGTGTTTCTGGCCGCCCTGGCGCTCGCCGCCGTCATGCTGCTGGGAACCTCGCTGGACCGGTGGCAGTCCAATCTCACCGGCACGCTGACCGTACAGGTGCCGGCCGGCGACGATCCGGACGCGACGGATGCGGCCGTGGCGCGCATCGTCGAACTGCTGGCGGCGACGCCCGGCGTGGAGGCGGCCCAGGCCCTGTCGCGGGAAAGGTTGGCCGCCCTGGTCGCCCCCTGGCTGGGCGACACGGCCGAGGTGCCGGACCTCCCGATGCCCCGCCTCGTCGACGTGCGGCTGCGGCCCGGCGCCCATATCGACCTCGCGATGCTCGGCGAGCGGCTCGCCGCGATCGCGACGGGCACCTCGGTCGACGACCACCAGGTCTGGCTCGGCCGGCTGGTGCGCTATGCCCGCGCGCTCGAAGCGACGGCGTTCGTCGTCCTCGGCCTCGTCACCGCGGTCTGGGTGATCACGGTCCTGTTCGTCACCCTCACCCGCATGTCGATCCACCGCGCCGTGATCGCCCTGCTGCACCTCATGGGTGCTACCGACGCCTACATCGCCCGCCAGTTCCAGCGGCACGCCCTGCGCTTCGGCCTGGGCGGCGGCGTGCTGGGCGTGGCCCTGGCGGCGGCGGCCCTGCTGGCGCTCGACCGCGCCGCCGCAGACCTCGCCACGCCCATCCTGCCGCTGCCCCGGCTGACGCCGGAACAGTGGGCGGTCCTGGGCATCCTGCCCCTGGTCACGGCACTGATCGCCATGCTGACGGCGCGGCTGACGGTCCTCGTGCAGTTGAAGCGCATGCCGTGATCGCCCTGCTGCGCTTCCTGCGTTTCCCGGCGGCGGCGGCGGTCGTCGGCGCGCTGGTTCTGGCCGCGGGCTTCGTCCTCTTCGTGGCGCGGCTGCCGCAAGCGGTCGACGATCCGGTGTCGCGGACCGACGCCATCGTCGTGCTGACCGGCGGCAGCGACCGCGTCGCGACCGGCATCAAGCTGCTGGAAACCGGGCTCGCCGGGCAGTTGCTGATCTCCGGCGTTCCGGACACCGTGCAACTGCGCGACATCACGATGCAGGCGCCGGGCGTGGCGGAGTGGATCGCGTGTTGCATTACGCTCGGACGCGTAGCACTCGACACGCTCGGCAACGCCGAAGAGGCGGAATCGTGGATGCGCGAGCGCGGGTTCCGCTCGCTACGCCTCGTGACGGCGCACTACCACATGCCGCGCAGCCGGAGGCTGTTCGAACACGCCATGCCCCATGTCGAGATCGTCCCCCACCCGGTCTTCCCGGCGGCCGTGCGTTCCGACAGCTGGTGGCGCTGGCCCGGCACCTCGCGCCTCCTCGCCCAGGAATACGTCAAGTACCTCGCGGCCCTGGCCTGGACGGTGATCCTGCCTGCGGGGACGCTCTGAGCGATGCGCGCCATTCGCTCCCTCGTCTTCTACGGGCTGTTTTTCACCTGGACCTTCATCGCGGTCGTAACCGGGCTGGCGCTGCTGCCGGCTCCGCGGCGGCACACGCTGAGGCTCGGCCGCGTCTGGTGCCGCGGCGTTCTGACACTGCTGCGTCGCATCACCGGGATCGACTTCGAGGTCCGCGGTGCGCCGCCGCAATCCGCCGCGATCATCGCGAGCAAGCACCAATCGTCGTGGGAGACCTTCGTCTTCCCGGTTCTGCTGAGCATGCCGGCCTATGTGCTGAAGCGCGAACTCACGCGCATCCCGCTGCTGGGCCGCTGCTTCCGGAAGGCCGGCCACATCGCTGTCGACCGGACGGCCGGGGCCAGCGCCCTGCGACCCCTGATCCGCGCGGCGCGGGCCGTCGCCGCCGAGGACCGGCCGATCGTCATCTTCCCCGAGGGGACCCGCACGCCGGCGGGGCAGCCCGGCCAGTACCAGCCGGGCGTCTCTGCGCTCTATCTGCAGCTCGGCCTGCCGGTCGTGCCGGTGGCCCTCAACTCCGGCCTGTTCTGGCCACGCCGCGCGCTCCTGAAGACGCCCGGCCGCATCGTGATCGCCTTCCTGGAACCGATCGCGCCCGGCCTGACGCGGCAAGCCTTCGACAGGGAGCTGCGCCGGCGGATCGAGGAGGCGACCCGCAGCCTGGAGGCGGAGGCCATGGCCGGGCGCGCCTGAGCGCCACGCGACCGCGGCACGCCGATAGCGGCGACGGTGGTTAAGCGTTTGGATCGGCGCACGATCCCACGTCCGGGACTCGACAGAGCGGCCACGTCGCTTTACATTTCGTAAGCTATTTTTCGCAAACTAGCCTCATCGGTCATCCGCACGCACCAGGGGAAGATCTCGTGGCGGGACGCTCCAGCACGGCAGCATTGGCGGCACTGACGCTGTGGGCGGTCGCGGCTGCCCCGACGCCCGTCGCCGCGCAGGATGTCGAACGCGATTCCTTCGCCGCCCTCGCCTACCTGCGTGTGCCCTTCTCGGCCAGGCCCTATCTCGGCGTCGCCGTCCAGAAGGACCGCGTCGAGGCGAGCCGGCCGGTCACCCGGAGCTATGAGCCGCTCTGGCAGCAGGAGCGCTTGCTGGACCTGCACCTCAATCCCCAGACGATGCAGCCGCTGCGCCTCAACGGGATGGACGTCCCCGGCGGCCTCGGGAGCCGCACCGCCGCGGACGGCGGCTGGACGGCGCGGGTCGAGCGCAACTAGCCCGAGAGGCGCCGGCCGCCTCGCGGCGAGCGCCTTGCCTTCGGGACGCGGAGCGTGTACAGCAATCGTCATCGTGGCGATTTGATCGACCGGATTGCGGCCACGTTAAAAAACGCGCTAAAAGGTCGGCCTGAGTTCAGGCCCCGGCCGTCGCGTCGGGGCCTTTGTCGTCCCGAGGCGAGGACCGGGCGACGGCGAGGCCCCTTCGGCAATCCGGTCGGCCGACCGCTCCCGATCGGGAGCCCGAAGAGGGACGCCATGAACGACACCGACAAGACGGGATCCGCCGCCGAAGGCTGGCGCGAGGCGACGCTGCTGGTGCGCGGCGGCACGCTGCGCTCGGAACACAGCGAGACGAGCGAGGGCCTCTACCTCACGTCCGGCTATGTCTACGGCAGCGCCGAAGAGGCCGAGGATTCCTTCGCCAACCGGCTGGAGCGGTATGTCTATTCACGCTACGCCAATCCGACGCTGACCATGCTGGAGGAGCGCCTCCGGCTGATCGAGGGCGCCGAGGCGTGTCGCACCACAGCCAGCGGCATGGCCGCGGTCTATGCCGCCCTCGTCTGCCAGCTGAAAGCCGGCAGCCGCGTGGTCGCGGCGCGCGCCCTGTTCGGCTCGTGCCTCTACATCCTGCAGGAGATCCTGCCGCGCTTCGACGTAGAGGTCGAACTGGTGGACGGCATCGACCTCGCCCAGTGGCGGGCCGCCCTGTCGCGCCCGGCCGACGTGGTCTTCCTCGAGACGCCGTCCAACCCGACGCTGGAAATCGTCGATCTGGCGGCCGTGTCGGAACTGGCGCACGCCGCGGGGGCGCGTGTGGTGATCGACAACGTCTTCGCGACGCCTCTGCTGCAGAAGCCGCTGAAGCTGGGCGCGGACGTGATCGTCTACTCCGCCACCAAGCACATCGACGGCCAGGGCCGATGCCTCGGCGGCGTCATCCTGGGCGACACCGCCTTCGTCAAGGACGTGCTGACGCCTTTCCTGCGGCACACGGGGCCGGCGCTGAGCCCCTTCAACGCCTGGGTGATGCTGAAGGCGCTGGAGACGCTGCCGCTACGGGTCGAGAAGCATTGCCGCAACGCGCTCGAGGTCGCACGCTTCCTGGACGGTCGCCGGGGCCTCGGCCGTGTCCTCTATCCCGGCCTGCCGTCGCACCCGCAGCACGACCTCGCCATGCGCCAGATGACGGCGGGCGGTACCGTCATCGCCTTCGAGCTGGCCGGCGGCAAGGAGGCGGCATTCCGCTTCCTGAACGCACTGCGCCTGATCGACATCTCCAACAATCTGGGCGACGCGAAGAGCCTGATCTGCCATCCGGCGACGACGACGCATCAGCGCCTGGCGGACGCCGACAAGGTGCATCTGGGCATCACGCCGGGCTTGCTGCGGCTGTCCGTTGGGCTGGAGGATCCGGCCGACCTGTGCGCGGACATCGAACGGGCGCTCGCAGCGGCGGCGTGACGGGCGCGCAGAGCGTTTCGCGCCGGGTTGAGGCCGGCGGGGGCGCACCGTAATATCGGGCCGCGGCCAGGGAGCCGCGAGCCCGCGTGAGGACTCCCGGCGATGTACACCAAGACGACCCGTTCGGTGGCGATCACCGTGCGGCCCGAGTATCTGGAAGACCAGTCCCGGCCGGACGAGAACCACTATGTATGGGCCTATCACATTCGCATCGAGAACCAGGGCGACCAGACGGTCCAGTTGCTGACGCGCTACTGGCGCATCGTCGACAGCACCGGGCGCGCCCAGGAGGTCCGCGGCCCCGGCGTCGTCGGCGAGCAGCCCGTGCTGGGCCCGGGCGAGAGTTTCGAATACAGCAGCGGCACGCCCCTCTCGACCCCGTCCGGCTTCATGGTCGGCTCGTACCGCATGTCGACCAAGGCGGGGGACACGTTCGACGTGGCGATTCCGGCCTTCTCGCTGGACAGCCCGCACATCCGCCAATCCGTACACTGAGCGGCCGCGTATAGCCGGGATTGTTGACCCGCGGAACTTTGCGCCCACATCCTCCCAGCGGTCCGAAGCCACCCGCGGCGCCAGGCGAGGCGGCGCCAGACGAAAGGAACCGACTCTTGAGTGCGACCACCCCCCTCGACCTCGACCGCGCCCATCTCGATGCGCCGCGCAAGGTCGAACGCCCGAGCCGCGAGGAAGCCGAGGCCGCCGTCCGCACCCTGCTCAGATGGACCGGCGACGATCCCGACCGGGACGGACTGCTGGACACCCCCGGCCGCGTCGTGCGGGCGTGGGAGGACTGGTTCTCCGGCTACAACGAGGATCCGGCCGAGATGCTGGCGCGCACCTTCGAGGAAGTCGAAGGCTATGACGAGATGATCGTCCTGCGCGACATCCGCTTCGAATCGCACTGCGAACACCATGTCGCGCCGATCATCGGCAAGGCGCACGTCGCCTACATCCCGACCAATCGCGTCGTCGGGATCAGCAAGCTGGCGCGCGTCATCGAGGTCTACGGCAAGCGCCTGCAGATTCAGGAGAAGATGACGGCGCAGATCGCCAACACCCTCGCCGAGGTACTGAAGCCGCGCGGCGTCGCCGTCATGCTGGAAGCCGTGCACGAATGCATGTCGACCCGCGGCGTCTACAAGCCGGAAGTGCAGACCGTTACGAGCCGGATGCTGGGCGAGTTTCGCGACAATGAGGGAACGCGGCGCGAGTTCCTCGCCATCGTCGGGAAGCGGCGCGCCGAAATCTGAGCGGCAGACCGGCGGTCGACGACGGACCACGATTCGGGGGCGTACGACCGGGCCCCGTTGCGATCTTCGACACGAGCGGGCACATAGACGGCAGGCTCGGCCAGGATCGCCGGCCGGCAACCCGAACGCGTCAGGAGCAATGCCATGACGATCGCCTTCCCACTCTCGAAGTCGTCGTCGGCCCGCAAGCCCGTCGTCGAACCCGGCGACACGATCGCCGAGACGCTCGCCCGGTTCGCCAACGCGGTGACATATGACGCGATCCCGGCGAACGTCCGGCAGCGCGCCAAGGAACTGATCCTCGACTCCATCGGCATCGCGTTCGCCTCGACCCGCTACGACTTCGCGCACCGCACCCTGAACGGAGCGCGGTCGCTCGGCGGCCCCGGCGATCACGCGGTGATCGGCATGGCGACGCGCCTGCCGCTGCGCGACGCGGCGATGGTCAACGGCGTGCTGATCCACGGCCTGGACTATGACGACACGCACATCCAGGCGGCGACGCACATCACCTGCTCGCTGCTGCCGACGGCACTCGGCGTCGCGGCGCAGGAAGGACTGAACGGCAAGGACCTGCTCGCCGCCTATGTGGCGGGCCACGAGGTCGTCGGCCGCATCGGCTCGGTCACCGAGGGCCAGTGGCACATCGTCGGATTCCACCCCACCGGCATCCTCGGCGCGTTCGGCTGCGCGATCACCGCCGGCAAGCTCTTCGGCGCGAGCGACGAGCAGTTGGCCATGGCGCAGGGGATCGCCCTGTCGATGGGCTCGGGCAGCCTGGAGTTCCTGGAGGACGGCGCCTGGACGAAGCGGATGCATCCGGGCTGGGCCGCCGTCTCCGGCATCACCGCCGCCGCCATGGCCAAGCAGGGCTTCGTCGGCCCGAAGCGCCCCTATGAGGGACGGTTCGGCCTGTGGAAGGGGCACCTCGGCCCGCTCGCCGAGCAGGTGCACCTGGAGCGTGCCACGGAGGCGATGTTCGAGCGCTGGGAGGTCATGCGCAGCGCCGTCAAGCCCTTCCCCGCCTGCCACTTCAACCACGCCACCGCCGACGCGACCCTGGCGCTCGTTGCCGAGCACGGCCTGAAGGCGGAGCAGATCCGCCGGGTGCTGGCCCGGGTGC
>JBKBLL010000172.1:0-8429 GCA_046296375.1 Alphaproteobacteria bacterium | reverse complement strand
CCGCTCGCCGCGCCTCCGAGCCTCGTGGCGGGCGGGCGTCCCGCCCGCCCCTTGCCCGCAAAGACCCCGCAACGGCGGGCGAGACGCCCGCGCTCCGGAACGGTGAAAAGCGCATGACCCGCACCGTCACCTCATACCTGCAGGCGCTGCCGCTGGCGGCGACGTTCCTGCTGTTCTTCGGACTACCAGACCATCCGGCACGTCGTGCTGCCGATCGTCCTGCCCAGCCTCGTCGGCGTGGCGCTGTTCGGCCGAACATCTACGCGCTCGGCACGCTGACCACGGCTCTGTCCTTCTCCGTCATCGCCATTGCGCTTACCGTCTTCCTGATACTCAGCGGTGCCGGGCGCGGCTCGGCTCCGACGCCGGCAAGGGAGTGTGACATGCGCCTGCTCGTGATCAACCCGAACACCACCGCATCGATGACCCGCAAGATCGGCGAGGCGGCGCGCGCCGTGGCCGCCCCCTCCACCGAGGTGTCAGCGCTCAATCCGGCGCACGGCCCGGTCAGCATCGAGGGCTTCTACGACGAGGCCTTCTGCGTGCCGGGCCTGCTGGAGGAGGTCCGCAAGGGCATCGACGAGGGCTATGACGGCTTCCTCGTCGCCTGTTTCGGCGATCCGGGCCTGGACGCCTGCCGCGAGATTTCCGACGCACCGGTCATCGGCATCTGCGAGGCGGCGATGCACGTCGCATCCATGGTCGCGCACAGGTTCGCGGTGGTCAGCACCAACAGGCGCTCCGTGCCCCGCATCGGCGAACTCGCGCACCGCTACGGCACCGAGCGCCGCTGCGCGATCTATGCCGCCGGGGTCACCGTCCTGTCCCTGGAGGAACCAGGCTCCGAGGCGCAGCGGAAGGTCGAGGCGATGGTCCGGCAGGCGGTCTCGGAGGAGGGGGCCGAGGCGGTTCTGCTCGGCTGTGCCGGCATGGCGGACCTGTCGGCGCAGTTGTCCGCGCGGGTCGGCGTGCCCTGCATCGACGGCGTCGCGGCCGGGATCAAGCTGCTGGAGGCGCTGGTCGGGCTCGGGGTGAAGACCAGCAAGGCGTTGGCATACTCGCCGCCCTTCGCCAAGCCCTATGCCGGCATGTTCGCGCCCTACGCGCCGAAGGGCTGATTCCAGGACGGCACCCGTATCAGGCATCGCTTTCGTCGCTGGCCGAAACCTGCTCGAGATCGCGGACCGCGCCGGATATCAGTTTCCCACCGCGCGGCGAGGAGCGTTGTCGTTGGCGAGCGTCTCGCGTTCCGTCGAGAGCATCACCACGGTGCTCGTCACGATGACGCCCTGCCTGGCATGCCGCCATGGCAGGAGCAGCCTCTCATAGGCGATGCGCCGCTGTCCGCCGCCCGGCTTGGCGACCGTCGCGCGGATTACGTCGAGGCGCGGCTGGTTCGACTGCACCAGGCTCTCGTATTGTGGCTTGATCCAGGCGGCAAACTCCTTGTCGGGCTGGTCGGTTATCGGACGGCCGACGAGGGTATTCTTCGTCGGTGCGTCGAACAGCTTGACCTCGTCGCTGACGAACTGGAAGCAGAGCGGGTCGTCGACGGTCTTGGCGGCTACGATCGTCAGGCGCAGTGACAGGCCATAGCGCATGACGAAGGGGAGGGTGGTGTCGTCGAACCCGCCGCCCGCTACCCGCCACTTCTGGAACAGGGGTTTCATCGGGTTGCCATAATCGCCCGTCGCCCGGCCGAGCGGCTGGGGCTGCACCCGGAAGCGTTGGCCGTGATCGTCGCTGCGCGACCGCGGCGCCGTGCACAGGTCGACGATCCGCTGTGCGACCGTATGATCGTTCGGATGATGCTCCGAGCGCCAGTCGTCGGTGAACACCTCGAGCTCGATCCGTTGGGCATCGCGCGCCCCGACGAATCGGATGGTGGCATCGATCGCCGGGCCCGAGACCATATCAGGCCGGAAGCGCAGCTTGTAGTGGTCTCCGGCCGGCCGCGAAATCGCGATGAAGCCCATGTTGCGGACGGCATAGTCGGCGATATCGAAGTCCGGGTTCTGGTAGCCGATCCGCTCGTTGAAGGCGGCCGAGCCCGGGATCATCAGATCACCGGCCGGCGAGACGCAGAGCAGCATCCTGTTGGTCGGGTGTTCGATCACGGTCATGGGCGCACGGCTTCCGGGCCAACGGGCGGCGGTGCATACCCGCCCTTGAGCCCATCCAGTGTCGTTTGGTTGAGCTAACATGGGGTTAAGGTCGGGGTTTCAAGGCGCCGGAGCACAGGCAATTCCACTGCGCTGCCCATCCCCGAGAGCCGACGCAGGCGGATAGCCTGGCAGGACCGAGTCCGCCCCCGTCTCACGCCCGTTCCGGCGGCATGCGACGGCGGGCAGGGCGGGGCACGGCACGGCGAGATCGTCGTCGACACCGGGCGAACGATCGGCACGGCCGTGCAAGGCGGCTCCTCTCCCTTCTTTCTCTGTGGCTTAGGGCAGGCCTATTAACCGCCGGTTCAATGATCGTGGTGCAAGAAGGCCACATCGTGCGGTCTTGCGCCGCAAGCGGCAGGAAGCCGGCCACCATGAAGGAAGAGAGCATCGATCTGCGCGGGCTGCTCACGCTCGCTGCCGACAGTTCCACGCAGAGTCGACGGACTCTGGTCGGGGTCGTCGCCGACCTTTTCGCGGATCGGGCGGAGGCGCTCACGGATCGCGAACGCTCGCTCATGACGGAGATACTCGGGCAACTCATCGCCGATTTCGAGCGCGACATCCGCCGCGACCTCGCTGCGCGCTTCGCCGACAATCCCCGCGTGCCCGCAGACCTGCTGATCATGCTGGCGAACGACGACATCACGGTTGCCGAGCCGATCCTGCTGCGTTCCAGCGTCCTGCGCGACGAGGAACTGATCGCCGTCATTCACCACCGCACCGTCCAGCATCAGATCATGATCGCGCGGCGGCGCCATGTGAGCCGGGTGGTCTCCGCGGCCCTTGTCGAAACCGGGAACGAGGACGTCGTCCGAGCGCTGCTGGAGAATGCGGACGCCGAGATATCGGAAGCGACGATGGAGTTCCTCGTCGAAGAGTCGCAGAGGCTCAATTCCTATCAGGAGCCGCTTCTGAACCGTAACGAACTGCCGCCCGACCTCGCGCGGCGCATGTACTGGTGGGTTTCCGCCGCACTCAGGGATCATCTGGTTCGCCAGTTCGACATCGACCCGGCCGCGCTCGACGAGAGCATGGAGGAGGTGGTCGCGGCGCGCACGGCGGGTACGGTCGCGCCTACGGCCGACCCCGGCAGTCGGCTGGCGGGTCGGCTCGCCCGCGCCGGCCTGGCGGATGCCGAACTTCTGCTGCGCGCCCTGCGCCAGGGTCAGGTCGCGCTGTTCGAGAAGCTGCTCGGCCGCTTGGCGGCATTGCCGGACGCCCGCATCCGTGCCGCGATGCTCGATCCCACGGGCCGGACGTTGGGCATCATTTTCCGCGCGGTCGGCGTCGCCAAGGAAACGTTTGCGGCGGTTTTCCTGTTGTGTCGACTGGATGGGGAAAGTCGGGTGCGTGATCCCCGCGACTTGGCGCGCATCATGAAATTTTATGATTCAATTGATCAAACCGATGCGCTAAAAGTGGTCGGACTGTGGCGACGCAGTCCTGACTACCTGAACGCCATCGAGCGGCTGGGGGCCTAGTGGGGGATGGTTTCGGGAGCGCGGCACGTGGCCCCGGCGGGGTAGCGCGCAGAGCGTTCGACACGACATCCGCTCGTCCGGTGAGCGAAGGGGTGCTGGCGCACGACGGCGTATTGCCGCCGCACGTCGTCAACGGCCTCTGGGAATCCGACGCCGACAGCAAAGCTCCGCTCTATCTGGCCGACGGTGCCGGACGTCTTATCTATGCCAACGACGCCTACACCCGGATCGCCCCCTTTCTCGAGAAGGCGGGGCGACAGCCTACCGTCGACGAGGTGGCGACTGCCGTGGATGCCTTGCGCCGGCCGTTGCGCCAGGATCACATCCTGGAGATCGACGGTCGGATGGAGTGCTACGTCTCCGAGCGGATGGTCGTGCAAGACCCGCAGGGGCGGCCCTTCGCGGTCCTCGGGCGGTTCGTGCCGTCCGACGAGATCAAGCGGCTGGAGGGCGCTCTGACCCTGGCCGAGGATCGGCTGGACGACATCACACGGCTCGTTTCCGACTGGGTCTGGGAGACGGACGCGGCACTTGCCCTCACCTTCGTCTCGCACCGGGTCATCGAGCGCCTGGGTATTCACCCGCGCGAGTTCGTGGGTCGGCCGCTGTTCGAGATCGCCGTGGACGCCCCGGCCAGTGGCGTGCGCGCCGAGGCGGTCGACCGCCGACGGCCGTTCCGCGACGTGCCCGTCGAGATGCGGCACCGGGACAACAGCCGGCGCAACTTCCTGCTCAGTGCCGTTCCCGTGTTCGATACCCATACCGGCGCCTTCGCCGGCTATCGGGGTACCGCGCACGACGTAACCGAGCGCGAGGCCCGGCGCGCTGCTCTGATCCAGGCGGTCGTCGATGCTGAAGCGGCCAACCGGGCCAAGACCGAGTTCCTGGCGAATATGAGCCATGAACTGCGCACGCCCCTCAATGCGATCATGGGTTTTTCGGAAGTCATGTCGCTGGAGGTGCTCGGGCCCATCGGTCATGGCCGCTATCGTGAGTATGCCGAGGATATCCTGACCAGTTCGCGCCATCTGCTGCGGCTGATCAACGATATCCTAGACATCGCGAAGATCGAGGCGGGCAAGCTCGTCGTCGACGAAGGCGTCATCGCGATCGACGAACTGCTGGCCGATGCAGGCCGCTTCGTCGAGAAGATCGCCGAACGTTCGGGCGTGACCATCATCGTGGAGCCGCCTGGCGGTTTGCGGGTGCGCGCGGACGAGCGCCGCCTGAAGCAGGTGCTACTCAACCTCCTGTCGAACGCCGTGAAGTTCACACCCGCGGGCGGGATGGTGACGCTCTCGACCAGAGCGATGGAGGATGGGGGAATCGCGTTCGTCGTGGCCGATACCGGCATCGGCATCGCGCCCGACGAGATCGAGCGTGCCATGGCACCCTTCAGCCAGATCGAGAGCGGCCTGGCACGCCGGTATGAGGGCACAGGCCTGGGCCTGCCTCTGTCCAAGGCGCTGACCGAACAGCATGGCGGCACCCTGTCCCTGGAGAGCGAGCCCGGGGTCGGCACCACCGTGACGGTGCGGCTTCCGCCGGAGCGCGTCCTGCGCTGACGGGCGGCCGGCCCTTCGCCCTGGCTCCAGCCGGCCGAAGGCCTATCTCTTGCGGCGGCTCATGAGGAGAACCGCCGTGCAGGACAAGATCGTGATGGTGACCGGGGGGACCGCCGGAATCGGACTGGTGACCGCCCGAGAGATCGCCTCCAAGGGGGCGACGGTCATCCTGGTGGGACGCGACGAGACGCGCGGCGAACGGGCGGCGGCCGATATCCGCAAGCGAACCGGCAATGCCTGGGTCAGCTTCAAGCGGGCCGATCTCTCGTCCCAGGCCGAGGTCCGGCGGCTCGCGCGCGACTTCGTCGAGGCGCATCCGCAGCTGGATGTCCTGGTCAACAACGCCGGCGCGATATTCACCGAACGCCGCCTGTCTGCAGACGGCATCGAGATGACGCTGGCGCTCAACCATCTGAGCTATTTCCTGCTGACGCACCTGCTTCTCGACCGGCTGACGGCGGCGCCGGCCGGCCGGATCGTCAACGTCGCCTCGCGCGCCCACGAAGGGGCGGCGCTCGACTTCGACGATCTGCAGGGCGAGCGCAACTTTACCGGCTGGCGGGCCTATCAGCGTTCCAAGCTGATGAACATCATGTTCACCTATGCGCTGGCGCGGCGCCTTGCCGGCGGCACGGTGACGGCCAACGCCCTTCATCCCGGCTTCGTCGCCTCCAGCTTCGGCATGAACAACGGCGCTCTGTTCCGGATCGGCCTGCGCATCGCGATGACCGTGGGGGGGATCAGCGTCGACAGGGGAGCGGAAACACCGGTCTTTCTTGCGACATCGCCTGAGTGCGCGAACGTAAGTGGCCGTTATTTCGTCAAGTCCAAGCCGGTTACCTCCTCGCGGGCCTCCCTCGACGAGACCGCACAGGAGCGGCTCTGGCAGGAGAGCCTGCGGATGACCGGGCTGCGCGACGCGACCGGATGACGGCTGCGCCCGGCCGGCGCACCCGCCGCGGGCATAGGCCGGGCTTGCGGCTCGCCCGTGGATGCATCATTTCGGGCGGGCGTGCGGGGGGCGGATCGGCCTCCCGGTACGGGAACCAGGCAGCGGAAGGTCGGGCGCGATGAAGAGTCTCTGGTCGGACGATGCGGCCCGCGCCGCCACGGACCGCTGGGTTCAGCAGGGCTGGAACGAGGACGTCGCGCTGCGCGTCTATACGACGCGGCTGCTCGGCGGCGATCCGCGGCTGGTGCTGCACGGCGGCGGCAACACCTCCGTGAAGACCCGCGTCGACGACATCACCGGCGAGGCCGTCGACGTGCTCTGCGTCAAGGGCTCCGGCTGGGACATGGCGGTGATCGAGCCGCCCGGGCTGCCGGCCGTGAAGCTCGAGCCGCTGAGGCGGCTGATCGAACTGGCGGCACTGCCCGACGAGGAGATGGTGGCGCTGCAGCGGCGCAATCTGCTCGATCCGGGCGCCCCCAACCCGTCGGTCGAGACGCTGCTGCACGCCTTCCTGCCGCACAAGTTCATCGACCATACCCACGCCAACGCCGTGCTGGCGCTGACCGACCAGGCGAACGGCGCGGAGCTGGCGCGCGAGGTCTATGGCGACCGCGTCGCCATCGTGCCCTACGTCATGCCCGGCTTCGACATGGCGAAGCAGGCCTCGACGATCTTCGCTGAGACGCCGGACGTCGACGGACTCGTGCTGCTGAAGCACGGCATCTTCTCGTTCGGCCCGAGCGCGCGCGAAGCCTACGAGCTGATGATCGAGCTGGTGTCGCTCGCCGAGGCGCGGCTGGCGAAAGGTGAACGCCGCAGCGTGCGGCTCGGCGCGCTGCCGGAAAACGTCGCCGCAGCGGCCGAGGTCGCGCCGATCCTGCGCGGCCTGCTGGCGCGACCGGTCGATCCGGGCGAGGGCCTGTGGAAGCGCTTCGTGCTGGAGCACCGCACGACCGACGCCATCCGCGCCTATACGGACGGGCTCGACCTCGACCGCTATTCCCAGGCGGGGACCATCACGCCGGACCATGTGATCCGCACCAAGGCGTGGCCGCTGCTGCTGCCGACGCCGGAGGCGGGGAAGCTCGACGACTTCGCCGTACAGGCGAAGGCCGGCTTCGCCGCGTTCGAGACGAAGTGCGCCGACTATTTCGAGCGTAACAACCGCCGCTTCGGCGGCGCCAAGACCGAACTCGACCGCGCGCCGCGCGTCATCCTGATTGCGGGTCTCGGCGCCTTCGTGGCAGGCGAGAGCGCCAAGGCGGCGGCGATCGCCGGCGACCTGACCGAGGCGGCGGCCGAGGTGATCCCGACGGCCGAGGCGATCGGCCGCTTCGAGAGCATTCCCGAGGCCGACCTGTTCGACGTCGAATACTGGTCGCTGGAGCAGGCAAAGCTGGGCAAGGGCGCCGAGAAGCCGCTCGCCCGCCACGTCGTGGCGATCACCGGCGGTGCCGGCGGCATCGGCAGCGCCACGGCGGCGGCGTTCAAGGCGCAGGGCGCCGAGGTGGCGCTGCTCGACATCGATCCGGCCGAGGCCGCGCGGGCGCTCGGTGTCTTCGGCGTCGCCTGCGACGTGACCGACCCCGTGGGGGTGCAGCGGGCGTTCGACGCGGTCTGCGTGCGCTACGGCGGCGTCGACATCCTCGTCTCGAACGCCGGGGCCGCATGGCAGGGCCGGATGGGCGACGTCTCCGACGCCGACCTGCGCGCCAGCTTCGAGCTGAACTTCTTCGCGCACCAGCACGTCGCCAAGGCGGCGGTCGCGATCATGCTGAAGCAGGGCACGGGCGGCATGCTGCTGTTCAATGCCTCGAAGCAGGCGCTCAACCCGGGCCCGAACTTCGGCCCCTACGGCCTGCCGAAGGCGGCGACCTTGGCCCTGATGCGGCAGTATGCGCTGGACTATGGTGCCGACGGGATCACGGCCAATGCGGTCAACGCCGACCGGATCCGCAGCGGCCTGCTGACCGACGACATGATCGCCAGCCGGTCGAAGGCGCGCGGCCTATCCGAGAAGGACTATATGAGCGGCAACCTGCTCGGCCGTGAGGTCACGGCGAAGGACGTCGGCGAGGCCTTTGTGGCGCTCGCCCTCGCCCGCAAGACCACCGGTGCGGTGCTCACCGTCGACGGCGGCAACATCGCGGCGGCGGTGCGGTGAGACCGCGTGCCCGGAGCGCGGGCGTCACGCCCGCCTTTCCGGGCTGGGACGTCTGCCTGTTTCGTCCCGGTACAAGGAGCGGGCCGGAGGCCCGCGCTC
>JBKBLL010000171.1:0-8440 GCA_046296375.1 Alphaproteobacteria bacterium | reverse complement strand
GCCAGGTCTGTCTCGCCCATCTGCTGCGCGACACCCAATATGCCATCGACGCGGGCGACACCGTCTTCGCCCCCGGCTTCAAGCGCCTGCTGCTGCGCGCCGTTACCATCGGCCGGCGACGCGACAGCCTCAAGGACAGCACGCTCGCCCAATACAAAGCCGACATCGACCGCCGTCTCGACAGGCTGCTCTGGCCGCCGCCGACCGATGCGGCCGGCCGAAAGCTCGCCCGCGCCATCCGAAAATGCCGCAACGACCTCTTCGTCTTCATCACCAGACGCGACGTGCCCTCTACCAACAATGGCTGCGAACGCGCGCTCCGGCCCTCCGTCGTGTTCCGCAAGGTGACAGGATGCTTCCGCTCCCACTGGGGCGCACGCCTCTATGCAGCCGCCGCCTCCGTCATCGCCACAGGACGTATCAACGGGAAATCCACCCTCCAGGCGATCCAGGAAGTCATCGCCGGAGGCACCGCAACCGTCATGCCCTGAAACGGACGTGAGCAGTTACGAAGCGAGGCGCCTCATCGGGGATCCGAAAAGCTGGATTGGTGAGTTTCGGCAAGACTGGATTGGTGAGTTTCGGCAAGACATGCTCTCCGACCGTGTGTCATGAGGGAAGACTGCCGCGGCAGGTGCGGTTTGCAAAGACGCGTATGCATCCGGATGCCAGCCTGACACGCCACGTCGCGGATGTGCTGGTGAGTGCCGCTATCGCCGTCGCCGAGGCGGATTGGCAGACCCTTTACGTGGACAATCATATCAATCGATGAGGCGCAAGCCGTGTTGATCACGAAGCAGAAACGGCCACCGCCGGTGAAATCCTGGTGGAGGAGTTCATCCGGCCGATGGGCCTGACTGAGGCGTCACTGGCGGAAGGCATGGGCGTCCCGCGCAAGCACGTCAACAAACTCTGTAACGACCGCCGAAGCATCACCGCGGCGACCGCCCTGATACCGGCACGCGTCTTCGGCAACAGCGCGGAATCCCGGCTGAACGTGCAGCGTCGCCGGGACCTGTGGGATGTGATGCACTCCCCGCGCGAGCGCGAACGGATCGAACATGCGCGGCCGCTCGATACCGCGGCATAGCGGGCGTCAACCGGCGCCTCCCAGCAAGGCGGCCGTCGCCTGGTCCGCGGGGTGGAACGTCTCGATGCGGATCTCCTGCAGGGTGATGTCCTGGGCCGTGCCGAGGGTCGCGATCGTGGACAGGAGCCGAACGATGCCCGCCGGTGTCCGCAGCTCGACGGGAACCACGAGGAAGGGCGCCGGGTCGGCATCGAGCCCGGCCAGGATGGCGCCGACGTCCGGATAGGCGGCGAGATCGCGCAGCAGCGCCTCACCGCGCGCGCCGCTCAACCCCATCTCCCGCCGCTCCCGCATCAGGACTGCCCGCGCAACGTGGGGCCAGTTGGCGATGTGCGGCCGGTAGCCGGCGGGGTCGCACAGCAGGCGCAGCAGGTTGGGCCGGGGTGCGGCGGCCAGCGTTCCCGGCTGGATCGCCACGGCTCCGGCCGGCAGGGCGGCGTTGACGACCCGGGCATAGGCCGCGTTGGCCATCAATATGTCCCACCCGCGGTCGAACACCACGGCGGGAAACGGCTCGTTGCGCGACAGGATGAGGCCCAGCGCGGCGCGCGTCTCGGCCATCTCCGGCGCGTCGAGCGCCGTCTCGCGCAGCGCCGGGGCGAAACCGCCGGCGAGCAGCAGACCGTTCCGATCGCGCGGCGAGAGGTCGAGGGTCCGGGCCAAAGTCAGCAGCAGGCCTCGGCTGGGCTTCGCCCTGCCCGTCTCTACGAAGCTGAGATGGCGCGCCGACACGCCCGCCTCGAGGGCGAGGTCGAGCTGGCTGAGGCGGCGGTCGCGCCGCCACCACGCGATCAGCGGCCCCACAGTCGCCCCCACCCCCGTCCCGGCCGCATGCGTGCGGGGCGCGTTGCCCGCCGGATGACGCTCGCCGCTAGCCCCGCTCAACTCGGCCTCCCCGGAAAGTCGCAGGCCACGATAGCGCCCGGCGCCGCCGCGGGACCATTACCTTGCGGGTAGTCGCCTCCCTTAGCGCAGGCTGCGGCCGGCGGGCGGCAGGCGGATGATGACAGACGCGATTACCGAATGGTCCTCCAGGTTTGCGCACAACCTCGGAAAACCTTACCTTTGGGCGATCAGCCCGGAGCACACCCCGCGAATGAACCAGATGGACATCGAGCGCCGCCATATCGACCCGGACATTCCCCTGCACGGGCCGGACGACTTCGCGGGCATGCGCCGCGCGGGTCGCCTTGCGGCAGAGACGCTCGACTACATCACGGCCCATGTCGTCCCAGGCGCCACCACCGGGGAACTCGACCGGCTCTGCCACGCCTTCATCGTCGACAATGGCGCGGTCCCCGCGCCGCTCCACTACAAGGGCTTTCCCAAGTCGATCTGCACCTCGATCAACCATGTGGTGTGCCACGGCATCCCCGGCGACCGCCGCCTGATCGAGGGCGACGTTCTGAACATCGACGTGACCGTCATCCTGGACGGGTGGTACGGCGACACCAGCCGGATGTTCGGGGCCGGCCGGGTCGGGGTCAAGGCGCGCAAGCTGATGGACGTGACCTACGACGCGCTCATGCGCGGCATCGAGGTCGTGCGCCCCGGCGCCACGCTCGGCGACATCGGCCATGCCATTCAGACTCTGGTGGAGGAACAGCGGTTTTCCGTGGTCCGCGATTTCTGTGGCCATGGGCTAGGGCGCGTCTTCCACGCTCCGCCCTCGGTCATGCATTTCGGCCGCCCGGGCGAAGGCACCGTGATCGAGGAAGGCATGTTCTTCACCATCGAGCCGATGGTGAACGCCGGGCGCTGGGAGGTTAAGGTCCTCTCCGACGGCTGGACCGCCGTCACCAAGGACCGCTCCCTTTCGGCCCAGTTCGAACACACGATCGGCGTCACCGCAGAGGGCTGCGAGATATTCACCCTGTCGCCCAAAGGGTGGCACCACCCCCCCTATCTCTGAGCAGCCCGTCGTGGCGCCGCGTCTTCCGCGACGAAGCCTGAGCGAGGAGCGGCTGCCGCTGGCCGACCCTGCGGCGGCACCCGCGGCAGCGGTTCCCGACCACGCCGGGCACCGCCGGCGCCTGCGCGAGCGATTTCTGGCCGCCGGGTCCGAGGGACTGCCGGACTACGAACTCCTGGAACTTCTGCTCTTCTACGCGATCCCGCAGCGCGACACGAAGCCGTTGGCCAAACGCCTGCTGCAACGTTTCGGCAGTCTGGGCGGCGTCATCGCCGCCCCGGTGCCGCGGCTGGTCGAGGAGGATTTTCTGAAGGAACAGGCGGCCGTGCTGCTGAAGGCGGTGGGCGCGGCCTCGATCCGCCTCGCGCGCGAGCATGTGATGGAGCAGCCCATCCTGTCCTCCTGGGACAAGGTGGTCGGCTACTGCCGGGCGCGCATCGCACACGAACCGGTCGAGAAGTTCCACGTCCTCTTCCTGGACTCCAAGAACCGGCTGATCCAGGACGAAGAACAGGGGCGCGGCACCGTGAACCACACGCCCGTCTATGTCCGCGAGGTGGTGAAGCGCGCGCTGGAACTGGGCGCCACCGCGCTCATCCTGGTGCACAACCATCCGAGCGGCGACCCGACCCCGTCGCGCGCCGACATCGACATGACCCGCGAGGTCGCAGACGCTGCGAAGAAGCTGGGCATCGCCGTCCACGACCACATTGTCGTCGGACGCACCGGCCATGTCAGCCTACGCAGCATGGGCGCCCTGTAGGAGGGACGCAGCCGCCGACGTTGACAGACGCGCGCTGGCGTTCGATTTGTTCGCCGGTCGACGCCGCGGCCCCCGGGCCGACGGGCGCAGAGCGCGAGGATGGACCCATGACGGCCGCAACGGATACGATTACCGGAAAGACCCACCCGGCAGCCGGCAGCGGCGCGGCGCGGCGCACCGTCTTCATCGACGGCGAGGCGGGCACCACCGGCCTCGGCATCCGCGAGCGGCTGGCCGCCGTTCCGACCGTCGCCATTCGCAGCATCGCGGCCGACCAACGCAAGGACCCGGCCGCCAAGGCGGCGCTGCTGCGCGAGGTCGACCTCGTCGTACTGTGCCTTCCCGACGCGGCGGCGAAGGAGACCGTGGCGCTGGTCGATAGCCTGGGTGCCGACGCGCCGAAGGTGCTCGACGCGTCCACCGCCCACCGGACGGCCCCCGGCTGGGTGTACGGCTTTCCCGAACTGGCGCCGGGCCAGGCTGAGGCGGTGGCAGGCGCGGCCAAGGTCTCGAACCCCGGGTGCTATCCTACCGGCGCCGTGGCCCTGCTGCGCCCGCTGGTCGATGCCGGGCTGATCCCGGCCGATCATCCGGTGACGTTCAACGCGGTCAGCGGCTATTCCGGCGGCGGCAAGGCGATGATTGCCGACTACGAGGCCGGCACGGCGCCCGCCTTCGAACTCTACGGCCTGGGGTTCGAGCACAAGCACCTGCCCGAGATGCAGGCCTTCGCGAATCTGGCTCGGCGCCCGATCTTCGTGCCCTCGGTCGGCAATTTCCGCCAGGGCATGCTGGTCTCCGTGCCTCTGCATCTCGACACCCTGCCCGGCCGGCCGACCGGCGCCGACCTGCACGCCATCCTCGCGCGGCACTATGCGGGGGCCGATCTGGTCGCCGTGCTGCCGCTGGACGACGCGGCGGCGCAGTCGGGCCGGCTGGAGCCAGAGGCGCTCAACGATACCGACCGGCTCGAACTGCGCGTCTTCGCCAGCGAGAGGCACCGCCATGCCGTGCTGGTCGCCCGCCTCGACAATCTGGGCAAGGGGGCGTCGGGCGCAGCCGTCCAGAACATCCGGCTCATGCTCGGCTGCTGACGGCCGCCGGTCTCCGCGGCCGCCCCGCGGTTCCAAGGTGCAAGACGAAATTCCAGGCTCGCGCGACTTCGGTTATCCTACCCGCACTGGCGGAATGCCCAGCTAGCGGGGAGACGAAGATGAAGGGTCTGAGGACGATACTGCTCGCGGCGGCGGCCGCCGCGGCGATGGGGGCATCGACGGCGCGCGCCTCCGACATCGTGATCGCCACCGCGGGCCCGATGACGGGCCAGTATGCGAGCTTCGGCGCGCAGATGAAGGCGGGCGCCGAAATGGCTGTAGCCGACATCAACGCCGCCGGCGGCGTTCTCGGCCGCAAGCTGGTGCTCGAGATCGGCGACGACGCGTGCGATCCGAAGCAGGCGGTCGCCGTCGCCAACCAGTTCGTCAACCGCAACGTGGCGCTCGTCGCCGGCCATTTCTGCTCCGGCTCGTCGATTCCGGCCTCCGACATCTACGAGGAGGAGAACATCGTCCAGATCTCGCCCGCCTCGACCAATCCGAAGCTGACGGAGGCCGGCAAGAAGAACGTCTTCCGCACCTGCGGCCGCGACGACCAGCAGGGCCAGGTCGCGGGCGATTTCCTCGCGACGAAGTACAAGGACGGCAAGGTCGCCATTCTCCACGACAAGTCGGCCTACGGCAAAGGCCTCGCCGACGAGACCAAGGCGGCGATGAACAGGGCCGGGAAGCAGGAAGCCCTGTATGAGGCCTACACGGCGGGCGAACGCGACTATTCGGCGCTCGTCACCAAGCTCAAGGCCGAAGGCGTCGACGTCGTCTATGTCGGCGGCTACCACACGGAGGCCGGCCTGATCCTGCGGCAGATGCGCCAGCAGGGCATGACGACGCAGCTGATCTCCGGCGACGCGCTGGTCACCCAGGAGTTCTGGGGCATCACCGGCCCCGCCGGCGAAGGCACGCTGATGACCTTCAGCCCCGACCCGCGCAAGAACTCCGACGCCGCGCCGGTCGTGCAGAAGTTCCGCGACCAGGGCGTCGAGCCGGAAGGCTATGTGCTCTACACCTACGGCACCATCCAGGCCTGGGCGCAGGCGGCCGAAAAGGCGCAGAGCATCGAGGCCGACAAGATCATCGAGGCCCTGCACGCCAACGAGTTCGACACGGTTCTCGGCAAGATCGGCTTCGACGAGAAGGGCGACGTGACCGCGCCGGGCTATGTCTTCTACGTCTGGAAGGACGGTTCCTACGACTACTACCAGAACTGAGCCGGCGAGCGCGCTCGCAGCGAAGGCCCGGCAGCGATGCCCGGGCCTTTTGCTTTTCTGCCCCTTTCCTTTGGCGCCCCCGATTCCGCCGGCGCCCTTCAGCCGATGGCGACGGCCGCGGCCCGCACGCCGCCTTCGCGCATCACGACACGATCACGGCCCGTTCGCTTGGCCTCGTAGAGAGCCTCGTCGGCCCGGCGCAGTATCAGGTCCGGCGCGTCGTCGCCGATCTCGAGCCCCGCCAGGCCTATGCTGACCGTGATCGGCAGTTCCACCGCCGGCACCGAGATCGGGAATGCCCGGTCGGCGACGCAGCGCCGCAGGCGCTCGGCCGCCCGGTTCGCATCGGCCAGCCGCGTCTCCGGCATGACGATCACCAGTTCCTCGCCGCCCATGCGGGCCACCATGTCGAAGCTGCGCACCCCCTTGACGATGCGCGCGGCGAGATCCTTCAGCACCTCGTCGCCCGCTGCGTGACCGTAGGTGTCGTTGACCCCCTTGAACCGGTCGACGTCGAGCATCAGCACCGAGAGCGGCCGGCCATGCTCGCGCGCATGCCGGAACAGCCCGTCGAAGTGCGAGTTGAAATAGTGGCGGTTGTAGAGCCCCGTCAGCCCGTCGGTCAGCGCCATGGCGAGGCTCGCCTCGTGCGTCGCCTGCATGCGCAGCTGGAACCGCCGGCGCCGCACCTGGGTGCGGACGCGCGCCCGGAGTTCGTTGCCGTCGAGCGGCTTCAGCAGGTAGTCGTTGACGCCGAGTTCCAACCCCTTGAGCAGGCGCGGCTGCTCGCTCACGCGGCCCAGGATGAGCAGCGGCAGATGGCGCGTCGCGTCGTGCGAGCGCATCTGCGAGGCGATACGCAGGCCGTCGACGCCCTTCATGTCCAGGTCGACGATGATGATGTCCGCCTGCAGCCGAACCAGTTCCTCGACCACCTTGGCGTCGGGCGCCACGGCGAAGACCTCGTGGCCGTCGCGCGGCAGGACCTTCCCCGCGCGCTGACGCAGACGCTCCTCCTCGGTGATCAGGGCTACCCCCGCGCCGTCGCCCCCCACATCGGCGAGGGTCGGCCCCGACAGGGTGGAACCCACACGGCGGGTCGTTTCGTGGCGCATGAACCATTCGTCCATGAGCCGCTTCAGCCGAACGAGCGAGCGAACCCGCGCGAACAGCGCCAGGTCGTCCACCGGCTTGGTCAGGAATTCGTCGGCGCCCGACTCCAGCCCCTCGACGCGATCCTCCGTAAGATCGAGCGCCGTCACCATGATGACGGGAATGTGCGTCCAGCGCGGGTCGCTTTTGATGCGACGGCAGACCTCGAAGCCGGTCATGCCGGGCATCATCACGTCGAGCAGAACGATGTCCGGCGCCTCGCGCTCCATCGCGGCCAGGGCGGACGGCCCATCCTCCGCCGTGACCACGTCGAAGTACTCGGCCGTCAGCTTGGCGTGCAGCAGCCTGACGTTGACGGGCGCGTCGTCGACGACGAGTATCCGGGCGCTCATCTGCCCCTCCGGCGCTCAGGCGAGATGCTTCTGTATGGTCTCGAGGAAGCGCGAAACGGTGATCGGCTTGGCGATGTAGTCCTCGCAGCCTCCCTGCCGGATCTTCTCCTCGTCGCCCTTCATGGCGAAGGCCGTCACCGCGATCACGGGAATATGCCGCAGATTGTCGTCCTCCTTCAGCCATTTCGTGACCTCCAGCCCGGATACCTCCGGCAGCTGGATATCCATGAGGATCAGATCGGGCCTATGGTCCCGGGCGATCGACAGCGCCTGGATTCCGTCGCGCGTCTTCAGCGTCCGGTAGCCGTGGGCCTCCAGCAGATCGTTGAAGAGCTTCATATTCAGCTCATTATCTTCGACGATCAGAACGGTCTTCGACATTCGGATACCCCGGAACATGCCGGCCGCCCATGACGTCCGGTACTCTTGCAAGGACAGCCTCCCGCGGGAATGGCATGGAGGCAACCACGGAATTGCAGCCGCATGGATAACCCCGCAAGGTTAAACATAGAATAAATGATCGGGCACCTCGACCATCGTGCATCCCCCGACGGGACCGGTTCGACGCCGGACGGCGACGTGCGCATCGGCGTCGACCTGGGCGGCACCAAGATCGAGGCGATCGCCCTCGCCCGGCGCGGCGACGAGCCGTTCCGCCGCCGGATTCCGACGCCGGCCGGAGACTACCGCGCCACGGTGGCCGCGATCGCCGCCCTGGTCGCCGAGGTCGAGGCGGCCCTGACCGGCCGCCATGCCGTCGCCGACGGCGTCGGGATCGGCATCCCCGGCACGATCTCGCCGGCCACCGGCCTGGTGAAGAACGCCAACAGCACGTGGCTCAACGGCC
>JBKBLL010000170.1:0-8483 GCA_046296375.1 Alphaproteobacteria bacterium | reverse complement strand
CCTGCTGCTGATGGCCTTCCGCGGCTGCGGAAAGTCCACCCTCGTCGGCCTCTGGTGCGCCTGGCTGCTCGCGCTGCGGCCCGAGACGCGCATCCTGGTGCTGGCGGCGGACCAGCCGCTCGCGGTGAAGATGGTCGTCTCCGTCCGGCGCATCGTCGAGCGCCATCCGCTCTGCCGGCACCTCCTGCCCGGCGCGACGGAGGCCTGGGCGGCCGACCGCTTCACCGTGGCGCGCCCGCTGGCGTCGCGCGATCCCTCGATGCTGGCGCAGGGGCTCGCCGGCAACATCACCGGCAGCCATGCCGACATCGTCGTCTGCGACGACGTGGAGGTGCCGCGCACCAGCGACACGGCGGCCAAGCGCGCAGCCCTGCGCGAGAGGCTGGGGGAGATCGACTATGTGCTCGAGCCGGGCGGCCTGCTCCTCTACGCCGGCACACCGCACGCCTTCCACTCGATCTACGCCGCCCAGCCGCGGCCGGAGGCGGGCGAGGAGCGGTCCTTCCTCGACGGCTTCGCGCGGCTGGAGGTGCCGCTGATCGGCCCCGACGGCGCCAGCCCCTGGCCCGAGCGCTTCCCGCCCGCGGCGATCGAGCGGCTGCGCGCCGTCACCGGTCCGGCCCGGTTCGCCAGCCAGATGCTGCTGCAGCCGATGAGCGCCGAGGACGGTCGCCTCGACCCCGACCGGATCACCCTCTACGAGGCCGAACTCGACTATCGCGAGGTGCAGGGCCGCGCCGAGCTCCGGCTGGACGGGCGCCGCCTCATCGCGGCGGGCTGCTGGTGGGACCCGGCCTTCGGCGCGCCCGAGCGCGGCGACGGCAGCGTGGTGGCGGCGGTGTTCGTGGGGGAGGACGACCGGCGCTATCTGCACCGCATCGCCTGGCTCACCCACGACCCCGCTCTGGCCGTGCCGGAGGCCGACCAGCTCTGCCGGCAGGTGGCGGCCTTCGTGCGCGACCTGCACCTGCCGCGCGTGACGGTCGAGCGCAACGGCCTGGGCCGGTTCCTGCCCGGCATCCTGCGCGGCGAACTGGTGCGGGCGGGCGTCGCCTGCAGCGTCGTGGAGCATGTCAGCCGCCAGGCGAAGGACCGGCGCATCCTCGATGCGCTCGACCCGCTGCTGGCCGCGCACCGGCTCTGGGCGCATGCCCGCGTCTGGGAGACCCCCTTCCCGACCGAGATGCGCGACTGGCGGCCGGGCCGTCGCGGCCGCGACGACGGGCTGGACGCCGTCGCCGGTGCGATCCTGGCCGAGCCCGTCCGCCTCGGCCCGGTGCCGCCCCTCCCGCGCCGCGACTGGCGCCCCGGCGGGCCGGACATCCAGGCGGAGACGCGGTTCGCGGTATAGCCGCCACCCCGGCCGCAGGGGCGCAGCCCCGGGAAATTTGTCGAGCAGCACCAACCCTACGGAAGGAGACACACCCCATGCATTCCCGCCTCATCCCCATAGTCGAACAAATCAGCAACGACCCCGTCGACCTGCTCGCCCGCACGATCTGGGGCGAGGCGCGCGGCGAGCCGGTGCGCGGCATGGAGGCGGTCGCCGCCGTCGTCATGAACCGCGTCGCCCGCCCCGGCTGGTGGGGCCGCACCGTCGCCTCGGTCTGCACCAAGGCCCACCAGTTCTCCTGCTGGAACGAGGACGACCCGAACCGCGCGAAGCTGCTCGCGGTCACGGATGCCGACCCGGTCTTCGCCATCGCGCAGCGCATCGCCCGCCGGGCCGTCGCCGGCACCCTCGACGATCCCACGGGCGGCGCCACCCACTACCACGCCGTCGACGTTCTGCCGCGCTGGGCCCGGACCAGGACCCCGCACGCCCGCATCGGCCGCCACCTGTTCTATGCCGACATCGACTGACCGCCGGGGCGCGGCCGTCCCGGCCGCTCCTCCACTCCGCCCCATCCCGGGAGACGCACATGCTCCGCCTGTCCCTGCGCGGCGAGGTTGGCCACACGCACCGCCCTTGCAGCAACGCTCGGCGACGCCGGCAAAATAGGGATCTTATGGATATCCACTGGAGGAGGCCCGCCCGATGGCACGTGAACCCTATTGCGAGGTCCGCCGGCTCGGCGCGGACGATATCGGTCTGTTCCACGAAATGCTCGCCATGTTCGGCGCGGCGTTCGAGGAACCGGCGACATATACCGGCAGCCCGCCGGGCGAGCGCTATGTCCGCGACCTGCTCGCCGCCGACGGGTTCATCGCCCTCGCCGCGGTGAAGGACGAAACGGTGGTCGGCGGGCTCGCCGCCTATGTCCTGCGGAAGTTCGAGAAGGAACGCGCCGAGATCTATGTCTACGACCTGGCGGTCGCCCTCCCGCACCGGCGCCGGGGTGTAGCGACCGCCCTTCTCGACGCGGTCGTGCGGATCGCCGAGGCCTGCGGCGCCCATGCCGTCTTCGTCCAGGCGGACCTGGGCGACGGTCCGGCGATCGCACTCTATGGCGGCCGCGGCCGCCGCGAGGACGTCCTGCATTTCGACCTGGATCTGTAACCCGCCCCCCTTCACAGTGATCCGGCGGGCCTGCGGTGCCGAACAAGAACCCATCACGCCGCCGCACGGGCTCGTGATCGAGCGCCATCGTGTTATAGTGTGTGTCGTGCCGGCCGCTCGGGGCGCCGGTAGCGGAGATTCGGCATGCCCAGCCATCGCAAGATCCTGCTGGTCGACGACGATGCGCTGCTGCGCGCCTCGCTGGCCGAACTGCTGCGGCTGCACGAGGACTTCACCACGGTCGAGGCGCAGACGGGCAGCGAGGCCCTGGCGGCGGTGAAGCGCGACCATTTCGACGCCATCCTGCTGGACGTCGGGCTGCCCGACATGGACGGGCGCGAGGTCTGCCGTGCGATGCGGCGCACCGGCGTGACGGCGCCGGTCGTGATGCTGAGCGGGTCCGACGGCGACGCCGACACCGTTCTCGGCCTCGAAGCCGGCGCCAACGACTACATCACCAAGCCCTTCCGCATGAACATCCTGCTGGCCCGGCTGCGCGCCCATCTGCGCCAGCACGAGCAGAGCGAGGACGCCGTCTTCGCCCTCGACCGCTACAGCTTCCGGCCGAGCGCCAAGCAGTTGATCGACACCGAGTCGGGCGCGCGTGTGCGGCTGACCGAGAAGGAATCGGCGATCCTGAAATATCTCTACCGCGCCGGCCGCCGGGTGGTGCCGCGCGAGACGCTGCTGCGCGAGGTCTGGGGCTATCACCCGGACATGACCACCCACACGCTGGAGACCCACGTCTACCGCCTGCGCCAGAAGATCGAGCGCGATCCCGCGCGAGCCGAGATCCTGGTCACCGAGCAGGGCGGCTACAAGCTGCTGCCCTGAACGGGCCGGACGCTCGCCCGATCGCCCGCCCGGTCTCTCGCCCCGTCCCAGACCCCGTCCCACACCCCGTCAGGCGGCCGCCCGCGCGCGGCGCAGCTGCACCGCGAGGGCGGCAGCCGTCGCCGCGCCGGCCGCGCCGATCAGGGCGAAGAGCGGGGCCGTCAGGCTCCACGCGCCCAGCGCCTTGAAGGCCTGCGCCATCAGGACGGGCCCCACCAGCACGCCCAGCGACCGGCCCATATGCAGCAGGCCGAACGCGCCGCCGCCCGCCCGCGCCATGCCCAGGATGGCGGCCGGCGCACCGAACAGGCAGGTGGGCGTGATCCCCGCGACCAGGGCGTAGACCAGCAGCACCGCGACCGACAGCGGCCCGCTGCCGGCGAACGGCACCCAAAGCCAGAACAGCGCCTGTACGACCAGCGCCGCGAACAGCAGTACCGGCAGGTCGGCGCCGCGGCGCAGCAGGGCGCCGCCGACGAAATTGCCGGCGAGCAGCACCGCGATCGGCACGACGTAGACGAGCACCGCCGCGGCCGCCGCCAGCCCGTGCTCGTCCACCAGGAACTGCGGCATCCAGGTGAGGAAGGCGAACATCTCCGCCGACCAGAGCATGAAGGTGGCGGCCGCGAGCAGCAGGCAGCGGCGCTCCCGTGGCGAGGGCGGTGCCGCGTCCGCGCCCGTCCCCGGCCGCGGCCCGGGGCCGAACAGGGCGGGCCGGCTGCGCCCCAGCGCGTATGCCCACCCCGCCGTGGCGGCGGTCAGCGCGAGCCCCAGCCACCACAGCCCCTCCCAGGCGCCGACCGCCAGGAAGGGCGGTGCGGCGAGGCTGGCGAGGAGCTGGCCGGCGGGAATCCAGGTCGCGACCAGGGCGGCGGCGAGGGCGACATGCCGCGCCCCGACGCTGAGATTGGCGTAGAGCGAACAGAGGATGGCGAGCACGATGAAGCCCACGCCCTCCATCGCCCGGCCGGCCAGCACGAGCCAGCCGTTCTCCGGCCGGAGCAGCATGGCGACGCTGCCGGCCGCGAACAGCAGGAAGGCGGCGGCGAGATGCACGCCGGACCCGCGTCGCTGCATCGAGCGGCCGATATGGAGGGAGAAGAGAAGGCCGGCGAGGGCGTAGACGGACATGAATCCGCCCGCCAGCACATGGTCGTAGCCGAACCGGTCGAGCAGCAGCGGCATCGCCGCCGGGACCTTGAACTGGTGATAGGCGGCGAGCACGCCCAGGCAGACGCCGAAAGCCACGCCACCCCAATCCGTGCGATCCCGAGCCATTTTGTGATCTTTACCCCTCGACATCCCGACCGGTTTTGATGCGTTGTATGGTTGCCGTCCTCTCCGGAGGGTGCTCGCGGCGGGACGTTCTCTGGGGGGTCGCTTGGCCGACGGTTCTGACTTCCTCGTGCGGTTCTGGGGCGTGCGCGGAAGCATCGCTTGCCCCGGCCCGGATACGGCACGCTACGGTGGGAACACCGCCTGCGTCGAGATGCGCTGCGGCGAGCACGTCCTGACCTTCGACGGCGGGACGGGCCTGCGCCTGCACGGCAAGGCGCTCGCCCACCAGGGACCGCACGACGGCGATCTCTTCCTGACGCACACGCATTTCGACCACATCATCGGCATCCCCTTCTTCGCTCCCGCGTTCGACCCGCGCTCGCGCCTGCGGGTGTGGGCCGGCCACCTGATGCCGCACGGGAGCAACGTATGCGACGTGCTGCGGCTGATGATGCGCTCCCCCCTCTTCCCGGTTCCGGTGGAGATATTCAAGGCGCAGATCGACTATTGCGACTTCGGCGCCGGCGAGGTGCTGCAGCCGCGGCCGGGCATCACGGTGCGGACCGCCCCGCTCGACCATCCCGACGGCGCCACCGGCTACCGCGTCGAGTTCGGCGGGCGCGCCGCCTGCTACGTCACGGACACGAATCACGTGCACGGCCAGCCGAACCGGGACGTGCTGGACCTCATCCGCGACGCCGACATCGTCATCTACGACGCGCATTTCACCGACGCGGAGCACGAGCGCTTCGCGAACTGGGGCCACTCGACCTGGCAGGAGGGCGTACGCCTGTGCGCGGCGGCGGGGGCCCGGCGGCTGGTGACCTTCCATCACGATCCCGAACGGGACGACGACGCCCTCGACGCGATCGCCGCGGAGATGGAGGCGGCCAGGCCCGGATCGATCGTCGCGCGCGAGGGCATGGTTTTGGAGTTGTGACGCACGGCTCCCGGGGCCCGGGCGCACGGGCCCGCTGGCGCACCCTCGCCTTCGGCGTCGCCACCCTGCTGGGCCGGCCGCGCGGCTTCTTCCTGCCCCACCGCTATGCGGACGCGATCGCCCCGCCGCGCACCTATCCCGAACTCGAGGAGCCGTTCCGCCTCGCGGAGCCCGCCTTTCACGAACTGTTCGACCGGATCGACGGCTACGGCGCCGACCTGCGGGCCATCGGCGGCGGCCCGCCGCCCCAGCCGCGGTGGGACCAGGACTGGTTTCCCCGCCTCGATGCCGCACCGGCCTACGCGCTGGTGCGCGCGACGCGACCCGGACGGATCGTCGAGGTCGGAAGCGGCCATTCGACCCGCTTCCTCGCCCGCGCCGTCCGCGACGGCGACCTCGCCACCGCCCTGGTCACGGTCGACCCGGCTCCGCGCGCCGGCATCGACGGGCTCGGCGCCGACGTCCGCCGGACGACCCTGCAGGCGGCGCTGGCCGGCGCCGACGACCCGTTCCGCTTCGCGCCCGGCGACATCCTTTTCATCGATTCCAGCCATCTACTGATGCCGGGCAGCGACGTGGACCTGCTGCTCACCCGCCTCCTGCCGCGCCTCCCGCCGGGCGGCATCCTGCACGTCCACGACGTCTTCCTGCCGGACGCCTATCCGCGCGCCTGGTCGTGGCGGGGCTACAACGAGCAGAACGCGCTGGCGCCGCTGCTCTGCGGGGCGGGCTTCGAGATCCTGTTCGCCAGCCGATGGGCGGCGACCCGCATGGCGGACAGGCTGGCCCGCTCGGCACTGGCCGCCCTGCCCATCCCGCCGGGCGCCTGGGAGACGAGCCTGTGGCTGCGCCGGGGTCCGGCCTGACGCCCGGAGCGGCTTGAGAAGGCGGCAGTGAAGGGCCACCTGTCGCCGGAAAATCGCCACATCCGCCGTGCCACACTGGTCCGTGCCAGACTATGTGAAAGAGGGCGAGCCGGCCACCAGATGTGGTAGAGTCTTCAACCAGACGGAACACCGGGACGGTCATGGCCGGTCATTCACAGTTCAAGAACATCATGCACCGCAAGGGTGCGCAGGACGCCAAGCGCGCCCGCATCTTCACGCGCCTCGGCCGCGAGATCGAGGTCGCCGCCCGCAACGGCATGCCCGACCCCGCGGGCAATCCCCGTCTGCGCGCCGCCATCGCCGCGGCCAAGCAGGCGAACATGCCGCGCGACCGCATCGAGCGCGCCATCAAGAAGGCGGCCGGCGCCGACGGCGACGCCGCCGACTATGCCGAAGTGCGCTACGAGGGATACGGGCCGGCGGGAGTCGCCGTGATCGTCGAGGCGCTGACCGACAACCGCAACCGCACCGCCGCGGACGTGCGCTCCGCCTTCAACCGGTTCGGCGGCGCCCTCGGCGAGACCAACTCGGTCGCGTTCATGTTCGACCGGGTCGGCGCCGTCGCCTATCCGGCCGAGGCGGGCGACGCCGACGCGATCTTCGAAGCGGCGCTGGAGGCCGGCGCCCAGGACGTCGTCTCCGGCGAGGACGGGCACGAGATCACCACCGCGATCGAGGATCTGCACCAGGTCGCCGAGGCCCTGGAGCAGCGGTTCGGACCGCCGCTGGGCGCGCGCCTGGTCTGGCGGCCGCAGACGACGATCCCCGTCGCCGAGGAGGCGGCCGAGACGCTGTTCAAGCTGCTGGAGATGCTGGATGACCATGACGACGTTCAGACGGTCGTCGCGAATTTCGACATCTCCGAAGACGTGATGCAGCGTCTGGCGAGCTGACCCGGCGAGGTTCCTTGGGCGAGGGTCCCTGCATGCGCATACTCGGCATCGACCCCGGGCTGCAGAACACCGGCTGGGGCATGATCGAGCAGGTGGGCAACCGGCTGCGCCACGTCGCCGACGGCGTGGTGCGCTCTGACCCGGCGCTGCCGACGGCCGACCGCCTGCGCCAACTGTTCGACGGCCTGTGCGCCGTGATCGAACGGCACGCCCCCGACGAGGCGGCGGTCGAGGAGACCTTCGTCAACAAGAACCCATCCTCGACCCTGAAGCTGGGACTGGCGCGGGGCATCGCCCTGCTGGCGCCGGCGCGGGCCGACCTGCCCGTGGCGGAATATGCGGCGAAGTTCGTGAAGAAGGCGCTGGTCGGCACGGGCGGCGCCGAAAAACACCAGGTCGCGATGATGGTGGGGCGGCTGCTGCCGGGCGTCGTGCCGGCCGGCTCCGACGCCGCGGACGCGCTGGCGGTCGCCATCTGCCATGCCCATCACGGCGGCACGACGCGCCGCTGGCACGACATGGCGGCCAGGGGGACCGAGCCGCTCCGGACCGTTTCATGATCGGCCGGCTGACCGGCAGCTTCGATTCTGCGGGGGAGGACTGGGCCGTCGTCGACTGCGCCGGCGTGGGCTGGCTGGTGCACTGCTCGGGCCGCACGCTTGGCCGTCTGCAGGCGGCGGCCGGCACGGTCAGCCTGCTGGTCGAGACCCGTTTCCGCGAGGGCGAGATCACGCTGTACGGCTTCTGGGACGGCGCCGAGCGCGACTGGTTCCGCCTGCTGACGACCGTCCAGGGCGTCGGCGGCCGGGTCGCCCTGGCGATCCTGACGGTGCTGACGCCCGACGAACTGACCCTCGCCATCGCCGCGGAGGACCGCAAGCGCCTGACGCAGGCGGACGGCGTCGGGCCGAAGCTGGCCGGCCGGATCGTCGCGGAACTGCGTGAACGGGTCGGCGCGGCGCTGCCCGCCGCTCCCCCGCCACGGACCGCGGCCGCCCGCCGGGCCGGCGCGTGCCGCCGACGATGCCGTGTCCGCCCTCGTCAATCTGGGCTTCGCCCGCGGCGAGGCGTTCGGCGCGGTGGCGCGCGCGGCCCAGTCCATGGGCGACGGCGCCGCCGTCGAGGCGCTCGTCCGCGCCGGCCTACAGGAG
>JBKBLL010000169.1:0-8535 GCA_046296375.1 Alphaproteobacteria bacterium | reverse complement strand
GCGGCCGTCCGTCCGCCGCGACGGGCCGCCGGGGCGGCGGCAGGGCCGGGAGGGGGCGCGGCTGGACCTCGGCCGCCGGCGCCCGCGCGGCCTCGATGTCCCGCGATGCGACCCGCGGCAGGACGATCGCGGCTGACGAGCGCCGCTCGCCCACCACCGGTACTGCCGCGGTCGCAGGAGCCGCAGTGGAAGGAGCCGGGGCGGAAGAAGCCGGGGCGGAAACAACCGGAGCCGGAAGGGCGGAAGTCGGTACCGCTGCGACCGCTACCGGGGAGGGTTCCGGAGCGGCCGTGGCGAAGCGCTGCGGCGGCGCGGGCGCGGCGGGCGGTTCAACGATTCGCGGCGTACGCACCGCCGCGCCATCGGGGCGTGGTGCCGCGCCCCGGTCGTTGAACGGCTCGGCGGTAGGTTCGGGCTCCGCCTGTCCGGCTGGAACGATCGCCCCGCGCGGCGGCTCCGTCGGGGGCAGGCGCAATGCCCCGGAGGCGGCGAGCGCGTTCAATTCGTCGGCGGTGAACGCCCGCGGCCGGTATGCCGTCCCGATCGTGACGGGGCGCTGCGCCTCCATGTCCCGGTCGGCACCGGGACCGGCGGCAGGGGACATCGTCCGGCCGGGATCGCGCGTGCCGCGCGCCGCGTCCAGGGAGGCCTGTTCTTCGGCGGACAGGCTACGTGGCGCCGCCGCGTCGGGGCCGATCGGCGTGGCCGGTAGGGGGCGGGCGGGGAGGGGACGCTCGGCGAGCATGGGCACCGCCGGCTCCGCGGGCATGCCCATCTGCGCAAGGGGGCCGTCCTCGCGGGGCCTCGCGGTGTCGATGCCGAAGCCGGTACGCGGCGGCGACCCGATGGCCGCGCGATGCGGGCCGGGCGTCGGCGCCGGCTCCCGATTCATCAGGCTGTCGATCAGTCCGCCCGGCCGGCGCACCCCTGTGTTCGGCGGCCCGAAATCGGAGGAGTCCGTGTCCGGGCGCGCCGTGCCGTCCGTCCGCATGGCGAGCGCCACGGGTTCGGATGGCCGATCCGGACCGCGCCGCGGCGGGTCGCGCGGCTCATCCCGGGGGAGCAGGGTCTGGGGGGTCGGCGCAGCGGTCGGGGGCGCGGCGGCGAGGGGCGCGGGCGTGGAGCGCGGGCGGTCGACGGCGGGGATGCCGGGGCGATCCGGCTCCTCGCGTGGAGCGGGCGGCGTCGCGTCGGACGTGGTGACCGGGAGTACAGGGCGTACCGGCGGGTCGGCTGGCGCCGGAACGTCGTGCCGTGCCTCCAGAGCGGGGGGAATTCCGTGCGGCGGCACCATCGGCGGCGGTGGCGGCACCATGCGCGGACTGGTCCAGTAGATCGTGGGCCGCGGCGCGATGCCGGGTTCGGGCGGCAGCGCGGCCTGCTGCTGGTGCGGCAGAACGGGCGGCGGTGTCCGCCGCTGGGGCAGCGCGCTGTCGTCCGCCGCGGACGGAGGGGCGTCGCGCCAGGGCTGGGCGGGGGCGACCGGATCGCTGCCGGCATCGTCCATCCGGCCAGATGGTCCGCCCACCGGCAGGTCGGCGGGTGCTGCGACCGGCGCGATCCGCACGGGTGCGGCCCCCGACGGCCTCTCGACCCGATCGAGGGCCGCGAGGTTGAGGGCGCGCGTGGCGTCGGAACCGCGCGTCGGGCGTGCCGCGGGGGAATCGAAGGACCGGCCCACTGTCGGCGCCACCATCAGCGGTTCGGGCGGCCGCGGGGCAGGCGGTTCCCGCCGGGGCGCGGCGGCCACCAGGAGGGGGGCAGGCCCGGTCCCGATATCCGCCAGTTGCGAGCGGTTCAGCGCAGCCGTCGCGGCGTTCGAGCCACCGGCGGCGTCGGCCTGGACCGGCCGCGGCGGCGTCCGGGTGGCGATTCCGCCGAAGTCGCGTTCCGGAACCTGGGCGAGCAAGGTCGGCGACGGCCGGGGCGTCGGCCGCGGCGGACGCAAGGCGATGCGGGCCGGCGGGTCGATCGAGGAAGGATGCGCGTGCCGGGCGGTCGGACTGCCGCCGGGCGGCCTCAGGGCGATCGCGCCGCCCGAGTCCGCCGCCGCGCCGGTACCCGCCGGCGGTCGCAGGCGGATTCGTCCGGGCGGGTCGAGGGCGCCGAGGTCGACCTGGACGGTGCCCGTTCCGACCGAGGTGGCTTCGGCCACCTGCGTCGTCCATCGCGGCGGGGCGCCGCCGCCGATGACCAGCGTGCCCGGCTGTGCGGCGCCGCCGATCAGGATCGGCTGCTCGGCGCGGGGGGTGCCGGCGAACAGCATGCAGGCCCCGGCGAAAGCGGCGAGAGCCGCGGGCGCGCAGTTGCCCAGCAGGGATTGGCGGAGGCGCTGCAGAGTGAGGTCGCTTGGCATCGGCCCGTTGTCGCCAGGGGCGGGAGGGAACGCCCACCTGTTCAGGTGCCGGCCACCCTACATTTTCGCAACCAGCGGAACAACTCCAATGGCCGCCGCATCCGTCTGCCCGTCCGCGCGGCGCGCTGCCGAGCGGCGCGGAAGGCCGATAGGATCACCGGGCGTCACCACCCGGAGATCCCGGATCAGGAGTTGGACCCGCCTCAGTTGACCGTCAGCACGCCGCGGCGGTTCTGTGCCCACGCCTGCTCGTTCGAGCCGAGCACGGCCGGGCGCTCCTTGCCGTAGCTGATGGTGCGCAGCCGCTGCGGGCTGATGCCCTGGGCGGTCAGGAAGTCGCGGACCGAGTTGGCGCGGCGCTCGCCGAGGGCGAGGTTGTATTCGCGCGTGCCGCGCTCGTCGGCGTGGCCCTCGATGGTGGCCCCGACGTTCGGATACTTGCGCAGCCAGCCGGCCCACGCCTGGGCCATGCGGCGGCCGTCGGCGTCGAGGTCGTGGCGGTCGAAGCCGAAGAACAGGCGGTCGCCGATCGTCTGGGCGAGTTCCTCCTGCGAGCCCGGCCGATACTGGCCGGCGGCCGTGCTGACATCGCGCGACGTCGCGGCGGGCGGGGCCGTGCCGACGCCGGTCGCACCGGTCACGGGCTGTGTTTCCTGGGAGGTGCCGCACGCGGCCAGCAGGAGGATGCCCGAAAGGGCGGCGACGAGTCTGCGCTGCATTCTGTCAGTCTCCCAAAAGGGAACGCGGGACCACAATGCCTCGGGTCCCGCGCGGGTTCATCGAATATCGGTCTGGTTGCGTACGTGCCCGCGGGCCCGCCGGGGTCCCGGACGGACGCAGGCTGTCCCTGCAGATCGAGCGGCGCAGCCTATACCCGCTTTCCGTGCGCAAGAAAAGCGTCACGGCGGCAGCGGCGACCAGGCCGGGTCGGACGCGTCGGTCGTCGTGGCGACCTCGCGCAGGACGCTGCCGGTGATGTCGACGCGATAGAGGCGGCTGCCGCCGCCGCCGCCGCGGCTGTCGGACGGGGCGGTGCGGAAGAACATCAGCACCCGGCCGTTCGGCGCCCAGGTCGGGCCTTCCTGCTGGTAGGATTCGCTGAGCAGCCGCTCGCCCGAACCGTCGGGGCGCATCACGCCGATGAAGAAGCGGCCCTGGTGCATCTTGGTGAAGGCGATCTGGTCGCCGCGCGGCGACCAGACGGGCGTGGCATAACGGCCATCGCCGTGGCTGATGCGGCGCACGTTACCGCCGGTCCCATCCATCACGTAGAGCTGCTGCGAGCCGCCCCGGTCCGAGTTGAAGACGATCTGGCGGCCGTCCGGGGAGTAGGAAGGCGAGGTGTCGATGGCGGGATGTTCCGTCAGGCGCCGGGTCTGCCGCGTCCGCAGGTCCATCGAGTAGATGTCGGAATTGCCGTCGCGCGACATGCTGAAGATCACGGCATCGCCGTCGGGCGAGAAGCGCGGCGCGAAGGTCATGCCGCCGTATCGGCCGAGGACTTCGCGCTGTCCGGTGTCGATGTTCAGCATGTGGACGCGCGGCCCACTCTCGTCGTAGGCGAGGTAGGTTATCTCCTGCGCGGTCGGGGAAAAGCGGGGGGTCAGCACCAGATTCTCGCCGCCGGTCAGGAAGCGCTGATTGGCGCCGTCCTGGTCCATGATCGCGAGCCGCTTGGTCCGGTTCTGCGCCGGGCCGGTTTCGGCGACATAGACGATCCGGGTATCGAAATAGCCCTGTTCGCCCGTGATCCGCTTGTAGATCGCGTCGGCTATGATGTGCGCGACGCGCCGCCAGTTCTGCGGCTGGGTATGGTAGGCGAAGCCGGCCATCTGCTGCTCGGCATACACGTCCCAGAGCCGGAACTCGACCCGCAGCCGGCCGTCCGGTTGGCGTGCCACCGCGCCGTGCACCAGTGCCTGTGCGTTGATCGTGCGCCAGTCGCCGAACCGGGGGCCGGCGTTCAGCGTCTCCGGTGCCTGGACGAACGCGCGGGGGTCGACCGGTGCGAAAAGGCCGGACCCCTCCAGGTCGGCGGTCACCACGTCGGCCACGTCCCGGCCGACGCCGGCTTCGTCGCCCGTCTCGCCGACGAACGACACGATGGCGATGGGCATCGGTTCGACCTGGCCGCGCGTGATGTCGAGGCGCAGTTCGGCGTGTGCGGGGGCGGGGCCGAGCGCGACCGCCGACGCCACGGCCACGCCGGCGGCGAGGGCGATCCGGCGTAGGGCCCGGCTCAGGCCGCGCGGCGGGCGGGGCGCCCGGTTCGCAGTGATTGTCAGGTTCATCAGCCGAGAAGATCCTTCGGGTTGAAGGTGAGGGTCATCTCTCTCCACACGGAGTACTTGTTCGGCGGCACGTTCAGCGGGCTGCACCGCTGCACCGCGCGCACGGCGCTCTCGGCCGCGGCACGGTAGAAGGGGTCCGACGCCATGCGTGGCGACTGCACGGCGCGCGCGTCCCGCACGCTGCCGTCGGGATTGAGACTAACGCGTACCTCGACGATCAGGTCCCGTCCGTCGCGCGCGCCGGACGGGACGCTCCAGCAGCGCTCGATCTGCCGGCGCAGCGCGTCCTCCTCGCTGAGCGTGAGTTCGCCGGCGAAGCGGGTCGATGCCGTGGCGGGCGACGCGGCCGCCTGGCGGGGCGGCGGGTCCGACCGCTTGAGGTCCTGCACCGCCTTGGCGAGATCGGCGAGATCGTCCCGCTTCGGCGGCTCGGGCTTCGGCGGTTCGGGCCTCTGGGGCTCCGGCTTGCGCGGCTCCGGCTCGCGGCGAGGCGCCGGCTGAGGTTCGGGCCGGCGCACGTCGCGCAGCGCCTTTTCGATGTCGGCGAGATCGTTGCGGCGCGGCTGTTCCTGCGGCCGTTGCGCCGGGCGCGGCGTCTCCGTGCGCTGCGGTTCCTGCCGGGCCGGCGCCGCCCGCGGGGTCGGTTCGGGCTTCGGCGGTTCGGGCTTCGGTGGCTGCGGCTTCGGCGGCTCGGGCTTCGGCGGCTCGGGCTTCGGTTCGGGCCTGGGCGCGGGCGCGGGCTTCGGCGGCTCGGGCTTGGCGGGTTCCGGCTTTGGCGGTTCGGGTTTGGGCGGTTCGGGCTTGGCGGGTTCGGGCTTAGGCGGTTCGGCCCGTGGTGGTGCCGGCTCGGTCACCGGCGGGGCGGGTACCTGCGCGACCTGCTGCGGCGGCGGGGGAGGCGGTGGTGGCGGCGGCGCTTCCGCCCGCGGTTCGGGCTTCGGCGGTTCCGGTCGGGGCTCCGGGCGCGGCGGCGGCGGCGCTTCCGCGACGGTCTCGGGGGCGGCCGCGCTGGGCGTTTCGGCCGCCCTTTCGACCGGCGTCTCGACCGGGCGCGGCATGGCCCGGGGCAGGCTGGTCAGGTCGGATACACGCACGAGCGATACGGCGATCGGCGCCGCCGACATGTCGCGCGGCTTATGGACCATCGGCACGCCCACGACGGCCAGCAGCACGATTCCGAGATGCAGCGCCAGCGACCAGACGAGCGCGCGCCGCATCGCTACCGCCCTCCCGTCCGCACCGGGGCCGCGGCGGCATCCTGCGCGAATTCCGCCACCAGCGAGACGCGATCGAAGCCCGCGCTGTTCAGCGTGCCCATCACGGCCATGACCCGGCCATAGTCGATCGCCCGATCGCCGCGCACATAGATGGCGGTATCGGCCCGGGCTCCGCGGATCGCCTCGATGCGCGGCGCCAGGGTATCGAGATCGACCTCGGTCTCCTGAACGAAGATCCGGCCCTGGCCGTCGATCGAGACGACCAGCGGTTCGCTGTCGTCCGAAAGCTGGGTCGCCTGGGTCTGCGGCAGGTCGACCGGCACGCCGACGGTGAGCAGTGGTGCGGTCACCATGAAGACGATCAGCAGGACCAGCATCACGTCGACAAATGGGGTGACGTTGATCTCGCTGATCGGCCGGTTGCCCCGCCGTCCCCGCGGCCGGTCGCCCGGCACCATGATCGGCCCGGCCACGTCAGGCTGCCTCGTCCATCTGGCGCGAGAGGATGGCGCCGAACTCGCTCGAGAAGGCGTCGAGCCGCGCCGCGTACTTGTTGATGTCGTTGGAAAGCTTGTTGTAGGCGACGACCGCCGGGATCGCCGCGACCAGACCGAGTGCCGTCGCGAACAGCGCCTCGGCGATGCCGGGCGCGACCACGGCGAGGTTGGTCGACTTGGTGCCGGCGATGGCGGCGAAGCTGTTCATGATGCCCCAGACCGTGCCGAACAGCCCGATGAAGGGTGCGGTCGAACCGACCGAGGCGAGGAAGGTCATGTAGCGTTCGACCTGGACCAGTTCGCGGCCAACGGTCACCGCCATGACCCGCTCGATCCGCTGCTGCAGCCCGATGCGCCCGTCGATGGGGCCCGGGCGGGCGGTCGAGCGGCGCCATTCGCGCATCCCGGCCGCGAACACGGCGCTCATCGGGTCCTGCGGCCGCTTGCCGACCTCCTCGTAGAGATCGTCGAGTGGCCCGCCCGACCAGAAGCTGTCTTCGAACGCGTCGGCCTGGGCACGCAGCCGGCGCAGCCGGCGCACCTTGTCGATGATGATCGCCCAGCACCAGATCGACGCCAGGACGAGCAGCAGCATCACCGCCTTGACGACCGGATCGGCCTGGAGGAAGAGACCCCAGGGTGTCAGATCGTGCGCCGCCGCGTTCGCCCCCACGGCCATGGAATCGACGAGCCTGTTGTCCATCTAACCTTCAATCCGCTCCGCTCCGCCGGATGGCGCCGGCGGTCGCCTCCACGTGTCAGCCCGACCGTTCCGCATAGGCCGTCAGTCCCCGGCGTATCGGCGCCGGCAGGCGTGCCGCCCGTCCTTCGGGGCCGATCGCGGCCAGCAGGACCTCGATCCGGGCGATCGTCTCGTCCATGCGCCTGACGAGCTGTTCCGCCACAAGGCTGGCCGCCCGCACATCCAGCATGCGCGAATGGACCTCCAGGGCGTCGTCGAGGCGTGCGGGCGCGATATAGTCGACGGTGCAGTGCCGCGCAACGAACGCCAGCCCATAGGTCGCCATCGTGAGTTCGGCGTCGCCGGCGGAGAACAGCCGCATCATCTCCGTGCGCGCCCGTTCGGCGAAGCGGAGATAATTGGCATGATAGACGATGCCGCCTGCATCCGTGTCCTCGTAGTAGACCCGCATCGGCATCACGTGCACGTTGCCGGCCATGTGCCCGGTCGCGGGGCGCGGCGCCTCGGCGGTCACGCTTCCTCCTCCGCCGTGAACAGGTCGGACTGGCCGTCGCGCCGGTCCGGCATGGGCAGCCCGAGATAGCCGTAGCCGGTGGGCGACAGCATGCGGCCGCGCGGCGTGCGCTGCACCAGCGCCTGCTGGATCAGGAAGGGCTCGATGACCTCCTCCAGCACGTCGCGCTGCTCGGCCAGCGTCGCGGCGAGCGCCTCGACGCCGACCGGACCGCCCAGATAGTGGGTCGCGAGGCAATGGAGATAGCGCCGGTCCATCGCGTCCAGGCCGCGATCGTCGACCTCGAGGCGCAGCAGGGCGGCGTCCGCCACGGCCCGGTCGACCTGGACCGCATCGGCCATGACGGCGAAGTCGCGCACCCGCCGCAGCAGCCGGCCGGCGACGCGGGGCGGGGCCCCGGGCCCCCCCCCGATATCCCCGGCGCCCGCCAGCGTCACGGGCCATGCCCAGCATCCGCGCACCCCTCGCGACGATTCCGATCAGTTCCTCCACCGTGTAGAACTGCAGCCGCAGCGGGATGCCGAAGCGCTCGCGCAGCGGCGTCGTCACGAGCCCCGCGCGCGTGGTCGCCGCGACCAGGGTGAACGGCGGCAGGTCGATGCGGATCGCGCGGGCCGCCGGGCCTTCGCCGATGATGAGGTCGAGCTGGTAATCCTCCATTGCCGGATAGAGGACCTCCTCGACCGCGGGGCTCAGCCGGTGGATCTCGTCGATGAACAGCACGTCGTGCGGCTGCAGGTTGGTCAGCAGGGCGGCGAGGTCGCCGGCGCGCAGGATGACCGGACCGGACGTCGCGCGGAAGCCGACGCCGAGTTCGCGCGCGACGATCTGGGCCAGGGTGGTCTTTCCCAGCCCCGGCGGACCGACCAGCAGGACGTGGTCGAGCGCTTCCTCGCGGGCGCGGGCCGCGCCGATGAAGACCTTGAGGTTCTCGCGGACGAGCTGTTGGCCGACGAA
>JBKBLL010000168.1:0-8598 GCA_046296375.1 Alphaproteobacteria bacterium | reverse complement strand
CTGCGTCAGCTCCAGGTTGCGGTGGGTGGCGGGCGGCAGGTCGAGCAGCTCGTCGGCGCGCGCCACCTGCAGCGTGCGCACGTGGGCCAGCGCCTGGCCCTGGGTGTGCTCCGCGTAGCTCAGCAGCGCGGCGGCCGCGGCGTGCGCGGCGCCGGCGCCGGCGCGATGTCCGCCTTCATCCAGGGCTGCGCCAGCGTGGCCGCCTCGCCCGGATGCAGTCGGTCCTGCAGCGGCGCACACGCGGTCGCGGCCAGAAGCGCCGCCGTGATCGTCGCAGTCCTGAGCATCTGTCCGCATTCTCGCCGCGAGGGGAACCCGCGGCGAGAATGCGGCGATAAAGCGAATCAGGCGTTAACGTCGACCACGATGCGGCCGCGCACGGCCCCTTTCAGGATGCCGGCACCCTCCGCGACGACCTGCTCCAGGGGCACGACCCGGGTCGCCGCGTCGAGCTTATCGGCCGGCAGGTCGGTGACCAGCCGCGACCAGATCGCGCGCCGCAGCGGCATCGGGCACATGACGGACTCGATGCCGAGCAGGTTGACGCCGCGCAGGATGAACGGGATCACCGTCGTCGGCAGGTCGTTGCCCTGGGCGAGGCCGCAGGCGGCGACGCTGCGCCCGTACTTCATCGAGGCGAGGACGTTCGCCAGGGTGTGACTGCCGACGGAGTCGATGGCGCCGTCCCAGCGCTCGGAGACGAGGGGCCGCTTCGACGGCTCCGACAGTTCCTTGCGGTCGATCACGGTCGTCGCGCCCAGCGAGCGCAGATAGTCGTGCTCCGCCGCCTTGCCCGTGGAGCCGGCGACCCTGTAGCCCAGTTTGGCCAGGACGGCGACCGCGATGCTGCCGACGCCGCCGGTGGCGCCCGTCACCAGGATTTCGGCCTCTCCGGCGGGGGTCAGCCCCTGCTTCTCCAGCGCCAGGATGGACTGCATGGCCGTGAAGCCGGCGGTGCCGATCGCCATCGCGCGCTTGACCGTCAGGCCCTCCGGCAGCTTGACCAGCCACTTGGCGGGCAGGCGCGCTCGCTGCGCGTAGCCGCCCCAGTGAACCTCGCCCAGCCGGTAGCCGGTGCACAGGACTTCGTCGCCCGGCGCGAAGTCGGGCGAGTCGGATGCCTCCACCGTGCCGGCCAGGTCGATCCCGGGTACGTGCGGGTAGGCGCGCACCAGACGGCCGATGCCGCTCAGCACCATTCCGTCCTTGTAGTTGAGGGTCGAATAGGCGACGCGGATGGTCACGTCCCCGGCGGGCAGGCGGGCGTCGTCGAGCTCCTGCACCGAGGCCGTCACCTTGCCCTCGGCCTCGTCGAGCAGCACCGCCCTGAACTTGCCCTGTGCCATGCTCCCGTGTCCTTTCGCGTTGATGAGGTGGCGCGGAAAATAGCAGAGCCGCGGCGGTGCCGGAACCTGGGTGGTTCCGCCTCCCGCCGCGAGGGCGCAGCATCCGCGCGCCGCGGCAGGAGAACGGACATGCATCTCGCCAAGCCCAGGATCGACGTGGGGCTCTTCACCAACCGGCTGGAGGCCATGCTGGACTTCTGGCAGGGCGCGGTGGGCCTGCCTTTCGACCACATGCTCCCGCTCGGCGGCGGTCGGCGCCAGCACCGCCACGACCTCGCCGGATCGGTGCTGAAGATCAACCATGCGCGTGGGGGCGTGCCGGAGGGGCCGCGCAGCGGCTATCGCGAACTCGTCATCGCGCGCGCGGGCCTGGCGGCGCCGGTCGCCCTGGCCGATCCCGACGGCAACCGCGTGGTGCTGGTGGCGCCGGGCACCGACGGGGTGGAGCGCATCGCCGTCCGCCTCGGCGTGCGCGATCCTGCGGCGCACCACCGCTTCTACGCCGAGGCGCTGCAGCTTCCCGCCGCGGGATCGGACGGCTTCCGCTGCGGCGACAGCCTGATCCGCTTCGCCCACGATCCGGAGGCACCCGCCGATGCAATCTACGAGGCGACCGGCTTCCGCTACCTGACGGTCCAGGTGTTCCAGGTCGATGCCGAGCATGCCGGGATCGTGGCGCGCGGCGGGCGGGAAGGGCGCGCGCCGGTGACGCTGGGTACCACGGCGCGCATCTCCTTCGTGCGCGATCCGGACGGCAACTGGATCGAGATATCCCAGCGCGCCTCGCTGACGGGTTCGCTGGGCCGCTGAAGGCCGGTTCGCCTCGGCTGTCCGGCCCGTTCACCCCAGTGCGCCGGCGCGGCGCAACGCCACGATGCGCTCGCCCGGCAGGCCCAGCACTTCCGCCAGCACCGTGTCCGTGTCGGCGCCGAGGCCGGGCGCCTCGCCCGACCGCCGGCCGAACGTCGCGCGCCAGGGCAGGCCGGGCAGGACGCCGCCTTGCTTCTGCGGCTCCCAGAAGCCGCGGGCGCGCAGGTGCGCGTCGTCGACCAGGTCGTGCTGGCCGGCGACGGCCGCCGCCGGTACGCCCGCCCGGACGAGGGCGGCGGCGGCTTCCTCCGCCTGCTGGGGTGCGAGCCAGGCGGCCAGCGCCGCGTCGATCTCCGCCGCGGCGGCCTGCCGGGTGGCGCGGTCCAGTGTCCCCAGCGCCGCCAGGCCGGGGACGAGCCCCGCCAGCGCCCGCCACTGCGCGTCGTCGGCGACAGCGAGGCTCAGCCAGGCGTCGTCGCCGGCGCAGCGCCATATCCCGTGCGGCGCCATGTCCGGCGCGCGGTTGCCGCGGGGTGCGGGCGGGCGGCCGGATTGCGCCTCCAGCAGCGGCTGCGCCATCGTCCAGAGCATCGCCTCGACCATCGAGAAGTCGATGCGCGCCACCGTGCCGTCGCGTCGCCTCCGCCAGAGGGCGGCCGCCACGCCGCCGGCCAGCATCAGGCCGCACATCGGGTCGAGCCAGGCCATGCCGACCCGCGGCGCCCGGTCGGGATGACGGTTCAGGCCGGCGAAGCCCGTATAGCCCTGGAGCAGCGTGCCGTAGGCCACGGCGCGCGCCTGCGGCCCCGTCCGGCCGAAGCCGGAGGCCGAGACGTAGATGAGGTTCGGATTGACGGCGCGGATCGCGTCCGCGCCCAGGCCCAGCCGGTCCATCACTCCGGTCGCGTAGTTCTCGATCAGCACGTCGGACTTCGCCGCCAGCCCGCGGGCGACCTCCACCGCCTCCGGCTTCTTCAGGTCGAGCACGATGCCGCGCTTGCCCTGGCCCAGGACGCCGTGCAGGCCGGAGCCCCGGCCGGGATCGCCGCGGCCGGGCGCCTCGACCTTGATCACCTCCGCCCCCATCGCGGCGAGGTGGCGGGTGGCGGTCGGGCCGGCGATCACCCAGCTGAAGTCGAGCACCCGCACGCCCGCGAGCGGCAGCCCCTCGGGCGCCTCCGTTCCCGCATCCGGCCCTGCGTCCGTTCCCGCGTCCGTCCCGGCGCCCGTACCCCGGCCGAGCGTCAGTCCGAAAGGCGGTCCCGGCGTGCGGATGGTCCGGGGGCCGATCGCCGTCTCGCGCCAGAAGCCGCGGTGCGCCAGCTGTGCCGAGCCGAGCTGCTCGGCCGGTTCGCAGAGCGGCAGGCTCGGCACGTGCGCGGCCTGCGCCGTGTCGGCGACCCAAGCCTTGCCGTGGTCGCGGGTCCACGCCGACATCAGGGCGTGCAGCGCGTCGAAGTGGGCGATCCGGTCGGTCTTGCGCGCGAAGCGCGGGTCCGCGCCCCAGTCCGGCGCGCCCATGACCTTCAGCCAGGACGCCCACTGGTGATCCTCGCGCGGCGACACCGCGACATGGCCGTCGGCCGCCGGCAGGACCGTCACGGTGGCGCCGTTGCCGTCGGCGACGCGCCTGCGCGACCAGGCCTCGCCGGACGTCCCGGCCCGCGCCAGTTCGGTCATGGCGAGCGTCGCGAGCGCCTCCTGGATCGATATGTCGACCGTCGCCGCCCCGGCCGGCGCCAGGACGGCGTGAAGGCCGGCGCAGGCGGCCGCGAGCCCGGCGATGAAGGCCGACTGTTCTCCGACGGGCCGGATCGGTGCCTCGCCGGGGTCGTCGACCTGTCCGGTCAGCAGGCGCGCGATGCCGCTGGCGCAGAAGAGTGTGAGATCGCTCGCCGGGTCCGCTGCCCTGGGCCCCGATTCGCCATAGGGCGACACCAGGACCAGCGCGGCGCGCGGCGCGAGGGCGCGCAGGCTGGCGCGGTCCCAGGCGCGGCTCTCGCGGACGTGCGGGGCACCGGCGGCGACCACCAGATCGGCATCGGCGAGGGCAGCCCCCGCACCGGAGTCGGGGATCATGCGCTTGCCATGGTCCAGCCACGCACCGAGCGGATCGTCAGCCCGCGGATCATCAGGGGGCGGCCCGTCGGCCGCCGCGTCGACCAGGGTGACGTCGGCACCCAGGTCGGCCAGCAGGCGGCCGCACACGGCCGCCGCACCGCGTCGTCCCAGCTGGACGACCCGGAAACCGTGGAGCAGCGCGACGGCAGCGGTCATTTTTCGTCCTCCCCGAACCACAGGATAACCGTTGCCGCGCATCTGCCAACGCGGCGCCGAGCGAACCGGAAAGACGCTTCGAAACGACGGGCGTTCGCGAATATTGACGATCCTTACATCTCGCCTTGCCGGCGTTACCGAAAAGCGACAACATCCCGCGCCGCAGAGGGGGCGTGAATGGCGTTGTTTTCCTACCGGTCGCTTGCAGTGAACGGGCGTTACTATTCGATTCGGTTGAGTGACCGCGTGTGGGATGCCCTCCATGCGATCGCGCGCGAGGAGCAATTGTCGGTGGCGGAGATATGCTCGGCCATCGACATGGAGCGCGACGGGCGGGACCTAGGCCCGGCCCTTTTCGACTTCGTCGAGCAGTATGGCTGGGGTGGCAGCCGCTCGGCGCAGGTGCGCGCCGTCGACTACCGTCCCGGCGCAAACGATCGCTGGGCGCGTTCATGGGTCGACGTCGACGTGGCGCACCGGCTCTGCGCCTCGATCGACGACATGCTCGCCATGGTGAACGACAGCCGGGCGCACATGCTGGTCGGCCTTTGGAACGAGATCCGCGGCGACCGGCCGCTGCCGCACCGCAACGACCTCGACCTCTCGCACACGCGCACGCTGCGGCCATTCGTCTTCGTCGTCGACGTGGAGCCGGATACCGGGCGCATGCGCTACCGCGATGCGGGCAGCGAGGTGATGGCCATGTACCCGGTGTCGCTGGCGGGCCGCTGCATCGACGAGTTCTACGACCCGGTCGAGCGCGGGGCCCACTTCGTGCGTGCACGCGACATCTTCCGCTACCCGGCGGCCATCTACGGCGCGGGCAGCGGCTTCGCGCTGAGCGGGCTAGCCGGCCCCGCGGAACGGATCGCCCTGCCGCTGACCGGCGACGCCGGCACACCGTCCTCGGCCATCGGCCTCGTCCTGCCGGCCGACCGCGGCGCCGGGCAGGTTCAGCCCAAGCCGGACGGCGGCGTGGCGTGGCACCTGTCGCCGCTCGAAGGCTGACGCGCAGGCCGGCGCACCGAAGGGCGCGAAACCCCGTCAGGGACGTTCGTCGTCGCGGCGCGGCGTGCGGGCGATGTCGGAGAGCGCGCGCAGCGCCAGCGCCCGGGCCGAGGGCGGCGGACGGTGCGGCGGGAACGGCCGGATCAGCGTCATCGCGGCCACGCCGAGCCGCGCAGTCAGCAGGCCGTTGAGGATGCCGACGCCGGCCCGCCGCGACAGGCGGCTGGCGAGGCCGGCGCCGACCGCCGCCCCGATCGCGTCGTCGCCCAGTTCCAGGGCACCGCTCGCGAGCACGGCACCCAGGCTCATCCGCAGCAGCCGCCCTGTCGCGATCCACCCGGGCCGCCCGCCATAGAGGCGCGCCATCCGCCGCAGCATGCCCGCGACGATCACGGTGCTGACCGCCATGTCGAGAAAGGCGAAGGGGCTGATGGCGGTGATCGTAGCCGCCCGGCGCACGGCGGTGATCGCCAGGGCCTCCGCCCGCCGGTCGAGCGGCGCGACGATCTCGCGGTCGGCCAGATGGAGCAGTGCCTCGCCGTCGAGGCCGATCCTGCGCTCGTCGAACCGGGCCCAGGCCCATTCGAGGTCGGCCCGGCCGCGATAGAGCCGGCGCAGGCGCGCCACGACCCGTTCCGCCGCCGCACCTTGCGCCGCCGACCCGTCTCCGGCGTCCGCCGCCGCGTCCGCCGCGAGCCGTGCGGCGCGCAGTTCTTCCAGGCTCTCCAGGGCGGACCATTCGCGCACCGCGGCGACCGCCACGCCCAGGGCGAGCAGTGCGATGCCGCCGGCGACCAGCCAGGCCGGCCAGGCGCCGTCGGCCAGTGCCGCGACGACCAGCCCCTCCACCGCCCAGGCGGCCGCGCCCGTCGCGGCGAGAGCGAATCCCGCCCCGACCAGCCGCCGCACCCAGGGGCGGCGCCGGACGAGTTCGGCGTCCGCGGCACCGGCGATGCCGGTGTCCTCCACGGGCCGGGTCGCCGCGATGTCGAGCGTGTGCGCCGCTGCGGCGACCCCCGGCTGTACCGGTTCCGCCGGGCGGTCGGCCTCCATCTCGTCCAGGGGCCGGCTGCGCGGCGCGTGGCGCCCGTTCCCGTCCGCCGGCGTCATGTCAGCCTGTCCCCGATCAGCATCTCCAGCGCCCGGTCGAGGCGCAGATGCGGCCAGTCGCCGTCGGGCTCGAGGCCGGGCGGCGGCAGGAAGCGCGTCACCCGGAAGCCGGCCTCGGGTGTGGCGGCCGCGGTGAGCATGCCGGGGAAGTGCGCGATCTCGCGCGCGTCCCCCTCGGTCCGGCCGGCGACGTAGCGGCGCTCCTCGTCGCGCGCCGTCACCTCGCGCGTCGCACGCAGGGCGGCGAGGCTCAGCACGTCGAGCCGCGCGCCGCGATAGGCGGTGCGGCGGATGCTCTCGGCGAGGCCGCGGCGCAGCGCCTCCTCCATCGCCGGATGCTGGTCGGACGGGACGTGGTCGGCCTTGCTGGCGGCGAACAGCACCCGGTCGATCCGCGGCGCCAGCCAGCGCGGCAGCCAGCCCGACCCGCCGATGGCGAGCGCGCGCAGCACGGCGTCGAGCGAGGCCGACACGTCGGCGAGCGGCCGCCCGCCGGCGCTCATGTGCGCGCCCAGGTCGACCAGCACCACCTGCCGGTCGAGCCGGGCGAAATGTCGTTCGTGGAAGCCGCGCACCACATGCCTGCGATAGGCACGGAAGCGCTCCTCCATCAGGGCGCGTAGCGATCCGCGCGCCGTCCGCGCGCCCGGTGCCGGTGGCGGCAGCGGGCAGAAGGTGAGGAGCGGCGAGCCCTCGAGTTCCCCCGGCAGCAGGAAGCGTCCGGGGCCGAGCAGGGTGGCGCGGCCCTCCGCCGCGCGCCGCGCCCGCAGATAGGCTGTGTAGCGCGCGGCCGCGTCGCGGGCCGTCGCTTCGGCGCCGGAATCGGCGCTGTCGGGATCGAGCGCGTCGAGCAGGTCGAGCCAGGGGGCCGCGAACCCGGCGGCGGCCGGCTCGCGCGCCAGCGCCAGCGCGCCCGCCGACCAGTCGGCGAAGCCGCGCTCCAGCAGGCCGAGGTCGAGCAGCCATTCGCCCGGATAGTCGAACAGGTCGAGATGCAGCACCCGGTCGCCCAGCGCGGCCGCGAGGCCGGTCGGGCGGTAGCGGACGGAGACGCGCAGTTCGGCGATCGCGCGCGTGCTGTCGGGCCAGCCGGCGGGCGTGCCGTCCTGTCCCGTCAGGCGCGCCACGCATGCCTCGTAGGGGAAGCGCGGCAGGTCCTGGGATGGCTGCGGGCGCAGCAGCGCCACGTGCATCCGCCCGTCGGCGACGGCGCCGAGGCGCGTCATCCGACGCGGGTGCAGCAGTCCGTGCACCAGGGCGGTGATGAAGACGGTCTTGCCGGCGTCGCTGAGGCCGGTGACGCCCAGCCGCACGCGCCGCTCTGTCAGGCCGCGGCCGATATCCAGTGCCTGGTCGAGCAGGTTCATGCGCCGGCGTCTTCTCCGTCTCGCGGCCGCGCCGGCCGGCCCCCCGGAACGTTAGCTCCAGTGGATCGGATGGGCACGGGGCGAGACGGAGAAAAGATGCCGACGGGCGGCCCACCGCTCCCGTGGGAACGGCGGGCCGCCCCGGCTTGGTGGCCGGTGCTCAGCGGTGGGTGCTCAGCGGTGGGTGCTCAGCGCCCGGCGATCCCGCCGGTGCCGACCGGCCCGTTCACCGGGCCGCGTGCGCCGCGCCCGGTTCGCAGCAGGGCGGCCACGAGCAGGCCCGGCGCCGCCGCGCTCCGCCCCATCACGGCCGCCATCATCAGCGCCCGCTCGCGCCGCGCCCGGGCGAGGGCACGGTCCATCTCCTCCGGGGTGATGGTGCGGAAGTCCTGGGTCGGCCCGCTCATCGCGTGCCTCCCGCTATCCCGGAGTTGCCCGCTATGCCCGTGGGGCCGGCGACCCGGTCACTCTGCGGGGCCGACATTGGGCGTAGCAGGGGGCCGGCATGGGCTCGCAGCGCCGCCATGCCCTGCTTCAGCGCGGCGGCGAGCACGATCCCGTGGAAGGCTTCGTCGGAGAGGTAGAAGGTGCCCAGGCCGGGCACCGGTTCGGCGGGGGACCAGATGCCGGTGTCCTTCGCGGTGGCGAAGTGAGTGGCCTGGTTCCCGATCTTGGAGGTG
>JBKBLL010000167.1:0-8746 GCA_046296375.1 Alphaproteobacteria bacterium | reverse complement strand
TTTTTTGTGGTCTTGGGGCGGGGGGCGGCCCGCCCCCGGGCGCCCCCCCCCGCCGCGTTTGGGGGGGGGCCCCCCCCCCGCTCCGCCCAATCATACAGGAGCACACGATGAAGCAGGGCAGCCTCGGCGTCTGGTTCTCGACCAACGGACTGGACACCGCCGAACTCGTCGAACTGGCGCAGGCGGTGGAGACGGGCGGCTACGAGGCCCTATGGTATCCGGAGGCGCTCGCCTACGAGGCGATGTCGCTCGGCGGTTTCCTGCTGTCGCAAACGAGCCGCCTGAAGCTCGCCACCGGCATCGCCAACATCTATGCGCGCGACGGGATGGCGGCGGTCGCCGGCCATGACGGCCTGAACAGGATCTATGGCGGTCGCTTCACCCTCGGCCTCGGCGTGTCGCACAAGCCGATGGTCTCCGGCCGACGCAACCAGGCCTACGGCAAGCCGCTGACCGCCATGCGCGAGTATCTGGAGGGCATGGAGAAGGCGGGGCTCGATCCGAAATTCGCCCTCGCCGACCGGAACGTCGTGCTGGCGGCCCTCGGCCCGAAGATGCTCGAACTGGCGCGCGACAAGACCAAGGGGGCTCTGCCTTACAACGTCACGCCCGAGCACACGGCGATGGCGAAGGACATTCTCGGTCCCGACAGGCTGCTCTGCGTCGAGCAGAAGATCTGCCTGACGACCGACGCGTCGGCGGCCCGGGCCAGTGCCAAGCGCAACATGAAGCGCTACATGCCGCTGCCGAACTACTACAACAACTGGCTGCGCCTGGGCTTCACGGACACCGAACTCGCCGATGGCGGCAACGACCGCTTCCTCGACGCCATGGTCGCCTGGGGCACAGAGGCCCAGATCCGCGAGCGCATCGACGCGCACTTCGCCGCCGGCGCCACCCATGTCTGCATTCAGCCGCTGCGGCCGGACGACAGTTGGGCGCCCTGCTACCGGGCGATCGAAGCCTTCGCGCCCGGCCGCTAGGGCGGCGGTGCGGACGCGATCGCTTCTCGCCGCGAGCGGCGGCACGACCTGATGGGCGATCCCGAAGTCCGCCGCGCCGGCCGCATCGCGCTGCTGACCCTCTGCGTCTGCATCGTGCTCTCCGCCATGTCGCGCGGCGCGGCGGAGAGCTACGCCGTCTTCCTGTTACCGCTCAGCCGGGCCTTCGAGTGGGATCGGGCCCAGGCGTCCAGCGTCTACGCGCTGCTGATGCTCAGTCTCGGCCTGTCGTCGCCGATCGTCGGGCGCATCTTCGACGCCTGGGGTCCCGGGCGCATCTACGCCATCGGCCTCGGCTGCATGGCGGGCGGCATGCTGCTCGCCGGTTCGCTCGAGTCCCTCTGGCAGTTCCAGCTCTGCGTCGGCGTGCTGGGCGGCTTCGCCGTGGCGGCTCTCGGTCCCGTGACCCAGGCGGCGCTGATCAGCCGGTGGTTCCACGGCCGCCTGACGACGGCGATCGCCGGTGTCGCGGCGGCCGCCGGCGTCGGCGTGCTGGTCTTCTCCCCGCTGGTCCAGGTGCTGATCGACTCCTTCGGCTGGCGCGACGCCTACCGCATCCTGGGCGGCACCATGGCGGTGCTTCTGCTGGCACTGCTGTTCATGCCCTGGCGTGAGGTGGCGCGCGGGCGCCCGCCGGCCGAGCCGCCTCCGCCGCCGTCCGGTGCCGGGCCGCAGGCCGCGGTGGCGGTGCCCGCCGCCATGACGCTACGCCAGGCGCTGCGCACGCGGCCCTTCTGGTCGCTCTTCTTCATCCATTTCTTCACGGCGTGCGGCATGTTCGCCGTCAATCCGCAGATCGTCGCCTTCCTGGTCGATGTCGGCTTCCCGAACCTGACCGCCGCCACCGCCTTCGGCTTTGCCGGCGTCGCCGCGACGGTCGGGCTCATCACCTTCGGCTGGATGGCGGACCGTGTCGGCCGCCTGGCGGCGGTCCTGGTCAGCTACGCGATGACGGTCGGCGGCTTCCTCATCCTCGGCCTGCTGGAACTGTTCCCGTCCTACTGGCTGCTGGTCGCCTTCGTGGTCGTCTTCGGTCCCAGCTTCGGCTCGCGCGGGCCGATCATCTCGGCCATGACCGCCACCATCTTCGGGCGCGGCCGCAGTCTCGGCGTCATTCTGGGGGCGGTCAGCATGGGGATGGGGACGGGGGCCGCCGTCGGCGCCACCATGGGCGGGCTGCTGCACGACTGGACCGGCGGCTACGGCGCGGTCGTGATCTTCTCCTGCACCGTCATGGCGATACCGATCACCCTCTTCCTCGTCGTCCCCGAACTGCGGCGGCAATAGGTCAGCCGCGCTTCAGCGGACCCAGCCGGGCGAGCAGCACCAGCGACCAGAGCAGCGAGCAGCCGACGGCCGCGCCGAGCGCCCAGGCGGTCCCCAGGGGTTCGGCCAGCAGGTGCAGCGCCAGCAGGAAGCCCAGAAAGCCGACCAGCGGGCGCAGCGTGGCGCCCAGCACCGCCGCCGCCGCCGCGCCGCCGTAGCGCCGGTGCATGATCCAGCTGATCGTGGTCAGGCTGACCGGATAGACCAGGGCCACTCCGGTCGCCGCCGGGCCGATGGCGTCGCTCGCGGTCACCACGACGGCGACCAGCGTACCGGTGATGCCGGCGCGCACGAACAGGTCGGCGCGGCCGGCCCGCGCGCGGTTCGCCGGCGGTGTCCAGGACGGGCTGCGCACGAAGCGCCAACCGACCGCGAAGCTCGTCGCGGTCAGGGCCAGGGCGGCGGGCAGGCCCATCTCCACCTGCTGCACGACGACGGCGCAGGGCAGCCACGCCGCCGTCGCCGCCGCCAGGCTCGCGGTCGCCGACAGGCGCGGCGCCCAGCGCACATAGATCCACAGGAAGGCCACGATGGCGCACTGGACGGCGAAGCTGTTGAGTGCGGTGGCGGCGACGAACGCATCGTCGGCGCGCAGCGCGAGGAAGGCGTAGCCGGGCCCCGCAGAGATCGGCAGAGCGAGGATCAGCGCGCCCAGCACCGAGCCCGCGCGCTCGGCGGCGACCGAGGCGGAGACGACGATGAAGGCGGTCGCCAGCATCTTCGCCAGCAGCGGCAGCAGGAAGTCGGCGTCGGGCACGGGGGCGGGCGTTCTGTTCTCGTTGGCGGCGCAGAATGCCTGCCCGGGCGGCGCGCCGGAAGGCCCCGCCGCGCATGGCCGGGTTGCGCGGGTCCCTGGCCGAAATCGATTGTTTCCGGCAGATACGGCCTCGGCTACGCTTTAATCGCCGAGTCGCGGGGGGCGCGGCCGGTTTCGGGGAATCCGCCATGTCGCCTGCCGCTCTGCTGGTACTCGCCGCCGGCTTTCTCGTCCTCGCCGTCAGCATGGGCACCCGGTTCAGCTTCGGCATGTTCCTGGAGCCGATGAGCCGCGACCTCGGCTGGTCCTTCTCGATCTTCGCCCTGGCCATGGGCATGCAGCACTTCCTCTGGGGCCTGATGCAGCCCTTCGCGGGCATGCTCGCCGACCGCTGGGGTGCGGGCAAGGTGGTCGCCGGCGGCATGCTGATATACGCGGCGGGCGTGCTGTGGATGGCCAATGTCGACAGCCCGGCCGAACTCTATCTCGGCTCCGCCGTCCTGATCGCGCTTGGCGGCAGCGGTGCCGGGCTGGGGGTCGTCCTGGGTGCCGCGGCGCGGGTCGCGCCGGCGGACAGGCGCACGCTCGTCATGGGGATCATGACGGCCGGCGCCTCCTTCGGTCAGCTCGTCTTCTCGCCCCTCGCGCAGGCCCTGATCGAGCGTTTCGGCTGGTCGGGCGCGCTCACCGTCATGGCCGCGACAGCCGGCGTGTCCGCGCTCCTGGCCGTGGCGCTGGCGATCGGCGGCCGCGGCGCGGGACAGGCACAGGAGCCAGAGTTCGACCAGAGCCTGCGCCAGGCGCTGACCGAGGCGACCGGCCACAGCGGCTTCCTCTACCTCACTGCCGGCTTCTTCGTCTGCGGCTTCCACGTCGCGCTCATCATGACGCATCTGCCGGCCTATGCCGTGGTCTGTGGCCTGCCGGCGATGGCCGGCGCCACCGCCCTGTCGATCATCGGCCTGTTCAACCTGATCGGCACCAACGTCGCGGGGGCGCTCGGCGACCGCTATCGCAAGAAATACCTGCTGTCCGGCATCTACGCCTCGCGGTCGGTCGTGATCGCCCTCTACCTGATCCTGCCGGTCACCGAACTTTCGACCCAGGTCTTCGCCGCCGCCATCGGCCTGCTCTGGCTCAGCACCGTGCCGCTGACCAGCGGCCTCGTCAGCCAGATCTTCGGCCTGCGCTACTTCGCGACCCTGTTCGGCATCGTCTTCTTCAGCCACCAGGTGGGGGCTTTCCTGGGCGCCTGGCTGGGCGGCTATCTCTTCGACCTCACCGGCTCGTATGACGGGGTCTGGCTGATCGCCATCGCGCTGGGCCTGTTCGCCGCCGTCGTCCACTTCCCGATCGCCGACCGCCCGCTGGTGCGCCCGGCCCGAGCGGCGGCGTGAGGTGGCGGTCGTGGGTGGCGACGTGGGGGATGATGTGGGGGGAGCCCCGGCCGTGATCGACCGTGGGGAGACGCCGGGCGACGTGGCCGCGGTCCGCGCCTTGCATCTCGCCTGCTTTCCGGGGCCAGAGGAGGCGGATCTCGTCGATCGGCTGCGCCATGACGGCGACGCGGCGATCGCCCTCGTCGCCGTCGACGCGGCGGACGCCATCGTCGGCCATGTCCTGTTCTCGCCGATGCGGGCCCGTTCCTCGCCCTCGCGCTCGCGCCGGTCGCGGTGCTGGCGCCCTGGCGACGGCGCGGTGTTGCCGGGACCCTGATCCGGGCCGGTCTCGCGCAGGCGGGCGAGGCGGGCTGGCAGGGCGTTTTCGTGCTGGGCGATCCCGAATACTATAATCGCTTCGGCTTCGATGCGGCGGCGGCGTCCGGCTTCGTAAAGCCCTATGCCGGGCCGCACCTCATGGCGCTGGCGCCCGGGGGCGGTCATCCGCCCGTGCGTTCGGGCCGTATCGAACATGCGCCCGCTTTCGCCGAACTCGGCTGAGCGGCCGCATACCGCGACGTGACTTGCCGTGCGGCGCCGTCGCCCGTAGTTCTGTCCGGGAAACGAAAGGAGCAGGCCATGCCGATCCGTCGAAAGCGCGGCTGGGAGTTGCCGGAAAGTGCCGCGACGCCGGAGAGCGTCTTCCTCTCCCGCCGCGACTTCGTCCGTGCCGCAGCCGCGGCGCCGATTCTCGCCGCCACCGGATCCTTCGCGGCGCGCGCCGCAACCGGGACCTCGCCCTGGGCCGATCTCTATCCGGTGCCGCGCAACGAAGCTTTCACGCTCGACCGGCCGCTGACCGAGGAATCGGTCGCGACCAGCTACAACAATTTCTACGAGTTCGGGACGAGCAAGAACATCGTCCGCGCCGCGCAGCGCCTGCAGGTGCAGCCCTGGCAGGTGAAGATCGACGGCATGGTCGAGGAGGAGATCACCCTGGACGTGGACGATCTCATCCGCCGGATGACGCTGGAGGAGCGGCTCTACCGCTTCCGCTGCGTCGAGGCCTGGTCCATGGCGGTGCCGTGGAGCGGCTTCCCGATGGCCGACCTGGTCGCACTCGCCCGGCCTCTGGGCAGCGCCAAGTTCGTGCGGATGGAGACCTTCATGGATCGAAAAGTCGCCCCCGGCCAGCGCCAGTTCTGGTATCCCTGGCCCTATGTCGAGGGCGTTCGCCTGGACGAGGCGATGAACGATCTCGCCTTCATGGTGACGGGCATCTACGGCAAGCCGGTGCCGCCGCAGAACGGCGCGCCGCTCCGCCTCGTCCTGCCGTGGAAGTACGGTTTCAAATCGATCAAGTCGATCGTGCGCTTCACCTTCACCGACGAGCAGCCGCTGAGCTTCTGGGAAGAGTCGCAGGGCTCCGAGTACGGCTTCTACGCCAACGTCAATCCGGAGGTGTCGCATCCCCGCTGGAGCCAGGCGATGGAGCGCGTGATCGGCACCACGGAGATGGTGCCGACCCTGCTCTACAACGGCTATGCCGAACAGGTCGCCGACCTCTATGCCGGCATGGACCCGAAGAAGATCTTCTTCTGACCGCCACTGCCGCGTGAGGAGGGCGCCCGAAGCGGCTCAGTTACCGCCCCGCGGTCGCCGCCGTCGCTTTCGGGCGGATTCCACTCCCGACCGGGGCTGCGGATCGGCGCGACCGACTGGCTCTCGCCCGACCCCGGCGCGGTGGGCCTGGAAGAAGCGGCCGGCGGCGGCGTCTCGACCTCGGCGGCGGCCACCTGAATCGGACGCAGGATCCGGACGAACGCGGCGCGATCGCCCTCGTCCCTACCGGCCTCAGCAATCGGTGAAACAGATCCAGCCATGCGCGTTCCAGCGTCGCGATCGCTTGATCCGCCATACCGGCCTTCTTCGTCGCTACGGAACCAACTCGGGATTTTGTAGCGTTCTACCCGGGCGTCGCGCCGCCTATGAGATGCGGAAGAGCGCGCGCCCGTTTGATGCCTCGGCCCGACGCGCCGACCCCGGGTTCTACGAGGAAGACAATCGATGGAGTGGACACTCGCGGAGATCGTTCGGGAGATCCGAAGCCTCGGGCTACGGGCGCCGGAGGTCCTGAACGTGTGGGTGCTGAGCCAACTCGTGGTCCTTGCCGCGGGTGCTGCGATATCTCGACTGCTCTCCGGGCGATTCGCGCCGGCGATCGAGGACAGGGCGCGCACGATCAAGGGTAATCCCGACCTGCTTCGTTTGGTGATCGCTTTCATGCGACGCCTGCACTGGATATTCCTAATCGTCTATCTGTGGATAGCGCGGTTCGTTCTCCAGCATCTAGCATGGCCGGCGGACGCTTGGCTTCTCTCGACGGCGCTGACCCTGGCCAGCGCCTGGTTCGTCATCTCGGTCCTGACGCGCATAATTCGGAACCGCTCGCTGGCGCGCGCCGTCGCAATTGCGATCTGGTCCTACGTCGCGCTGTCGGTGCTGGGCATGGATGAGGCGGTGGTCGCGGCGCTGGACAGGCCCGCTGTCACGCTCGGTACCGTTCGGATTTCGCTACTCCTGGTGCTGAAGGTCGCTGCGGTGACGGTCGCCCTCATATGGCTGGCGGTCTTCCTCGGCAACGTGTTCTCGCACTGGATCGACCGCTCCGAGGATCTGTCGCCGTCGTTCAAGGTTCTGATCGGCAAGCTGGCGAAGATCGGGCTGATCATACTGGCCGGCACTTTCGCCCTGGCAGCCACCGGCGTCGACCTTACGGCTTTGGCGGTTTTCTCCGGCGCGGTGGGAGTCGGGATCGGGTTCGGGCTGCAGAAGGTCGTGTCGAACTTCATTTCCGGGATCATCATTCTGCTCGACAAGTCCATAAAACCAGGGGACACGATTACTCTTGGCGAAACATTCGGCTGGGTACGTGATCTCCGGGCGCGCTTCGTCTCCGTCATCACGCGCGACGGCCGTGAATATCTCATTCCGAACGAAGATTTCATTACCGAGCGCGTGGTGAACTGGTCGTTCTCCAGCGAGTTCGTCCGTATCGATGTCGACTTCGGAGTCGCCTACGACAGCGATCCTCATGAGGTGAGCCGCATCGCGATCGAAACCGCGATGGCCATCGAGCGGGTCAGCGATCACAGGGCACCCGTCTGCTGGCTCACCGCGTTCGGCTCTTCGTCGCTGGACTTCAAGCTGCGATTCTGGATCTCCGATCCGCGGGAAGGGCTGACGAACGTACGAGGACAGGTGCTGATCGCGCTGTGGGATCGGTTCAAGGCCGCGGGAATATCCATCCCGTTTCCGCATCGCGAGATCATCATGCGGACACCGGTCGAGATCATCCGGGAACGGCCGCTGGCGGGTGATCCAGCCCCGGACCGATAGAAGGGGTTGATCGAGCCGTGGAGCGGCTTTCCGATGGCCGACCTGGTCGTTCTCGTTCGGCCGCTGGGCAGCGCCAAGCCGGCATGAACCCGAAGAAGAGCTCTTCTGAGCCCGGGAACGCCGCGCCGCAGCGTGCGTGACGTCAGTCGCCGCCCGGACTCTCCCATTCCCGGCCCGGCGCCCGCAGGGGCACCACGCCGCGGCGTTCGTCCTCGCTGGCCGGGGTGCCGGCCGGGGCGACAGCGGGCGCGGCGGGCGCGGCATCGGTGGTGCGCAGGCCGGGAAGGGGCCTGTCCAGTTCGCCCGCGGCGGCCTGGATCGAGCGCATGATGCGCTCGAACGCGGCGCGTTCGCCCTGTTCCCGTCCCGCCTCCAGGATCCGCCGGAACAGGTCCTGCCATGCCCGCTCGAGCGCCTCGATCGACTCGCCTTTCACGCCGTCATCCTCCCGCCTCGGCCGCCCACACCTTGTGCCGCGTGGGGTGGCCTTGTCGAGCCCGCTCGGGTCCGCCCCGCCTTATCGCGGCCGCACCTGTGCCGGCCCCGTCACGCCGGCGTGGCGGTCTGCACCGGACCGGCGTGGCGGTCGGCACCCCCCGGCATCCGGTCGCGTATCTTGCGGAAGCTGCCGGACAGGTCGGTGAGGCGCGCTTCCCAGGCCGGGTCGGGCGTCTGCCCTTCGATCGTGCGGAAATAGACCTGCAGCAGGCAGGCGATCGCGAACGGCTCCAGGAAGGCGGCCTTGACGCTCCAGGCGAAGATGAACGCGAAAACGATGCCGCCGGCCGACCAGCCGCCCGGTATCGCGTAGGCGACCGCGGCTGCCGGCGCCAGGAAGAGCAGGAAGATCACGAAGGACAGGCCGTAGATCATGGCGGCGATCC
>JBKBLL010000166.1:0-8833 GCA_046296375.1 Alphaproteobacteria bacterium | reverse complement strand
TGCCTGACAGATCCCGGCCCTACCGGAGATCGCGGCGATCACACCGCCGCAGCTACACCACAGGATGGGACACGATCTAAGACGTAGCCTTTCGGGGTCTGTCTTATATCCAGATGCTTGATGTCCGCTCCATTCGTTGAAGGTTGCGGTCATATAAATCTCCCCCATGCCCGGATGACCATCGCGAGACAATTATTTTCCGACATCGTCTCCTCTCAGCTAATCGCTGATCAATTTTAGTTCTGACGTAGTCTCACCACGAATTGACGAGTTCGCGCCCGCCATAGAAGATCGTAGCAAGGTCTATTCGGGCTGCCATCGGTTGCGCGCAGGCCGATTCATGCCATTTCGATGGCGACCGGCTCCCTTCGGACGATCAGGTGGCACACCGTGCGCGCAGGGGCTCCTATCGCCCCAAGCAGCAGGTAACCGCACGGCGCGCCGCCGAGGTCCTCACTTGATCGAAGTCGCAAAGCAGGGGCTATCAGTCACGCATGAACGCGATCCCGCACGGCGCCATGCTGGAGGCGATGCGGTAGAACCGGGACTGACTCTACGTCGCGCTGTCCGCCCTGATTGCCTCCTTCCCCCTCCCCCCTTAGTCTCCCGCCCCATGCGAACTCCCGCATCCGAGGAAGGTGAGACCATGCCGTTCGATCCCAAGAAGCCCGACCTGAAGGTCGGTGTCGTCGGTTCCGGTGCCATGGGCCGGGGCATCGTGCAGGTGACGGTCGAGGGGGGCATGGCCTGCAAGGTGTTCGACGCGGCCCCCGGGGCGGCGGCGAAGGCGAAGGAGTTCATTTCCGGCATGCTGGGCCGTGCGGCCGAAAAGGGCCGCATGACGCAGGAGGCGATGCAGGCCGCCGTCGCCAACGTCCAGGTGGTCGACGCCATCGAGGACATGGCCGACTGCGACGTGGTGGTCGAGGCGATCGTCGAGAATCTCGCCGTCAAGAAGAAGCTCTTCGCCCAGCTCGACGCGCTCTGCGGGCCCGACACCATCCTGGCCAGCAACACCTCGTCGCTCTCGGTCACCGAGATCGCCGCGGCGTGCCAGCACAAGGGCCGCGTCGCCGGCCTGCACTATTTCAACCCCGTGCCGCTGATGAAGCTGGTCGAGGTCATCGACGCGGTCGCGACCGATGCCTGGGTCGGCGACGCGCTGATGGTGCTGGGCGAGCGCCAGGGGCGGGTTCCGGTGCACTGCGGCGACACGCCGGGCTTCATCGTCAACCATTGCGGCCGCGGCTTCGGCGAGGCGATGCGCATCCTCAGCGAGGGCGTCGCCAAGCCGGAGGACATCGACCGCGTCATGCGCGACGTCGGCCAGTTCCGCATGGGGCCGTTCCAGCTCGGCGACCTGACCGGCATGGACGTGAACTTCCCGGCCGGCCTCGCGATCTACGAGCAGTATTTCCAGGAGCCGCGCTTCCGCCCGGCGGTGCCGCACAAGCAGCGCCTGGACGCCGGCCTGCTCGGCCGCAAGTCGGGTGCGGGCTGGTACACCTACAAGGAAGGCCAGAAGTGGCACGAGCCGGAGGAGGCGCCGGCGCCGTCGGCACGCCCCGGCCGCGTTTGGGTGAGTGCGGCCGAGCCGGACGGCCACCTGGCGCTGACCGAACTCCTCCGCAAGCTGGGCGCCGACATCGACAGCGGGGCGCAGCCGGGCACCGGTTCGCTCTGTATCGTCACGCCGGTCGGCCAGGACTGCACGACGGCGGCGGTGGAGCAGGGACTCGACCCGCGCCGCACGGTGGCGGTCGACACGGTCTTCCCGCTCGACGTGCGCCGCACGCTGATGTCGAACCCGCTGACCGACAGGGAGGCGCTGGAGGCAGCACACGGCCTGCTCGCCAGCGACGGCGTGCCCGTGACGGTGATCAAGGATTCGCCCGGCTTCATCGCCCAGCGCATCATCGCCCACATCGTCAACATCGGCTGCGACGCCGCCCAGCAGCGCGTGGCGGGCCCCGCCGACATCGACACGGCGGTCACCCTCGGCCTCAACTATCCCTACGGTCCGCTGGCATATGGCGACCGCGTCGGCGGCGCCACGGTGCTCCGCATCCTGCGCACCATGTGCGACTACACGGCCGACATGCGCTACCGCCCCAGCCTCTGGCTCACCCGCCGCGCCGCACTGGGCGTGTCGCTGCTGACCGACGACTGAGCCCGAGCGCGGCGGACCCGGGCGAGGACCTCAGGCGAGGCCTCAGCCAAGCACTGGCCGCGCCGCACGGCGGCGCAGGCCGGGCGCCGGCGGGTCCTCGGGCGGGCCGGCGAAGCACTGCGCCAGCGCCATCCAGCGCTCCGCCGCGTCGCCGCGCACCGCGAGGTCGGTGTCGGCGATGTTGCGGGTCTGGGTGCAGACCTGGCAGAAGGCGACCGCGTCGCCCGAAACCCCGCTGTCCGAGGCGGTGTCGTTCCATTCCCACACGGCGCCCGACGGCGCGGTCAGGCGCACATGGGGCACCGCCTCCGGCACCGGCAGGCCGCGGTTGACGAAGGTCCAGCCGAAGGTCTTCACCCCGATCACGGCGATGTTCGACAGCCGGTCGGCGCAGGCCCGCTCCAGCCCCAGCACGTCCCAGATCGCCTGGGCATGCGCCCAGATCTCCATCTGGCGGGCGGTGGCGAACATGCGCACGCTCATGTCGGGGCCCGCCCAGGCGAGACGCGCAGCCGGGTCGCGTACCGCCAGCGCCTCGCACAGCCGGTCGACATGGCCGCGCCAGAGGCCGAGCAGCCGGCGCCCACGCGGATCGCCCAGGCGCGTGCGCGTCTCCTCCACGCGCGACAGGCCGGACTCGCGCCGGGCGCGCACGTCGGCGATCAGCGCGCGGATATCCTCCGGTCCGCGCAGCGAGGCCATGCCCATCTCGTCGCCGAAATGCAGGTGCTGCACGATGTCGTTGATCGTCCAGCGCTTGAACAGCGTCTCGCGCTCCCAGTCCGCATCGTCCAGCCTGTCGAGCAGGGCGTGGAGTTCGGCAGCCTCTTCGCGCAGGTCGGCGATCTGCTGTAGCACGGCGGGCGGTTCCTTCTCGTCGGTTCGCGGGCGAGTATGCCGCCCGGCCGCCGGCCTGTGAACCGGGGGCCCGACGCGCCGGAAGGACGCCCGCAGCCATGCCCATCCCCGTTTCCGTCGCCGACCTGCACGGCGTCTACCCCCTGCTCGAGCTGGCCGGCCTCGCCGTCTTCGCCGTGTCGGGCGCCCTCACCGCGGCGCGACGCGAGATGGACCCGTTCGGCTTCGTCGTGATCGGCACGGTGACGGCGATCGGCGGCGGTACGCTGCGCGACCTGCTGCTCGGCATCGGCCCGGTCTTCTGGGTGCGCGAGCCGGCCTATCTGTGGGTCTGCGTCGCGGCCGCCCTGCCCGTCTTCTGGGTGGCGCGCCTGCTCGATTCCCGCTATCGCGCGCTGCTCTGGGCGGACGCGCTGGGCATGGGGCTGTTCGCCGTGGCGGGAGCGGAGAAGGCGCTCGTCGCCGGCGCCTCGGCCTCGGTCGCGGTGACGATGGGGGTGATCACGGCCGCCTTCGGCGGCGTCATCCGCGACGTGCTTTGCGGCGACCGGCCGCTGCTGCTGCACAAGGAGATCTATGCGACCGCCGCCCTCGCCGGGGCGCTGGTCTACGTGCTGGGGGAGCCGCTGCTGGCGGACGGGATGCTGCGGGCGCTGGCGGCGTTCGCCACGGCCTTCGGCCTGCGCGCGGCCGCGATCCGCTTCGGCTGGTCGATCCCGCACTACAGGCGGCCGAACCGTCCGCTGGACGGGCCGGCCGCCTGAAACGGCGGGCCCGAGGGTCAGAGGCGGCCGAGCACGTAGTCGGCGCTGGAGACTTCGAAGGCGCCCGGCGCCTCGACATGCACCTCCTTCACCACGCCGTCGTCGACGATCATGGCGTAGCGCTTGGAGCGGACGCCGAGACCGCCCTTGCTGGCGTCCAGTTCGAGGTCGAGCGCCCTGGCGAGTTCGCCGTTGCCGTCCGAGAGCATCTCCACCTTGCCGGCGCAGTTCTGCGACTTGCCCCAGGCGTCCATGACGAACACGTCGTTGACGGCGACGCAGGCGACCGCGTCGACGCCCTTGCCCCTGAAGGCGTCGGACTTTTCCACGAAGCCCGGCAGGTGACGGGCCGAGCAGGTCGGCGTGAAGGCGCCGGGGACGGCGAACAGGACGACCTTGCGCCCCTTGAAGAAATCGTCGGTCGTGATCTCCGCCGGACCGTCGGCGGTCATGTGGCGCAGCTTGGTGGACGGGATGCGGTCGCCGGCCTTAATCGTCATTCGCGTGTCCCTCGTATTCCAGGGCCGCCGGATGCGGCAGCCTGTCGCGGTGGAGTATGCCCGCGTCGGCGGAAATTGAAAGACCGGCCAAGTCCGTCACAGGTCCGCCACCCACAGGCTTCGGCGCCGCTGTTGCGCGGCCCCCGGGGCCTGCCTAACTTAGGTGACATGGACCTCTCCATCCGACGCGACGGTTATCTGACGGGACATCTGCTCGTCGCCATGCCGGGCATGCCGGACGAGCGTTTCGCCCGGACCGTGATCTTCCTCTGCGCCCACAGCGAGGAGGGAGCCATGGGGCTGGTGATCAACCGGGAACTCAAATCCCTCACCTTCACCGACCTTCTGGAGCAGCTCGACCTCAAGGGCGGCGATGAGCCGGTCGACCTGCCCGTGCAGGCGGGCGGTCCGGTCGAGACGGGCCGCGGCTTCGTGCTGCATTCGGCGGACTACCGGCACGACGGCACGCTGGTCGTCGCCGACGACGTCGCCCTGACCGCGACCGTCGACATCCTGCGCGCCATCGCCCGTGGCGAGGGGCCGCGACGCCGCATGCTGGCCCTGGGTTACGCCGGCTGGTCGCCGGGACAGCTGGAGGCGGAGATCCGGGCGAACGGCTGGCTCAACGTCGCGGCCGACCCCGACCTGGTGTTCGACCCGGCGCTCGACGACAAGTGGGAGCGGGCGATGGCGAAGCTCGGCGTCGACGCGCGGATGCTGTCCACCTCCGGCGGTCACGCCTGACGGTCTGAAGCGGGCCCCGAAGCCGCACCCGTTGCCGGGGAGGCCAGTGGGTTCCCCCCTTTGCCCCGGACGCCGCGCGGTGGTTCAATCCGCCAGAACCTTCAGGGGACACGCCATGGGTACGCTCAGTTTCGACCGCCTGCATCCCGAATTCGGCGCGCGCGTGACCGGCGCCGACCTGTCCGAGCCGCCGTCCGAGGCGCTGATGGAGGAGATCAGGGCCGCGGTCGACGAATATTCCTTCCTCTGCTTTCCGGAACAGTCGTTCGACGACGAGCGCCAGCTCGCCTTCACCCGGCGCTTCGGCGCGCCGGAGCCGAGCCATGTGGCCCTGGGCGAGGGCCGGATCGAATATTTCGGCACGATCGGCAACGTTCAGCCGGACGGTACGGTGCTCGGCAGCACGCACAGGAAGACGGTCTTCCTGACCGGCAACAACCTGTGGCACTCCGACGCCTCCTTCAAAGAGACGCCGGCCTTCGTGTCGATCATGTGCGCCTACGAGGTGCCCGGCGAAGGCGGACAGACCCTGTTCGCCAGCACGCGCTCCGCCTACGACCGGCTCGACCCGGCGCGCAAGACCGAGGTCGACCCGCTCATCGTCATCCACGACTATGTCTATTCGCGCTCCAAGGTGGCGCCGGACGCCGTGTCGCCCGCCCTCGCCGCCACGCTGCCGCCGGTGCGCCAGCGCCTGGTCCGGCGCAATCCGCGCAGCGGCGCGCGCAACCTGTTCATCGGCTCGCACGCCCGCTCGATCGAAGGCTGGGACGATGCGGCGAGCCGCAGCCTGCTCGACGGGCTGGTCGACCACACCGTCGGCGACGAGCATGTCTACGCCCATGCCTGGGCTCCGGGCGACCTCGTGATCTGGGACAATCGCTGCCTGCTGCACCGCGGCGCCGGCTACGACGCCGACCGCTGGCGGCGGTACATGCGCCAGACGCGGGTCACCGGCACCGGCCCCACCCTGGCCGAGGCCTGACCCGCTCTCCTGCCACCTTCCCGGCCGGAGGGGCGCAGCCCCGCAGCGCCGGGACCCAGAGCCGGCGCTCCCGCGCTGCGAGCGCGTGCCGGCATCGGCGCGCGCGCCCGGGGTCCCGGCGCTCCGCTTCGCTGCGGCCGGGAAGGTGCGAATGGCCCACCGTCACGCCGGCGCCCCCCGCCCGTCAGTTCCAACTCTTCAGGACCGGCAGGACCTCCTTGGCGAACAGGTCGAGGCCACGTGCCGCCACGTCGAAGGGCGTGCCGCCGAAGCGGAAAGAGACGTTCAGTTCGAAATCGCCGACGACCTTCCGCCGCTCCTCCAGGCCACGCAGGATGCGGTCGGGGTCGCCCCAGCTCGCCGCACGCATGAAGCCCGCGACCGCGCCCTCCATGCCGCCGTGCCGGGCGATCTCCGCCTTCTGCTGATAGGAATCGTAGCCCTTCACGCTCTTGAAGTGCTCGCCCAGGAACTCGTAGTGGTAGAAATTGCTCTCCACGAACTTGCCCTGGTAGCGCCGCGCCTCCTCCTCGATCGTGGCGGCGTCGGTGCCGCAGACGCAGAAGTCGGTCAGCATCGGGCGTGGCGGCTCGGTGCCGTGATACTTGCGGTGCAGTTCGCGGCCGCGCTCGATGCCCGGCGCGCGCATCTCCCAGGGACGGTCCGCGAACATCACCATGTGCGCCCCCAGCCGCGCGGCGGAGTCGATGGAATCATCGCTCGACGCCACGGCGTAGATGCGGCCGTCGAAGCTGCGCTGCGGCCGCGGGCGCAGTTCGGTGCGGGGCTGGCGGTAGAAAGGCCCCTTCCCCTCGATGAAGCCGGTCTGCAACGCGCGGATGATCATCGGCGCCGCCTCGTCGAAGCGGGCGCGCGATTCGTCCATCGACACGCGGAAGGCCTCGAACTCGCGCCGCGCCAGGCCCCGCCCCATGCCGAAGCGCAGCCGCCCGCCGCTCAGCATGTCGAGCACGGCCGCGTTCTCCGCCACCCGCAGCGGGTCGTGCCAGGGCAGGATGACCGCCGCCGTACCCACGTCGATATCGGGACACAGGGCCGCCAGATAGGTCATCAGCTGGATGTTGTCCGGCACGAACGAATAGTCGTTGAAGTGATGCTCGGCCGACCACAGGCAATCGAAGCCGGAGTCCGCAGCGATCCGCGCCAGGCGGATCTCCTCCTGCCAGACCCGATCGTCGGGACAGTCTTCCCAGCCGTAGCTGGTGAAGATCATCATCATGCCGACATCCATGCGACGTCTCCTCCGTTCTTGCCGTCGGGGCGTCGCAGGATGGTTTCACGGGCCGCGGGCGGCCGCAACCGGCCCCCCATCCGGGGGGCGGTCAGCCCGAGGCGGGATCCGGCACCCGCTCGTGCCAGCCGCTCTCCCCTTGATAGGCGTCGCCCAGCGCGAACAGCGTCGCCTCGTCGAACGGGCGCCCGACGAGTTGCAGGGCGAGCGGCAGGCCGGAAGCGGCGAAACCGACCGGCACCGACAGCGCGGGCAGGCCGAGATAGGAGAAGGGTCGGGTGCGGTAGGTCATGCGCGCCACCAGCCGCGGCACGTCGCCGGCATTGCCGAAGGCGGTCTCGTCGCGCGGCGGTGCCGCGAACGGCAGCACCGGCGCCGCCACGACGTCGCAGCGGCCGTAGACGTCCTCCAGCACCCGGGCCAGCATGCGGCCGCGCAGGGCGAGCGCCTCGATATAGTGGGTGGCGGGGATGTGGAATCCCGCCTCGACCCGGGCGAAGACGTGGTGGCCATAGTCGCCGGGCCGCTCCGCCATCCATTTGCGGTGGATGGTGGCGGCCTCGGACTTGGAGATGATGTCGTTCATCCGGGCGAGACCCAGGGGGTCTGGAATGTCGACCCCGACGATCTCCGCGCCCAGGGCGGTGAGCGCGTCGAGTGCGGCCTGGAAGATCGTCGACGCCTCCGCGTCGCACTCGTCGAAGAAATACGTCGCCGGGCGGCCGACGCGCAGCCCGCGCAGCCCCCGCCCCAGGGCCGCCGCATAGTCCGGAACGGGGTGCGCCGCCGTGGTCGCGTCGTCGGGGTCGTGGCCGGCGATCGCCGCGGTCATCAGGGCGCAGTCGCGCACCGTGCGGGTCAGCGGCCCGACATGGTCGAGCGACCAGGAGCGCGGCATGGCGCCGTGCCGACTGACCAGCCCGTAGCTGCCCTTCAGGCCGACCACGCCACAGGCCGCCGCCGGGATGCGGATCGACCCGCCGGTGTCGGAGCCGAGCGCGCCGAAGACCATGCGCGCCGCGACCGCCGCGCCGGAGCCGCTCGAGGAGCCGCCCGTCACATGGGCGGGATCCCAGGGGTTGCAGCAGTCGCCGAAATGCTCGTTGTGGCCGGTTGGCCCGCCGGCGAACTCGGACATGTTGAGGCCGCCCAGGTCGAGGGCCCCGGCCGCGTCCAGCCGCTTCAGGACCGTCGCCGTAACGTCCGGGACGAAGTCGCGCCGGATGGCCGAGCCGCAGGTGACCGTGTGGCCGGCACGATAGTACATGTCCTTGTGCGCCAGCGGCACGCCGTGCAGCGCGCCGCTCGCCTTGCCTTTCGCCAGCGCCGCATCGGCGGCATCGGCCGCGGCCAGCGCGGCATCCGCCTCGATTGCCATGAAGGCGTTGAGGCTGGGTTGCCACTGCGCGATCCGGTCGAGACAGGATTTTGTCACTTCACGCGAGGAGACGGTCTTGCCCGCGATCGCCTTCGCGACCGCCGTCAGCGACATCAAGGCGGGTTCGCCGCTCATTTCGACACCTTTGCCGCTTGCACGAGCCGGAAATTCGCGGGCTCCAG
>JBKBLL010000165.1:0-8838 GCA_046296375.1 Alphaproteobacteria bacterium | reverse complement strand
TTCGCCGACGGGCCGGGCGCCGGGAGCTACGGCATCGTCGACGAGATCGCAGGACGGGTGATCCTGTCCGGCGGCCGGGTGCTCGGCGTACGCCGTCAGGACATCCCCCACGGCGGCGCGCTGGCGGCTATCCTGCGGTATCCCGTCTGAACGCCGGCGTCTGGCGAGCGCAGCCGCCGGCGCTGTAACATGCGACGGTCGGTCCCGTGCGGCCGACCGTCGGACGCCGACGGACGTATCCGGAGGAGCTTGCATGACCCCGCGCATCGGTTACCTGCTGCCGACCCGCGAAAGCGTCATGGAGGGACGGCCCGAGGCGAAGCCGCTGCTGGAACTGGCCGAGCGCGCCGAGGCCCTCGGATACGACTCGGTGTGGGTCGGCGATTCGCTACTCGCCCGGCCGCGCCACGAGCCGATCACGCTGCTGGCCGGCGTCGCGGGACGGACCAGGCGCGTCGAACTCGGGACCGCCGTGCTGCTGCCCGCCCTGCGCAACCCTGTCGTGCTGGCGCACCAGGTGGCCACCCTCGACCAGGTGGCGGAGGGGCGGGTCATCCTGGGCGTCGGGATCGCGACCGACGTTCCCAACATCCGCGACGAGTTCGAGGCGGCGGGGGTGCCGTTCGACAAGCGGGTCGGCCGGATGCTGGAGGGGCTGCGCCTGTGCCGGGCCCTCTGGAAGGGAGACTCGGTCGACTGGAACGGCCGGTGGACCGTGAAGAAGGGCGTGCTCGGCCCGACACCCTACCGGCCCGGGGGCCCGCCGATCTGGATCGGTGGCGCGGCGGAGGCCTCGGTGGAGCGGGTGGGACGTGAGTTCGACGGCTGGTTTCCGAACGGCCCCGCGCCGGAGAAGGTTGCGGACATGTGGTCGCGCATGCAGGCGGTCGCGCGCGACCATGGCCGCGACCCGTCCGCGATGACCGCTGCGACCTACCTCACCGTCGCCATCGACGACGACGCGGCGCGCGCCGATCGCGTCATCGACGACTTCCTCGAGCGCTACTACGGCCAGCCGGCCGCCCTGATGCGCAAGCGCCAGCCCAGCTATGGCGGCCCTATCGAAGGCGCCCGCGACTGGCTCAGATCCTATGCCGCCGTCGGCGTCGGCCATTTCGTGCTTCGCTTTGCCGGCGACCATGAGCGCCATCTCGAGCTCCTCGCCGGCATCGGCGCGGAGCTCGGCCGCTGACCCGCCGGATGAGAGAGCCCATGCGCATCGAGATCCTCTGCACCGGCGACGAGATCCTGACCGGGAAAACGATCAACACCAACTACGGTCACATCGCCCGCCGACTGGTGGAGGTCGGCCTGACCGTGCATTGGGGAACCACGGTCGGCGATGATCGGGAGGCCCTGCTGACCGCCTTCCGTCAGGCCGCGGAAAGGGCCGACGCCGTCATCGTGAATGGCGGCCTTGGTCCCACGGTCGACGACCTGTCGCAGGAGGTGGCCGCGCAGGCCGCAGGCGTCGCACTGGAACGGCACGAGGGCTGGTTCGGCCGGATGCAGGAGCGGTATCGCCAGCGCGGTCGGGTTATGCCGCCAAACAACGTGAAGCAGGCGATGCTTCCCGTCGGTGCGGAGCTTATCGACAATCCTATCGGGACCGCGTGCGGCTTCGCCGTCACCATCGGCAAGGCGCGTTTCCTGTTCACACCCGGTGTCCCGCGCGAAATGCGACGGATGATCGACGAGCAGGTGATTCCGCGGCTGCTGCAGCTGAGCGGGCTGCAGACGGTGACCCGGCTGAAGCGGTTCCACTCGTTCGGCATCGGCGAGTCGCGAGCCGACGAGATGCTGTCCGGCATTCCCGCCTTCGCCGACGGCTCGGTCAAGCTGGGTTTCCAGTCGCACTATCCGCAGTTGGAGACCAAGCTCGCCGCCCGTGCCGCAACAGCGGCCGATCTCGACCGCATCCTGGAGCCGGTCGAGGCGGAGGTGCGCCGGCGGCTCGGCAATTTCGTACTGGCCGAGGACGCCGAGACCCTGGAGGGCGTCGTGTTGGCGGCGCTCGCCGCCCGCGGCGGCTCGCTCGCCGTGGCGGAGACCTTCACCGGCGGCAACATCGCGGCGCGGCTCGTGCCGCAGCCGGCGGCGGACGGGCTGTTCCGTCGCGCCCTCGTCGCCGCGCGCACCGACGGCTTGCTCGACGCGGTCGGACTTGCGCCCGCCGCCGCCGCCAGCGCCGGCCCCGAGATGGCCGCAGCCGCCGCGCGCGCCCTGCGCGAGGCGAGCGGCGCCAGCCACGCCCTCGCCGTCCTGGTCGACCTCGACCAGGGCGACGACCGTACCGAACTCGGCGGCTCGATCGATATCGGCATCGCCGACGCGACAGGAACGGTGACCCGCTCGGCCCGCCTGCTGGGCGGGCGCGAATGGGTGCGGCTGGGCGCGGCCGAACTGGCGCTCGACTGCCTGCGGCGCCACCTGCTCGATCTGCCCGTGGACGAGCGGATCGACTTCGAGAAGCGCTGATGCGGCGCACTGCCGTAAGGACGGGATTGAACCAGCGCGTCCGGTGCGGCACATAGCGGCGCGCACGGCGCTCGCATGAGCCCACGCGGGAGCGGATGCCCGTCCGCTCCGACGGAACGGTACGGAACTCGGAATGGTGACGCCTCCCACCTCCCGCGCTGATCGGCTGGAGGGCTATGTTTATCTGCTCGGCTTCGGCCTGTGCGTACCGTTGGCCAATTGGCTGATCCAGAACGTCGGCACGGTCTGCGTGCCGCAGGGCCCCTGCCTCGTGCCGGTGGCGCCCGGCATCATGGCACCCAGCGGCGTTCTGGCCATCGGCCTCGCCCTCGTATTGCGCGATCTTGTGCAGCGCCGGCTCGGCGTGGGCTGGGCGTTTGCGGCCATCGTCGCCGGGACCGCCTTGTCCGCGACTTTCGCGCCGCCGGCGCTGGTCATCGCCTCGACCACCGCGTTCCTCCTCTCGGAACTCGCCGACATGGCCGTCTTCACCCCGCTGCAGCGGCGCGGCCTGGTCCGGGCCGTGGCGCTGAGCAGTTTCGTCGGCCTGTTCATCGACAGCGTCGTCTTCCTTTGGCTCGCCTTCGGCAGCCTGACCTATCTGCCGGGCCAGGTGATCGGCAAGGCCTGGATGGTGGTCCTGGCCCTGCCCCTAATCTGGCTGCTGCGTCAGCGGGACGCCGCCCGCGCCGCTTGAGCGCCCCCCGCTCTGCGACCCTCGGCCGGGACTCGTAGCGGCCGCGCAGCGGGTGGTGGGCCACGCCCTAACGTGCTGCCTCGCGGCACCGAGTTTCAGCGCAGCGCGATCACGACGGTCGGGCGCGGCAGAGAAACCCGTGAACCAAATCCCGGCGGGGCTGTTGAGACAAGCAACCGCTGGGAAGGCCGGAGAGTCGCCACGAGGCGCCTCTGCTTACGAAACGCGTTCCGACAGGAGTATTATATGAACAAAATCGCAGTGTCCGCGCTGTCCGCCGCCATGCTCGTCACGGGCGGCCTCGCGATGGCGCAGACCAGCGCCACCTCGCCCGGTCAGCCGGCCGATCAGGCGACGAAGGGCCAGGCCACCACGGGCCAGACCACCACGGGCCAGACCACGGGTCAGACCACCCCCGGTCAGACCCCTGGCCAGGCGACCACCGGTCAGGCCACGACAGGTGCTGCCGCCACGGCTGGTGCTATGGGCCAGACCGCGGCGCTGAACGAACAGACGGTGCGTAGCGCACTGCAGCAGCACGGCTTTACCGAGGTTTCGGAGGTCAAGGTCCGCTTCGAGGCCAAGGGCACCAAGGACGGCAACACCTACGAGATCCGCGGCAAGATGTCCGATAAGCCCGCCCAGCGGGCGGGGATGTCTGACGATGAGGTCCGCAGCAAGCTGGAGAGCGAAGGCTACAGCGACGTCGGCGACCTCAAGCGTGAGGGACAGCGCGTCTCGACCACCGCCGAGAAGGACGGCCAGAAGGTGAAGCTTCATGCCGACCTCGCCAGCGGCCTGATGTCCCCGCCCAAACAATAGCCCTGAACAGCCGCGCCGCACCGGCCACCGCGCCGGTGCGGCGCCTTTCTTTTCGCGCTTCAACCGTCCGGAGCCGTCCGTCATGACAGGGGCTCCCCGCTGCCGTTAGATTGGTTTTCGCGCGGCGCGGAGGACGAAGAATGTATTTTGACGCACGCCTGTGGGCATTCACTGAAGGCCTGCGGGCGCGTATGGCGGGCACCGTGGCGATCGGCGTCGCCGCGGCGGCCACCGGAATAGCCCGCCTGGCTCTTCTGGGCTGGCTGATCGGCCGCATTTATATGGGCGCCTCGGCCGGCGAGATTCTCGCGATCGCTGCCGCCATCGTCGGCGTCATCGGCCTGCGTGCTGTATTGATGTATCTGAAGGAGACGACCGCCCATCGGACCGCGGCGCTCGTCCAGCGTAGCCTGCGCCGACGCTTGCATGATCACCTCGTCGTTCTCGGCCCCGGATATGTGGGACAGGAGCGAAGTGGCGACGTCGCTCTCAACCTCGTGGAGGGCGTCGACCAGCTGGAGGTGTATTTCGGAGGCTACCTTCCGCAGCTCGCCATCGCCGCCCTGACGCCGCTGCTGCTCTTCTCTTTCCTCGCCTTTCTAGACCTACCGGTAGCGACCGTGATCCTGGCGGCGGCCCTGGTCACCCTCATCGCACCGACGGTGTTCCATCGCTGGAACCGCCGATTCGCCCTGCGCCGGCGCACCGCCTACGGGGCATTCGCCGCCGACTTCCTAGACGCCATCCAGGGCCTCGGTACGCTGAAGGCTTTCGGGCAGAGCGCGCCACGCGCCGCTGCCCTTGCGGACCGTGCGCGCGACGTCTTCCGGACGACGATGTGGGTCCTGGCCAGCAATGCCGCGACGCACGGCATCACCGTCGCCGGCATCGCACTCGGCACCGCAACCGCCCTTGCCCTCGGCGCTCACCGGGTCGTCACGGGCGAGATGGACCTCGCCGTCCTGATCGTCATCGTGATCCTGGGCACAGAGGCATTCCGCCCGCTGCGCGAACTGAGCTCGCTCCTGCACTACGGCATGGTCGGCCTTTCGGCGACCGAAGGCATCGCGCGGCTGCTCGATGCGCGGCCGACGGTGACCGACCCGCCGGCACCGGCGCGTCTGTCCGAGCCGTTCCAGCCCACGATCGATTTCGACGACGTGTCCTTCGCCTATCCAGGCGGCAGACGCGCCGCGCACACGGGCCTCTCCTTTCGCGTCGCGGCCGGCGAGAGCGTCGCGATCGTCGGTGCAAGCGGGGCCGGGAAGTCGTCGATCCTGCGTCTGCTGCTGCGCCTTTACGACCCGCAGGGCGGCGCGGTAAGGCTCGGCGGCATCGATCTGCGGGCGCTGGCGCTCTCCGACATTCGCCAACGCATCGCGGTCGTCAGTCAGGACACCGTTCTCTTCCACGGCACCGTGGAAGATAACATCCGCCTGGGCCGACCCGGCGCGACGCAGGCGGAAGTCGAGTCCGCCGCCCGCGCCGCGAACGTCCACACTTTCGTCGAATCGTTGCCCCAGGGCTATGCGACGCTTGTCGGCGAGCGCGGCGTACGCCTCTCAGGGGGCCAGCGTCAACGCATCGCGATCGCGCGGGCGCTGTTGCGCGATGCGCCGGTGCTCGTTCTCGACGAGGCCCTGTCCGCCGTGGATGCAGAGAACGAGTGGGTCATCCAGGAAGCGCTGGATCGCCTGATGCGCGGCCGCACGACGCTGATCTTCGCGCACCGTCTGTCGAGCGTGATCGGCGCCGACCGCATCCTCGTCCTCGACCAGGGCCGGATCGTCGAGAGCGGCAGCCATGCCGAACTCATCCGGGCGGGCGGCGTCTACGCGGCGCTGATGGCCGAGCAGGCGGCCGAGGCGCGAGGGACGCAGCGAATGCGCGCGCGCGCGGTGATGGAACCGAGCGAACCGGACGACGGCGTGCAGGCCCCGGAAGAGATCGAGCCACCGGACGAAATCCTCGGCGCGCATCGGATGGGCACACTCGCGGTCTTCCGGGAACTGCTCCGTCTCGTCTCTCCCTGGCGATGGAAGCTTACCGCGGCGCTGGTGCTCGGCATCCTGCGCGTGGTCACCCTGATCGGCGTGGGCGTGGCCGGTGGGCTCGTCGTCCTGGCCCTGAAACAGGGTGAGCCGCACGGGCTCTGGCTCGTGCTCCTGTTCGTGCTGGCTCCGACGACCGCACTGCTGCACTGGCTGGAGTCCTGGGTCTCGCACGACGTCGCCTTCCGCCTGCTGTCGGAGATGCGGATCGCCCTGTTCGAGAAGATCGACCGGCTGGCGCCGGCCTGGCTGGTGCGGCGGCGCACGGGAGACCTGGTCGGCATGGCTACGCACGACGTCGAACTGATCGAATATTTCTTCGCTCACACGATCGCTCCCGCCTTCGTTGCCGTGCTGGTGCCGGGTGCCGTGCTCGCCACCCTGCTGCTCAGCGGCTGGCCGCTGGCACTCGTTCTCCTGCCCTTCCTCGGCCTGGTGGCGGCGAGTCCGTTCCTCGCCCGGCACAGGCTCGACCGGGCGGGCGCCAGCTCGCGCGCGGCCCTGGGGAGCCTCAACGCCCATGCCGTCGATGGCATCCAAGGCATGGCCGAAGTCGTCGCCTACGGCCGGCAGCAGGCACGGGGCGAGGCGCTCGACGATCTGGGCGACGCCTATTATCGCGCGCGCCTACCGTATTTCCGGGATCTCGCGGTCCAAAAAGCGGTGCTCGATGCGGCGACCGGCCTGGGTGGCCTCGCTGTCGTCTCGGTTGGCGCGGCCCTGGTCGCCGCGGGACAGCTCGATGCCGCCATGCTGCCGCTGCTCGCTATCCTCGCCATGGCGGCCTTTCTGCCGGTGTCGGAGATCGCCGAGATCGGCCGGCGTCTCGCAGACACGATCGCCGCGACGCGGCGCGTGCACACGATCCACGCGGAGCCCGTGCCGGTGCGCGACGGTCCCGGCGTTCCCGAAGCCTCGATCGATCCCGAGGCACCGGCGGTCGCGATGGAGTCGGTCACGTTCGCCTATCCTGGCCGCGCGCGCCCGGCGCTTCGCCAGGTCTCCTTCGCCGCCCCGGCGGGGGCCACCGTCGCCATCGTCGGCCCTTCGGGTGCCGGCAAGAGCACCGTCGCGCAACTCCTACTGCGCTTCTGGGATCCGCAGTCAGGTATCGTGCGGGTGCAGGGCTACGATGCACGGGACTGGACGCTGGAGGCTCTGCGCCGCCGTATCGCCTTGGTCGCCCAGGACACTTATCTGTTCAACGACACGCTGCGCGCCAACATCCTGATCGCCCGGCCCGGCGCGAGCGACGCCGAACTCGAGCGTGCGATCGGTCATGCCGCCCTGTCGGAGTTCGTCGCGGCTCTGCCGCGGGGCCTCGACACGATGGTGGGCGAGCGGGGAACGCAACTGTCCGGCGGCCAGCGCCAGCGCGTCGCCATCGCCCGCGCCTTTCTGAAGGATGCGCCGATCCTGGTCCTCGACGAAGCCACGTCGCATCTCGACGCGCTGAGCGAGATCCAGGTCCGCAAGGCGCTCGACCGGCTGATGAGCGACCGTACGACCATCGTCATCGCCCACCGCCTGTCGACCGTGCGCCAGGCCGACCTGATCCTGGTCATGGACGAGGGTCGCCTGGCTGAGCAGGGTACGCACGCCGCCCTGCTCGCCCGCGGCGGCCTCTACGCCCACCTCGTGTCCCGCCAACTCGCCGGGGCCGCCGCGTAGCGCCCGGAGCGCCGACCGGCCTTGCCCTCGCCCGACGAAGTCCGGACAATGCAGGCCAGGAGGTTAGTCATGAGCTTTGCGTCTCTGCTCGAAAGGTTCACGGCGGCGGTGGAATCCGGCAACGGCAAGCGGCTGGGAGAGCTGTTCTCCAAGAACGGGGTCTATCACGACACCTTCTACGGGGCCTTTTCCGGTCCGGCGGCCATTGCGGAGATGCTGGAGGACCGCTTCTGGCGTGACGCGACGGCGTTCCGATGGGACATGCTCGATCCCGTGCACGACGGGGCGCGCGGCTATGCACGCTGGGTTTTCAGCTACACGTCGAAGCTCCCCGAAGCAAACGGCAAGCGCGTCGTTTTCGAGGGGATGAGCAAGTTTGAACTGGAAGGCGACCGTATTCGCCATTACGGCGAGATCTTCGACATCGGCATCGCGCTCAGTCAGACGAACTTCGCGCCGGAGCGCGTGGCGCGCATCGTGGCGCGTGCGGCGGAGGCGACGCGCACGCGTCACGCGGACAGCCGCCACCTGATCGATTGACGACGCCGAGGTTGCGACCCCTGGGAGGACGGCTCCAATGATCGCCGTCTTCGTGCCCGTGTTCGCCATGCTGGCCGTCCAGGCGTTCGGCTCGATGGCGAACCTGACCCTCGCGGTCATGGCGCCGGCGGCAGCGCCGGCCTTCGGCCTCGACGCCAGCTGGATCGGCGTCTATTCGGGCATCATGTACATCGGCGCCGTCGCCTCGACCCTGGTCAGCGGGGGATTCGTTTCCCGTTGGGGACCGATCCGTGTCAGCCAAGTGTCGTTGCTGGCATCCGGGTTCGGCCTCGCCCTGATGCCAATCGGATCGGCCTGGGTGCTGATCCCGAGCGCTCTGCTCGTCGGTCTCGGCTACGGTCCCATGACGCCGGCGAGTTCGCACATCCTCGCGCGCAAGGCGCCCCCGCAACACATGTCGCTGATCTTCTCGATCAAGCAGACGGGTGTCCCGGCCGGCTACGCCCTGGCGGGCTCGCTGCTTCCCGTAATCGTCGTCACCTGGGACTGGCAGACCGCGGCTTGGACCGCAGCCGGCCTGTGCGTGGCCCTCGCCTTCGTCTTACAGGTCTGGCGCAA
>JBKBLL010000164.1:0-8883 GCA_046296375.1 Alphaproteobacteria bacterium | reverse complement strand
CGGCCGGCGGAACGGGCCAGATCCTCCCACCAGGAGGCCGCACCGGGGATCGCGCCGCTCGCGCGGCGCGCACCACCGACACGAGCGCGATGCCCGGGCCTCGGCCCGGGCATTTTCTATTCCCCACGTTTTTGGGCCCCGACTTCTTGGGCCGACTTCTTTTCGGGCGCGGCGCGCCCGGCGCACAACGAAAGAGGGGCGGCCGGTCGCCCGGCCGCCCCTCGGATCGTCGCGCGCCGTGGCCGCCGTCAGGCCGCCGGGCGCGTCCGGCGGCTTACCACTCCTGCCAGATCGGGTTGAGGCCGGCGCCCTTCAGGGCGTCGTAGCGCACCTTCATCCACCCCTTCTCGAACGCGGCCCCGTCGCCGCCGGTCGGCAGATAGGCATCCCAGGCGTCGCGGATGATCTTGTCGCGGGCGAGCAGAGTCTCGGTGTGCTCCTGGAGTTCGGGCGACCACTTGCCGATCTCCTTGTAGTAGCGGATGGCGCCCTCGTGGTAGGGCACGACCCACTCCATCACCTGCTGTTCGATTCCCCAGCCGCTGGCCCCCGGAGCGGAGTCCTTGTACTCCGGGTAGAGTTCGAACATCGCCTTGGTCATGGCGTAGGTCTTGTCCGCGTCCTGCCAGTCGTAGGTGATCAGGATCGGATAGGGATAGTCGGCCGCCTCGAAGGGCTCCTTCAGGCCGGGCGCCTCGGTGCACATCTTCGGATAGAACCAGGGCGCTACCTCGTGCATGCGCGCCCAGGCTTCCTTGTCGGCATGGGAGGCGGGCACGTACTGGTGGCCGCGCGGCCCCGCCGAAATGCGGGTGGCGAAGCCCGACGCGGTGTTGGTGATGGCGCCGTCGGTCTGGTTCTCGATCACCGCGTCCATGGAGGCGCCGTAGCCGCCGAACTCGACGATACGCACGTCCGACCAGTCGAGGCCACCGAAGCGCAGATAGGCGTGGGTGAGGTTGTTGATCGCCGGCGAACCCTTGATCGTCGCCAGCCGCTTGCCCTTCAGGTCGGCGAAGCTCTTCATCTCCACGTCGCCGGCCATCATCAGCGTGTTGCAGCTGCCCGAGTTGGACATGGAGAGAAGGCGCAGCGCCTGCGGCCCCCAGTCCTTCTGGCCGAAGACGAAGGACGCCTCCATCGCCTGATAGCCGCCGATGCCGAAGGCGGAGAAGTCGACGCGCTTGTCGCGGAGCGGCACCAGACGCGATACGTCGTTCTTGCCCGGCAGGACGCGCAGCGTGACGCCCAGCTTGTTCTTCAGCGCCGCGCCGACCGCGATCGATTGGTTGTAACCGGCCGAGCCGACGTCATAGGCCGTCCAGGCCAGGGTTTTCGGCAACTCGGCCGCACTGGCCGGCGCCATCAGGGCCATTCCGGCGACACCGGCGGCCAATCCCGTCCAAGGCTTCATGCTCCCTCGCTTTCTTATCGCGCCCCTCGCGGAGCGCTGCCGCGGCCCTCTTCGCGGGGGCCGGTCGGCGATCTTCATCCCCCGGCTCGGCGAGCGTCAACCCGAGGGGGTTCCGGTCAGCCCTGCGCGGGACCGCCCGCGCGGGCCGCGATCTCGGCCACGCGGCGATCGATCTCCTCGGAATCGAGGTGGCCGCGCTCCTGCAGATTGGCGCGGAAGGCGAGCAGCCAGCGGTCGTAATAGGCCAGACCCTCATAGAGCTCGGCCGGCAGATCCTCCTGCGCGCGGCGGCTGGCGTCCGAGGTCATGACCGGATCGGCGCGCTGCATCAGCGTCTTCATCGCGTCGATCCGCTTCTCGCGCGCACCGAGCGGATGCTCCGTGCGGTCGATCGGCCCGGCCGGGCGGCCACCGAAATCGCTGACGAGGCGCATGACACCGTCTCCCATGCCGGGTTGGCCCAGGACGGGCCCCTTTGCGAGTATCTGCCCACGGGACCGGCCGGATCAAGCGCGGGCGCCGCAGGGAGTGCGGGGCGACGGCGGGAGCGCAGGTTGACGGGCCGCGCACCGGTTGCGTATGGTGCGCGACCTCAACATTCGCCCGCGCGTCGCCCGGGCCCGATCGACGAGCAGTGCAGCAGGATCGTACAGCCACCTCCGGAACGCTCGGGTCGGGACGGATCGACGCAGCCCGCGCGCGCGTCGAGCGGGCGGTGTCGCGCATCGAGCGCAACGCATCCGCCCGGCGGGATGAAGCGCGGGACCGCGGGGGCGACGCCGTCGATGACGAGCAGTTGCGGGTTACGCTGGACGCGGTTCGCGCCGAGCATGCGGCGCTGAAGGATACGGCGCGGGCGGTGCGCGCGCGCCTGGACCGCACGATCCGGCGTATCGAGGAGATCCTGGAGAGCTGAATGGCCGAAGTCGCCGTCACGATCAACGGCCGCGTCTACCAGATGGCGTGCGACGACGGTCAGGAGGAGCATCTCCTGGCCCTCTCGCAGCAGGTGGGCAGCCGCGTCGATGAACTCGCCAACAGCGTCGGCCAAGTGGGCGACGCGCGCCTGCTCGTCATGACGAGCCTGCTGATCGCGGACGAACTGTTCGATCTGCGGGCCGAGGTCGACGAACTGCGCGCGGAGGCGGAGCGCCATATCGCCGACCTCGAGGAGCGGCTGGCCGGTCGGCTGGAATCGCTGGCGGCGCGTCTGGAAGACGTTGCCGACGCGATGGAGGCCCACTAGATTTCAGCCTCGGGGCTGCGCGGCGCGTCAGGTCGACGATCCCGGGGCCGATATCGATTCTCTCGGGAGCTGTCACTGCCCGGATTCCGGTCCGGGTACAACGGCGCCCACCTCATTCGTGGGGTCCCAGAGGCATCGAAAACGACCAACGGCCGTCGCGGCTCCCGGATCTTCACGCCCCGCTCCCGCCCGGGAGCGATGCGCCGCCGTTCACGGAAGATGCGATTCCCTCCGATCCGACAGACGATGCGACCGTCCGGGCCAAGGCAGAGCTGAGGCGCACGGCGATGGCACGCCGCGCTGCGGCGGCCGCAACGGCACCCGACGCAGGGGCCGCGCTCGCCGACCGCTTCCGCGCCGTCGTCCCCTGCCCGCCCGGGGCCGCGGTCTCGGGCTTCTGGCCTATGGGCGACGAGATCGACGTCCGGCCGCTGCTGAAGGCGCTGCACATGTGCGGTCATCCGGTCGGCCTGCCCGTCGCCGGACCGCGCGGCACCGTCCTCGCCTTCCGGCGCTGGACGCCGGAGACGATCCTGGTGCCCGGCATCTTCGGCACGAGCGAGCCGCCGGCCGACGCGGCGGGGGTCGAGCCCGACATCCTGCTGGTGCCGCTCCTCGCCTTCGACCGCGGCGGCAACCGGCTGGGCTATGGCGGCGGCTACTATGACCGGACGCTGGCGGCACTGCGCGCGCGGCGCCCGGTCGTCGCGATCGGGGTCGGCTTCGCGGCCCAGTGCGTGTCCGCGGTGCCGCACGGGCCCTTCGACCAGCCCCTCGACTGGATCGTCACGGAAGAGGCCGCGCTGCACGTCGCGGCGGAGAAGAACCGATGAGACTGCTGTTCCTGGGCGACGTGGTGGGCCGCTCCGGGCGCGACGCCGTCTGCGCCCTGCTGCCGCAGATCCGCGCGCGCCTCGGCATCGACTTCGCGGTCGTCAACGGCGAGAACGCCGCGCACGGCTTCGGGCTGACCGAGGCGATCTGCCGCCAGTTCTACGAGGCGGGCGCCGACGTGGTGACGACCGGCAACCACACCTGGGACCAGCGCGAGATCATCGCCTATATCGGCTCCGACCCGCGCCTGCTGCGGCCCATCAACTTCCCCCCCGGCACGCCCGGCCGGGGCCTGACCGTGATGCAGACCCGCGCCGGGCAGAAGGTGGTGGTCGTCAACGTGATGACGCGCCTCTTCATGGACCCGCTCGACGACCCGTTCGCGGCAATGGAGAAGGCGCTCGCCCCCTACCCGCTCGGCGGTGCGGCGCAGGCGATCATCGTCGACGTGCACGGCGAGGCGACCAGCGAGAAGATGTCGATGGGCCACTTCCTCGACGGCCGCACCTCGCTCGTCGTCGGCACGCACAGCCACATCCCCACTGCCGATGCGCACGTGCTGGTCGGCGGCACCGCCTACATGACCGACGCCGGCATGTGCGGCGACTACGATTCCGTCATCGGCATGAAGAAGGGGCCGGCGGTCGCCCGCTTCGTGCGCAAGATGCCCGGCGAGCGGCTCAGCCCCGCCGACGGCGAGGCGACGGTGTGCGGCGTGCTGGTGGAGACCGACGATCGCACCGGCCTCGCCAAGTCGTGCGCGCCGCTGCGCCTCGGCGGCCGCCTCGCTTCGGCATGGCCGGGAGACGGCGAGGCCGTGGGCTGAGGAGCGGACGGGGCCTTGTTATAAGGAGTTTAGATGATATTATCGCATTAAGATAAACTGGGGTAAGATGATTATAAATGGACCCCCGATCGAACCCTTACGCTCCTGGAGCTGGTACGCCGCCGCCCGAACTCGCCGGCCGGGACGCCTTGATCGAACGTGTGGCCATAGCGCTCGATAGAATTCGACGGGGTCTGCCAGCGCGGAGTTTCATCCTCTATGGACTGCGTGGCGTCGGGAAGACCGTCCTGCTGAATCGCATCCGGAGCGAAGCGGCAGGGCGGGGCTTCGAAAGCGTCCGGATAGAAGCCCCCGAAGACCGATCCCTCCCGGGCCTGCTGATACCAGCACTGAGAGCGACGCTGCTCCGGCTCAGCACCGGCGCCGCGGCACGAGCGAGCGCCGTCAAGGCATTGAGGGCTCTGGCCGGCTTCGCGCGCGCCCTGAAGGTCAAGTATCAGGATATCGAAGTCAACCTGGACTATGACCCTGAACCGGGCCTAGCGGACAGCGGCGATCTGGATACCGACCTGTCGGATCTCCTGGCGAACGTGGGCGACGCGGCCCGCGAACGAGGAAGCGCGGTGGTCCTCTATATCGACGAGTTGCAGTATGTGCCGGAAGAACAGCTTAGTGCGCTGATCATGTCCCTCCATAGCACGAGCCAGGACAAATTACCCATAACCATGGTTGCCGCTGGGCTGCCGCAGTTGGTAGGCCAGACAGGGCGGGCGAAATCATATGCCGAGCGACTATTCGAGTTTGCTCCGATCGACCGTCTCGACAACGGCTCCGCCCGAGCCGCGCTCTGCATACCGGCAGACAAGGAAGGCGTGCAGTTCACCGATGACGCAGTCGGGGAAATCCTCGCCCAGACCCTGGGTTATCCCTATTTCCTCCAGGAATGGGGCAAGCATAGCTGGGATATTGCGGAACGCTCGCCAATCGAAGGCGACGATGCAAGGTCGGCGACGATCCACGCTCTGGCCGAACTCGATGCCAGCTTTTTCCGGGTCCGCTTTGATCGGCTAACGCCGGCAGAGAAGCGCTATCTGCGCGCAATGGCAGAACTTGGTATGGGTCCTCACCGATCCGGCGACATAGCCGATCTGCTCAAGCGCAGGGTCACCGCCGTCGCGCCCGTGAGAAGCAGCCTGATCGCCAAAGGCATGATCTACAGCCCGGCCCATGGCGACACGGCCTTCACCGTTCCCCTGTTCGACGGCTTCATGAAGCGCACAATGAGCCTGTAGCCTGCCCCGGTCGCGGGCAGCAGGTCTGCACGACCGACGGCAGTACGAGCGGCGACGCCGATAACGTCGTCGGCGCGAAGAAGGGCCCGTGTCAGCCGACCAGTTCCCTCCGCACGATCGCCGCCCCTTCGACCATGGCCTTCAGCTTGCCGAAGGCCACGGCGCGCGGCAGGTACTTCATGCCGCAGTCCGGGGCGACGACGATGCGTTCGAGCTCGGCGTGCTGCAGGGCGCCGCGCAGCCGCTCCGCCACGATCTCCGGCGTCTCCACCGTCTGATCGCCGAGGTCGAGCACGCCGTAGAGGACCTTCTTGTTCGGGAGGCTGCGCAGCACCGACGGGTCGAGCCGCGGCTGCGCCGCCTCGATGGAGATCGCGTCGGCGCGGCAGGCGTCCAGTTGCGGGAGGTAGGAATAGCCGGCGGGCTTGTCCTTCACTGTATGGGCGTAGCCGAAGCAGAGATGGACCACGGTCGGCCCTTCTATTCCCTCCAGCGCGGCGTCGATCGCGGCGACGCCGTATTTCTCGGCGTCCTCGGGGCTGGCCTGCATGTAGGGCTCGTCGATCTGCAGGACGTCGGCGCCCGCCGCCTTCATCTCGCGCAGCTCGGCGTTCAGCGCGGCGGCATAGGCCATGATCAGCGCCTCCTGGTCGCCGTAATGCTCGTCCTTGGCGAGCCGCGCCATGGTAAAGGCGCCGGGGATGGTGATCTTGATCGGCCGGTCGGTGTGGGCGCGCAGGAATTCAACGTCGCGCACCTGCACCGGCCGCGAGCGGCGGATGGGTCCCACCACGCGCGGCACCTTCGTCGGCCGGCCGGTGCGGCTCGGCACCTCGGCCGGGTTGTCGATGTCGATGCCGTCGAGCGCGTTGGCGAAGCGGTTGAAATAGCTCTCGCGCCGCACCTCGCCGTCGCTGACGATGTCGATGCCGGCGCGTTCCTGGTCGTGCAGCGCCATGATGGTCGCGTCGTCCTGGGCCTCCTCCAGCAGGTCCTCCCGCGGGCGCCACACCGCCTTCATCCGCACGCGCGGCGGCCCGCTGCCCAGCAGCACCTCGCGATCGATCAGCCATCCGGCCTGCGGATAGCTGCCGACCAGGGTCGTGGGGAGGAGTTTGTCGATCATGAGGTCTCCATACGGCCTGCCATCGGGTCGTATGATGCGGCGAGCCGCTTCGGGGCCACGGTCCGCCAGGCGGCGAGCAGGGCGCTCGCCAGGGTGTCGCGATCGACCGCGGCGAGATCCACGGTCGTCCAGCCCTGCCGCCCCCCAGCCGCCCTTCACCGGGGCGAACCGGTGCGGTTCGGCCTCGACGAGCATCTCCTGATGGGCCGGGGTCAGCTTGACGACCGCGCGGCCGCCGCCCGGAAGAGAGGCGAAGATCCGGCCGCGCATGCGGAAGTCGGGGTGGTTCATGTGGGCGCTCTCCACCGCCTCGGGCAGGGACAGAGCCAGCCGGCGCACGTCCTCCGGGCCCATGCCGCTCACCGGGGCTCGACGCCGCGCGCCTCAAAAACTTCCTTCGCCACCCGCGCGGCGGTCATCGCCGTCGGCCAGCCGGAATAGAAGGCGAGGTGCGTGATCGCCTCGATCAGTTCGGTGGGTGTCACCCCGTTGTCGAGCGCGCGCCCGATATGGCCTCGCATCTGCTCCTCGCGCCCCATGGCCATCAGGGCCGCCACCGTGATCAGGCTGCGGTCTCGCTTCGGCAGTTCCGGGCGCTCCCAGACGTCGCCGTAGATGACCGTCTCGGTCAGGTCGATCAGCTTGGGCGCCACGCCGCGCACGGCGTCGCGGGTGGCCGGGGTCGGGGTCTTCGCCATCGTCTCCTCCGTTCGTCGCGGCGGTTCAGCCCGCCTTCAGGGCCCGTTCCAGGAAGTCCAGCCGGTCCTGGCCCCAGAGCAGCAGGTCGCCGTAGACGTAGCTCGGGATGCCGAACACGTCGCGCGCCAGCGCCTCCTCGGTGTTCTGCTCGAACGCCTCGTGCACGGCGGGGTCGTCGGAGGCCTGCAGCAGGATGTCGCCCGGCAGGCCGTTCTCCTCGGCGATGGCGGCCAGTTCGCGCGGGTCGTTGATGTTGCGGTCGTCCGCCCAGACCGCCTTGGGCAGGGCGAAGGCGAGCACGCCGGGATCGGCGCCGATGCGACCGGCGGCAATGGTGAGCCGGGCGGCACGGTGCTGCGCCACCGGGTAGTAGCGCGGCTTCTCGCTGAGCGGCAGGCCGTAATAGTCGGCCCAGCGCCGCATCTCCGCCTTGCCGTACTTGCGGTGCGAGTCCGAGCGCTCCGGCGGGTCGTCGTCGCCCATGAGCCGCAGCATCATCTCCTTCAGGTCGACCGGCCTGTAGCGGATCTCCGCCCCGACCTCGCTGCAGATCGCCGCCAGACGGCGCTGCGAGAGATAGACCCAGGGCGAGTTCAGGCAGAAATAGTAGTCGACGATCTTGGCCATGCGGTTCCTCTCCTCCGGAGCGCGGGCGTCCCGTCCGCTCCCTCCTGTCCCGACAATCCTCAAGGGCGTGACGACGGAAATGCGGGCAGGACGCCCGCGCTCCGTCACGCCGGCAGGCGGTAGGGCGCGACGGTCCCGCTCATCGCCCGTTCGAGCAGGTCGAGCCGGTCCTGGCCCCAGAACGGCTCGTCCCGGTAGATGAAGAAGGGCGCCCCGAACACCTCGCGGCGCTTCGCCTCCTCGGTGTTGGCGTCGAACAGCGACGCGGCCGCCTCGCCCTGGCCGGCAGCGAGCAGGGCCGCGCCGTCCATCCCGCTCTCCGTCGCCACCGCCTGCGCCACCTCGGCGTCGGCGATGTCGCGGTCCTCCGCCCAGACGGCCTTCAGAAAGGCGCCCGCGAGCCGGTCGGCGTCCAGGCCCTGCGCCTGGGCGACCGCGACCATCTTCCCGGCCAGCGTCGCGTCTACGGGGAAAAACTTCGGCTGCAGGTTCAGCGGCACGCCGCGCAGGTCGCGCCAGCGCTGGAGTTCGTACCACCGGTAGTTCCGCCGCTGCACCGGGCGCTTGGGCAACGGCAGACCGCCGGAGACGGCGAAGACCGCGCCCAGGTCGCAGGGCTTGTGCACGACGCGCACGCCGTGGCGGCGCGCCATCGCGACGAAGGGTGCGTGGCCGAGATAGGTCCAGGGCGACGCCAGCGTATAGAAATAGTCCACGGTCCTGTCGGTCATGCTCGGTTCTCTCCCGGTTGCCGTCCCGTCTGCTGGAGCGCGACCTCGCGGTCGCGCAGGTCGCGGCGCCTGCTCGTACCTGTCGCCGTCATCGGCAGGGCGTCGACGAAGGCCACGGCGCGCGGAT
>JBKBLL010000163.1:0-8966 GCA_046296375.1 Alphaproteobacteria bacterium | reverse complement strand
GTGGGGGGGGGGGGGGTGCGCCCCCTCAACGGCGCGTGGGGCCGGGGTCGGGGTGCGCCCGCCGGCCGCCCCCAGGGCGACCCGCGCCGGCGTTAAGGGGCGCCGGGCCGCCCATGCGTCCCGGCCCACGCCGTCGGTCGCGTGGTCGTCCGTCGATTCGGGCGGCCTCATCCGGCGCCCCGCACCAGCGCGGCGGGCTGCAGACCCGCCGGCAGGGCCGGCCATTCCGCGCGCCGCAGCGGCGTCTCGAAGATGCCCGTCGTCAGAAGCCAGTCGGCGAACTCCGGCGCCGGCGGGCGGGCGAGCAGTTCGCGGACATAGAGGGCGTCGTGAAAGGACGTGCTCTGATAGCCCAGCATCACGTCGTCCGCGCCCGGGACGCCCATGACGTAGGTGCAGCCGGCTGCGGCGAGTACGGTCAGCAGGGCGTCCATGTCGTCCTGGTCGGCCTCGGCGTGGTTGGTGTAGCAGACGTCGCAACCCATCGGCAGGCCGAGCAGCTTGCCGCAGAAATGGTCCTCCAGGCCCGCGCGCATGATCTGCTTGCCGTCATAGAGGTATTCGGGCCCGATGAAGCCCACCACCGTGTTCACCAGCAGCGGCGCGAAGGCGCGGGCGACGCCGTAGGCGCGTGCCTCCATCGTCTGCTGGTCGACGCCGTGATGGGCGTCGGCGGACAGCGCGCTGCCCTGCCCCGTCTCGAAATACATGAGGTCGTCGCCGAGCGTGCCGCGCTTCAGCGACAGGGCGGCGTCGCGCGCCTCGCGCAATAGCGCCAGGTCGACGCCGAAGCTGCGGTTGGCGGCCTCGGACCCCGCGATCGACTGGAACACGAGGTCCACCGGCGCGCCACGCTCGATCGCGCGCATCTGCGTCGTTACGTGTGCCAGCACCGAGGACTGCACCGGTGCGCCGAGCCGCGTCCGGACGCGGTCGATAAGGTCGAACAGTCCGGCCACGTGTTCGACGCTGTCGGTCGCGGGATTGACGCCGATGACGGCGTCGCCGCATCCGTAGAGCAGGCCGTCGACCATGCTGGCCGCGACACCCTGCGGGTCGTCCACGGGGTGGTTCGGCTGCAGCCGGGTGGAGAAGCGGCCCTTCAGTCCGATCGTCCCGCGGAATCGGGTCACGACCTCGACCCGGCTCGCGACCAGGGCCAGATCCTGGAGGCGCATGATCTTGCAGACCGCCGCCGCCATCTCGGGCGTCACGCCGGGAGCGAGTGCGCGTAGCGCCTCCGTGGTCGCCGAATGACTCAGCAGCCAGTCCCGGAAGCCGCCGACCGTAAGGTGGGCGACCGGCATGAACGCCGCGTGATCGTGCCGGTCCAGGATCAGCCGCGTGACCTCGTCCGCCTCGTAAGGCACGACCGCCTCGTCGAGGAAGGTGGCCAGCGGCAGGTCGGCCAGCGCGCGTTGGGCCGCCACCCTCTCCGCCGCACTGTCGGCGATAACCCCCGCCAGCGCATCGCCGGACCGTGCCGGCGAGGCCTTCGCCAGCAGCGTGCGAAGATCGGCGAAAGTGAAGCTCTGGCTTCCGGCCCGCCCGCTGTACGCCATCGGCCCTCCGCTCGCTCCGGCGCGGCCATTCTGTTTCCGGCGGGCATTATGGACGGGCGGACCGCGAATGCAAAAGCCGGCGAAACGGCCGGGTGTGCCCGAGAGCGCGGGGTGTCGACCTTCGGGAGCCCGGATCAGTGGCCGGCCGGCAGTTCCGCCAGTTCGATCAGAATGTTGCCGGTCGACTGGGGGTCGATGAAGGCGATCCGGCTGCCGCCATGGCCGGTGCGCGGGGTCTCGTCGATCAGCTTCACGCCCTTCGCCTTCAATTCCGCGAGCGCGCCGTCGATGTCCTCCACTTCGAAGCAGAGATGGAACAGGCTCTGTCCCTTCTCGGCGACCCAGTCCGCCACCTTCGACTGCGGTCCCGCCGCCTGGAGCAGTTCGATATAGGTTTCGCCGACCGGATACATGGCGAGCTTGGTGGCGCCGATCTGCTCCTCGTACTCCATCTGGAGCCCGAGCGTGCGCTCCAGCATGCGCATCGACTCCCGCATGTCGTGTACGGCGATCGCGACGTGTTCGACGCGCTTTATCTTCATGGCCGCCCTCTCCTGGTCTGAATCACGGGGACGACGTTAGCGTCGCGGAAGGTCGCCGACAATGTTCGCCCGGAAGTGACCCCGGTTACAGGAATACGCGAAGCGACCCGCTATCCATAAGATGAATTGGCGCAGGCGGCGATTTGAGGGTTAACCTCATCCGTCGTCGGCGCCCGCGACTGGAGGCGCACATGAGGTGCGTACGCTCGGATGTTTCCCGGAGGGGAGACCGGCGACTTCGCTGCGGCGGGGACGGGCGCCTTCGTCCGCCGCCGTCGCAGGGGGCCGGCGGGCCGGGCGTCCCGCTCCGGCCGTGTTCCGACCGACGGTTGTCGCGGGACCCATCGCGGCGGCGATCCCGGCCGATCCGCGCACGAGTAGCCGTGCGACCGTGCCCATGCGGTCGCGCCGCCGCCTTATCGTTCCAGCCAGCATCATCCAGCGACGGGTGTTCTCTTCGAGGAGACTGAGCCCATGCCTGTCAAGCCGACCTATCCCGGTGTCTATATCGAGGAAATTCCGAGCGGCGTGCGCACGGTCACCGGTGTCGCGACATCCGTCGCAGCCTTCGTCGGGCATTTCCCGAAGGGATTGCAGAACGAGGCCGTCCACATTTTCAGCATGGCGGACTTCGAGCGGGAGTATGGCGGCATCGACCGCGACAGCCCTGCCAGCTATGCGGTCCAGCAGTTCTTCCTGAACGGCGGCGGCGAGGCGCACATCGTGCGCGTCGCCCACGACGGGTCCGGCGGGGCTACCGCGGCGGTCGCGGCGAGCGTCGTCCTCACCGCGCAGCCGGCGGGGGCGGGTGACCAGATCGTCAGGGTGCGGGCCGGGCGGCGCATCCGTGGCGGCAGTGCCGCTGATCCGGGCGCGTGGGGGAACTTCCTGCGCGTGGAGGTCGACTACGACACGACCGATCCCGCCGCCCTGTTCAATCTCACGATTTCCGAGGTCGCCGTGGACGGCGACCGGACCTCGGTCGTGCAGACCGAGACCTTCCGCAACCTGACGATGCGGCCCGACACGCCCAACAACGCTGTCGAAGTCGTGAACCAGGGGTCGCGCCTGGTCCAGCTCGACCGGGCAGGCCTGACGGCCATGCCGGCGCCCTTCGTGCCGACGTTCAGGCCCGCCGCAACCGGAACCCTGGGCGGCGCCCTGCCGACGCCGGTTTCCATTCCGGCCGACGATGCGGCCTTCAACGTGACGGTCACGGGCGTGCCGACGGTCAACGGGACGCTGCAATATGGCGGTCCGGTTCCGACCAGCTATTCGGGTCTGCGGCCGTTCCTGGAGCAGGCGATTCGACGGGCCGCGGCGGACGCGACCGTGCCGGATGCGCTGAAGCCTCTGCTGGCCGGCGCGACCGTCCAACTCATCGGCGCCGGGACGGTTGGAGATCCACACCGCTATCTCGTCCGGTCCGGACGGGCGTCCCGGCCCTTCAATCCGGCCGCGACGCTCACCTTCGGCGGTGCCGGTGCGACGGCTGCGCGTCTCGCCGGTGCGACGGCCGCCCCGAACGTCCAGCAGCACCCGGCGGCCGGCGGCGTCAACGGCAGGCTGCCGCTGCCCGCCGGCGTGATCCAGGGCAGCCGGGCCGCCAAGACGGGCATGTTCGCGCTGGAGGATGTCGACCTGTTCAACATTCTCTGCATTCCGGAAGCGGCGGAAATGACGAACGCCGGCGACATGCGCTCGATCTATGCCCAGGCCGAGGCCTATTGCGAGGAGCGCCGGTCGATGGTGATCGTCGACATCCCCGCGACGGTCGCGACGCTCGACCAGATGCAGACCTGGCTCAGCGACAATGAATCGCTCCGGCATCCCAACGCGGCGGTGTATTTCCCGCGTACCCTCATTCCCGATCCGGCCAGCCAGAACCGGCCGCGCAGCCTCGCCGCCTGCGGCACGATCGCCGGCCTGTGGGCCCGCACCGACGCCCAGCGCGGCGTCTGGAAGGCTCCCGCGGGAACCGATGCGCGGCTGCGCAACGTGCAGAGCCTGGCTTACCTGCTGACGGACATGGAGAACGGCGTCCTCAACCAGGTCGGCGTGAACTGCCTGCGCACCTTCCCGGTCTACAGCAGCATCTGCTGGGGCGCGCGCACCCTGGAGGGGGCGGACCTGATCGCCTCGGACTGGAAATACATCCCGGTGCGGCGCACGACCCTGTTCATCCAGGAGTCGCTCTATCGCGGCACGAAGTGGGCCGTGTTCGAGCCGAACGACGAGCCGCTTTGGGCGCAGATCAGGCTCAACCTGGGCGCCTTCATGCAGGACCTCTTCCGCAAGGGCGCCTTCCAGGGATCGAGCCCGCGCGACGCCTATTTCGTGAAGTGCGACGGCGAGACGACGACGCAGAACGACATCAACAACGGCATCGTCAACGTCGAGGTGGGCTTCGCGCCGCTGAAGCCGGCGGAGTTCGTGATCATCAAGATCCGGCAGATCGCCGGCCAGATCGAGACGTGAGGAGGTCGGGATCATGGCCCAGTTCACCGTCAACACGCGCCGCTTCGACCCCTACAAGAACTTCAAGTTCCGCCTGAAATGGGACGGCCGTTACATCGCCGGCGTCAGCAAGGTCTCAGCACTGAAACGCTCGACCGAGGTGGTCGAGCACCGCGAGGGCGGCGATCCGTCCACGGGACGCAAGTCGCCGGGGCGGACCAAGTACGAGCCGATCACCCTGGAGCGCGGCGTCACCCACGACATCGATTTCGAGCAGTGGGCGAACAAGGTCTGGAACTTCGGCGCCGGCGGCGGCTCCGAGGTCTCGCTCGCCGACTTCCGCAAGGACCTGATCCTCGACGTGTTCAACGAGGCCGGGCAGAAGGTGCTGGCGTACCAGATCTACCGCTGCTGGGTGTCGGAGTATCAGGCCCTTCCGGACATGGACGCCAACGCCAATGCGGTCGCGATCCAGACGCTCAAACTGGAGAACGAGGGCTGGGAGCGCGACCTGTCGGTGGCCGAGCCGAGCGAGCCGAGCTTCAACAACCCCGAATAGGCGCGCCATGACCGTCTGGTCCAGCGTTCCTCTCCCGCACGGGCTGTGGCGGGACGGCGTGCGGCACGGCGACGCCGCGCTGCGCCCGGTCACCGGCGCCGACGAACTCTTCCTCCTGGAGGAGGCGACGGCGCTGTCCAAGGCCGCGCGCGTCACCGGGCTGCTGGCGCGCTGCATCGGCCGGATCGGCGACATCGCGGATCCGTCCCCGGCGGATGTCCGCGCCCTCAGCGTCGGCGACCGCGAGGCGCTGCTTCTGCACCTGCGGCGGATTTCTTTCGGATCGCGGATCGACTGCGTCGCGAACTGCCCGGCGGACGGCTGCGGCGAGCCGATGGACCTGAGCTTCGAGGTGGCCGACCTGCTGGTGCCGCCGATGCGGGGAGAAGGGGACGGGCTGGGCGAGGAGACGGCACTCGCGGATGTCGAACATGCCGGGGCCGGCTGGCGCGTCGCCTATCGTGCACCGGCCGGTGCCGACCAGGAGACGGTCGCCTCCCTCGCCCGCACCGACGCGGCGGCGGCGGCCCGGACGCTGCTCGACCGGTGCGTGGCGTCGATAACCGATGCGGACGGATCGCCCGTGCCGCGCGATGCGGCGCTGCCGGCGCTGGAGCGGCTGCTGCCGGAGCTGATGAGCCGCCGAGATCCGCAGGCGGAGATCCGCCTGTCGCTCGACTGCCCCGCCTGTGGCCATGCGTTCGAGATCCTGTTCGACACGGCCGACTTCCTCGTCGCCGAACTCGCCGCGCGCGGCCGGTCGATCTTCGACGAGGTGCACCTGATCGCACGCCACTATCACTGGGCCGAGGCGGAGATCCTGTCGCTGTCGGCCGGGCGGCGGCGGCGCTACCTGTCGCTGATCGTCGACGACCTTTCGGCGGAGGGCGGGGCATGAGCGACTTCCTGCTGAACCTCGCCCGCCGCTCCGCCGGCATCCCGCCTGTCGCTGCCTCCATCAAGCCGGCGGCGGTGCCGGAACTGGGCCAGTGGTCGAGGCCGGATGCGCTGGAGGAGACGGTGGCCGAGACGACCGTGCCGCCTGCCGTGCCGCCTGCCGCGCCGCCTGCCGCACCGCCTGCCGCACCGGCACGCGCATCGACTCCGGAAACGCAGGTGCCGAGGCCACGCGGCGAGACGGATGGGCCGCGCGGAACGCGAGGCGCAGAGCGTGGCCCGCATCCGCGGTCTGCCGAACCGGTGCCGCCTGCACGCCGCGCTCCCGGTGAGGGGGAGCAGGTGCCTGTCCGCGCGGAGAGCCCGGCGCGGCCGGCAGCGACCGAGCGCCCCCCTGGGGTCGTGGCCCCCCGGCGGGCGGGCGCCCCCCCCCAAACCCGGGCCGCGCCCCGGAAGAGGGGGCGTCCCGCCCGCGCTCCGGCGGAGATCCGCCCGGCAGTCACCGCTCCGGTGGTCCCGGCACCGGCTCCCGTGCCGACTTCCGCTCGGTATCCGCAAGTTCTTCCGGCGACAGCGCGACCCGCCCCGGAAGCGGGGCGACCGGTTGCGCCGCAGTCTCCCGAGCGCGAGGCGACGTCGCCCCCGCCGGCCGCCACGCTGCGGCCCCGCGGGGCGGCCGAACAGCCGTTCCCCCGGCAGCAGGCGGCGGAACGCGCCGCGGCACCCGCCGAACCGCGGATCGAGGTCCGTATCGGCCGTATCGAGGTCGAGGTCGCCGCACCCTCCGTGGCAGCGCCGGCCGCCGCCGCTCCGGCGCGCGAGCGGCCGCGCGGCTTCGATGCCTATGCGCGTCTGCGCGCCTATGGGGAGCGGTAGAGATGGCGGACCATACCGCCATAGCCGGGGTCAGCCGCAGCCTGCGGACGCTGCTGCGCGACCGTATGGCGGCACCGGTTTCGGTCACGCTTGCGCCGCCGGACGTGACGGTGGCGGGCATCAACGATGCGCGGGTGAACCTCTACCTCTTCCACGTCGGCGAGAACGCCGAGCTGCGCAACCAGGACCTGCCGGGCCGCGGTCATCCGGGGCGCTATGGCCGGCCGCCGCTGTCGCTGAACCTGCGCTACCTGCTCACCTGCCATGGCGCGACCGAGGACCAGGAGGAGTCGGATCTCAACGCCCAGATCGTGCTGGGCGACGCGATGCGCGCGCTGCACGACCATGCGCTGATCACCGAAGACCTGACCATCGGCCGGCCGGCGGCCGGTACGGTGGGCGACCCGATCCTGGACCTCGGCCTGCGCGGCCAGGTGGAGCGGGTGAAGGTAACGCTCGTCCCCTCCGGGCTGGAGGAGATGTCGAAGCTCTGGTCGACGATCCACGACGTGAACTTCCGCCGCTCGGTGATCTACGAGGCGACGGCGATCCAGATCGAGAGCCTGGCCGAGCGCCGGGCGGCGCCGCCGGTGGCGGTGCGGCGCATCTTCGTGTCGACCCGTTCGCGCCCGGAGATCGCCGCCGCCTATCACGAGCCGGTGCCGGGCGACCCGCCGCGCGACGCGCGGGTGCGGCCGGGCGAAACGGTGGTGATCGAGGGCCGGAACTTCATGGCGGACCGCACCTTCGTGCGGTTCGGCGAACTGGAGCCGATCCGCGTGGTGCCCGCTGCGGCGGAGCGGATCGAGATCGCGGTGCCGGACGACGAATACCCGGCGGACCTCGACAACCCCGCGCCGCGGCCCATTGCGGCCGCCGACCGGCTCCAGCCGGGACCGCTGCTGGTTCAGGTCCTGACCGAGCACGGCGCGGAGGGGGTCGAGGGCGCCCTCGACCGGGGCGTGCCCATCAGCGAGCCGCGCAGCTTCCGCTCCAACCAGGTCGTGCTGGAACTGGTCCCGACCGTGACGGGCATCGACCCGGCCGACGGCACGGCTGCCGGACTGCTGCGCGTCGACGGCGAGCGGCTGTGGGACCCGGATCTGGTCAGCTACGTGATCGTCGGCGACGTGCCGATCGAGGTGCGCGAGCCCGGCGTCGGCGATGCCTGGGCGGCGCCGTCCGCGACGAGCGTGCAGGTGCCGCTGGCCGCGCTGGCCGACGCGCTGCCGACGCCGCCGCCGGCTGGCCGGTCCTATGGCGTGGCCGTCCAGGTGAACGGCGCGCGCAACCGCACCGACGGCACCACCTTCCTGCTGAGGCCGTGAGCCCATGACCGAAGCCGCCGCCAGACGCGTGAGGGACGGGGACGCCGGGGCAGCGGGCGCCGAGTCGGGGTGGCTCGACCTGTCGCTGGCGGCGCTGCGCCTGCGGCTCGAACGGCGGGTGATGTGGCTGCGCGCGGCGCCGTGGACCGACGACCGGCTGCACGGCTATGGCGAGCAGGTCGTCAGCGACACCCGCGCCGACTGGCTGCTGCGCGGCGTGGGCGGGGCGATCTACGCGGCGTTCCTGGAGCGGGATGCCGACTCATGTGCCCTCAGCCGCCGCATCGCGGCGGCGGAGGCGGATGCCGAGGGCCTGCGGCGGCGCCTCGTCCGCGATGGTCGGCCGGCGCCGATCGACCATGTCGCCGGCCTGTTCGGCCTGTCGCCGCTGGAGCAGACGATCCTGCTGACAGCGCTCGCGCCGAAGCTCGATGCGGGCTTCGGGCAGCTCTATGGCTATGTCCACGACCGGATCTCGGTCGGCTATGCGACACCGCACCTGATCGAGGCGCTGCTGGCGCCGGACGTGGCCGCACGCGACGTCCGCCGGGCGCTGCTGCCGACGATGCCGCTGCGGCGCTTCCGCCTGGTCGACTGTCCCGGTGACGGCGGCCCGCTGTCGCCGATCCTGCTCGACGAGCGGATGGCGGACGCTCTGTGGGGGCTCGACTATCTCGACCCGCGTGCCCGCGAGGTGCTGGAGCCGGCGCCGCCGGCGGTGCCGGCACCGTGCCACCTGCCGCTG
>JBKBLL010000162.1:347-8972 GCA_046296375.1 Alphaproteobacteria bacterium | reverse complement strand
GAACGACAGCAGGCCGACATAGCCGAGGAGCAGGTTGAAGGCGCTCGCGAACAGCGCGAAGCAGAGCACCTTCATCAGGAAGACGGGGTAGACGAAGCCGGGTGCGACCAGTGCCGCCGCCAGCAGAACAAGGATGCCGATGGTCTTGACCGTGGAGTTCAGGCCGGTGGAGTTCGAGCCGGTGGAGTTCACGCCAGTCTCCCGCTCAACGCGACGTGCCGAAAAGCCCGGCGGGCCGGACCAGCAGAACGATGGCCATCACGACGAAGATGACCGTGTTGGAGGCCTCCGGGTAGAAGACCTTGGTCAGGCCCTCGACGACGCCGAGGCCGAAGCCGGTGACGATGGCACCCAGGATCGACCCCATGCCGCCGATCACCACCACGGCGAAGACGACGATGATGAGGTTGGTGCCCATCAGCGGGCTGACCTGGTAGATCGGCGCGGCGAGGACGCCGGCCAGCGCGGCGAGGCCGACGCCGAAGCCGTAGGTCAGCGTGATCATGCGCGGTACGTTGATGCCGAAGGCCTGGACCAGACCCGGATTTTCCGTCGCGGCGCGAAGATAGGCGCCGAGGCGGGTGCGCTCGATGACGAACCAGGTGCCGAGGCAGACGACCAGGGACGCCACCACGACCCAGGCGCGGTAGTTGGGCAGGAACATGAAGCCCAGATTCTGGCCGCCGGTCAGCGCCTGCGGGATCGCGTAGGGCAGGCCCGACGATCCGTACTGCTGGCGCGCCACGCCCTCGATGATGAGGGCGAGACCGAAGGTCAGCAGCAGGCCGTAGAGATGGTCGAGGTCGTACAGGCGGCGCAGCAGCAGCCGTTCCAGCAGCATGCCGAACGAACCGACCACCACCGGTGCCACGATCAGCGCCCACCAGTAGTTCAGTCCCGCATAGGTGAGCGCCATGTAGGCCACGAACGCGCCCATCATGTACTGGGCGCCGTGGGTGAAGTTGATGACGTTGAGCAGGCCGAAGATCACCGCGAGGCCGAGACTCAACATCGCGTAGAAGGCGCCGTTGATGAGCCCGAGCAGCAGCTGCCCGAACAGGACCTGCGGTGCTATGCCGATCAGTTCGAACATGCGGTCTCTCTGAGCAGGGGCGGGGACTGCCGCTCGGGCCGGAGGGTCAGTTCTTCTTCACGTGCGGGCACTCGGTGATGTCGAGCGACCGGAACGCTTCTTCGGCGGGAATGGTGGCCAGGATCCTGTAGTAGTCGTACGGGCCCTTCGACTCGTCCGGGCTCTTGACCTGGGCCAGATACATGTCGCGCATGACGCGGCCGTCCTCACGGACCCAGCCGTCCTTCGTCATGAAGTCGTTGATGCGCATCTCGCGCATCTTGGCCATGACCGTCTCCGGGTCGTCGGTCCCGGTCTCCTTGACCGCCTTCAGATAGTGGAGGGCCGCGCCGGCCGAGCCGGCCTGGACCATGGTCGGCGCGCGGCCGTTCATCCGCTCCTTGAACTTCTCCGCCCAGGCGCGCGTCTCGTCGTTCTGGTCCCAGTAGAAGGCCGTGGTGATGACGAGGCCCTGCGCCGTCGGCAGGCCGAGAGAGTGCACGTCGGTGATGAAGACGAGCAGGCCGGCGAGGCGCTGGCCGGCCTGGACGATGCCGAACTCGGACGCCTGCTTGATGGCGTTGATCGTGTCGCCGCCCGCGTTGGCGAGGCCGATGATCTTCGAGCCCGATCCCTGGGCCTGCAGGAGGAAGGACGAGAAGTCGGCGGTATTCAGCGGGTGGCGGACCGAGCCCAGGATCTTGCCGCCGCCGGCCTTCACCGCGTCGCCGGTCTCGCGCTCCAGGGCGTGGCCGAAGGCATAGTCGGCGGTCAGGAAGAACCAGCTGTCGCCGCCCTCCTGCACCAGGGCCTTGCCCGTGCCGTTGGCGAGCGAGGTCGTGTCGTAGGTCCAGTGGATCGCCGTCGGCGAGCAGGCCTTGTTGGTGTGGTCGGACGCCGCGGCGGCCGAGACGATGTTGAGCTTGCCCTTCTCCTTCGCCACGGCCTGAACGGCGAGCGTCACGGATGAGGCGCCGCCGACGATGATCAGGTCCACCTTGTCCTGGTCGTACCACTGGCGGGCGATGTTGGAGCCGATGTCGGGCTTGTTCTGGTTGTCGGCAAAGATGATCTCGATCTTCTTGCCGTCGATTTCGCCGCCCATCTCCTCCGCCGCCATGCGGACGGCCATCACTTCGCCCTGGCCGGTGATGTCGGCGTAGAGGCCGGACTGGTCGTTCATGACGCCGATCCGGATCACGTCGTCCGAGATCTGGGCGGTGGCCGACGCGGCGAGTGCGGTCAGCGACGCCGCCCCGAACAATGCGGCGACCGCAGCGGGTGCCAGTTTCCTCATGTGTTCCTCCAGTTGTCGTTCTGTGTCGTCGTTGGTGACCGGTCGGTCGGAGGCCCCGGCCGGGGGCCGCCTGCGCTCAGCCCTTCTTGACGAGGTCGCATCCGCCCTCTTCGACGGGACGGAAGGCTTCGTCGCCCGGAATGGTGCGCAGGACGTTGTAATAGTCGTAGGGGCCCTTCGACTCTTCGGGCTTTTTCACCTGGACCAGGTACATGTCGCGCACGACGCGGCCATCCTCACGGATCCGGCCGTTCCTGGTCATGAAGTCCTCGACCGGAGCGGCGCGCATCTGTTCGGCGACCTTCTTGGCGTCGTCGGTGCCGGCCGCCTGGACGGCCTTGAGATAGTGCGCGACGGCGCTGTAGACGCCGGCATGGATCATGGTCGGCATGCGCCCGCCCATCCGCTCGCCGAAGCGCTTCGACCACTCGCGCGTCGCTTCGTCCTGGTCCCAGTAGAAGGCGGTGGTGACCACCAGGCCCTGGGCGCTGGCCAGGCCGAGGGCGTGCACGTCGGAGATGAAGACCAGCAGGCCGGCGAGCCGCTGCCCGGCCTGGGTGATGCCGAACTCCGCCGCCTGCTTGATGGTGTTGATCGTGTCGCCGCCCGCGTTGGCGAGGCCGATGACCTTCGCGCCGGAGCCCTGCGCCTGAAGCAGGAAGGAACTGAAATCGGCATTGTTCAGCGGATGGCGCACCTGACCGAGCACCTTGCCGCCAGCCGCCGTCACCGCGGCGCCGGTATCGCGCTCCAGCGCGTGGCCGAAGGCGTAGTCGGAGGTGAGGAAGAACCAGCTGTCGCCGCCCTCCTGCACCAGCGCGCCGCCGGTGCCCTTGGCCAGCGCGTAGGTGTCGTAGGTCCAGTGGAAGCCGAAGGGCGAGCAGGCCTTGCCGGTCAGGTCCGAGGCGGCGGCGCCGGAGATGAGGAGGATCCGCTCCTTTTCCCTGGCGATGCCCTGCACCGCGAGCGCGACGGAAGAGGTCGGCACGTCGACGATCGCGTCGACCCCGTCCTGGTCGATCCACTGGCGGACGATGTTGGAGCCGACGTCGGGCTTGTTCTGATGGTCGGCGAAGACCACCTCGATCTTCTTTCCGAGCATGGTGCCGCCGAAATCCTCGACCGCCATGCGGGCCGCGGTGACCGAGCCCTGCCCGGTGATGTCGGCATAGAGGCCCGACTGGTCGTTGACCACGCCGATCCGCAGCACGTCGCCGGAAAGCTGAGCCTGGGCGGTGCCGAGAGCCAGGGCGGCGGATGCCAGCCCGGCCAGGAGTCCCATCGTGCGCATACCCGTACCCCCTTGACTGTTGTTGCGTCGCGCCGGTCGGCCGGCTTGTTCTTCTGATCTCTCGGGCACTCAGACGCCGAGATAGTCGTGGAGCTTGTCGATGTTGGCCTCCAGTTCGTCGGCGCGGAAACTGTCGACGACCCGGCCGTTCTCCATGACGTAGTGCCGGTCGGCGACGGTCGCGGCGAAACGGAAATTCTGTTCGACGAGCAGAACGGTGAAGCCGCGCGCCTTCAGGGTGCGGATCACCTCGCCGATCTTCTGGACGATGACCGGCGCCAGCCCCTCCGTGGGTTCGTCCAGGAGCAGCAGGGTCGCCCCGGTCCGCAGGATCCGGCCGATGGCCAGCATCTGCTGCTCGCCGCCGGACAGTTTGCTGCCCTGGCTGCGGAGCCGCTCCTTCAGGTTGGGGAAGAGGGCGAAGATCTCGTCCAGGGTCATGCCGCCTTCGCGCACGACCGGCGGGAGGAGCAGGTTCTCCTCGACGTTCAGGCTCGCGAAAATGCCGCGCTCCTCGGGGCAGTAGGCGACGCCCAGGCGCGCGATGTCGTTGGAGCGCAGGCGCAGAAGCTCGTGGCCGTCGAACCGGACGGAGCCGGTGCGCCGCGAGACCATGCCCATGATCGCCCGCAGCGTGGTCGTCTTGCCGACGCCGTTGCGCCCGAGCAGCGTGACCACCTCGCCGCGCGCGATCGCGAAATCGACCCCGTGCAGGATGTGCGACTCGCCGTAGAAGGCCTCCAGGTTCTCGACCTGCAGCAGATAGGGAGGCTGCGGGGCGTCACGCATGGCCGGTTCCGACATAGGCCTCGATCACCCTCGGGTCCTTGGAGACTTCGGCATAGGACCCCTCCGCAAGAATCTGGCCGCGCTGCAGCACGGTGATCCTGTCGGAGATGTCCGCGACCACGCTCATATTGTGCTCGACCATCAGGACGGTGCGATTCTGCGCGACCTGCTTGATGAGAGCGCTGATGCGCCCGATATCCTCGTGCGCGAGGCCGGCCATCGGCTCGTCCAGGAGCAGCATGCGCGGCTCCAGGGCGAGCGTGGTGGCGATCTCCAGGGCGCGCTTGCGGCCGTAGGGCAGTTCGACCGCCGTCAGGTCGCCATAGCCGTCCAGCCCGACCGCATCGAGGATGGTGTCGGCCTCGGCGTTCAGCCCGTCGAGCGAGCGCGCCGAGCGCCAGAAATGGAAGGACGTACCGAGCTTGCGCTGCAACGCCACACGCACGTTCTCGCGCACGGTCAGATGCGGGAACACCGCGGATATCTGGAACGAGCGCACCATGCCGTTGCGCGCGATCATGGCGGCGCGCGTCCGGGTGATGTCTTGCCCGTCATAGACGATGCGACCGGCGGTCGGCGTCAGGAACTTGGTCAGAAGGTTGAAGACCGTCGTCTTGCCGGCGCCGTTCGGGCCGATCAGCGCGTGGATCGTGTGGCGCCGCACCTGCAGCGACACGTCCCGCACGGCGACGAAGCCCTTGAACTCCTTCGTCAGCCCTTCGGTCTCGAGGATATAGTCCCCGGACATTCCCGCTCCCGTTCCCGCCCCGATACGGATCCTGTCCGGCGGCCGCGCCACTCATTCTGCGGTGGGCATTGCCGACGGAAGGTTTCAGGTATTGTAGTGGCTCCGCGTCACCGCGCCACACCATTTGTGCGGTGGCCGGCAAACCCGCCCGTCCTGCCCGCAAAAGCCGGAAAAGCCTAACGATGAGACTGATCGCCCATCTGTCCGACCTGCATTTCGGCCGGATCGACGAGCGCGTGGTCGAAGGGCTGCTCGCGGATCTCGACGCGGCGCCACCGCACCTGATCGTCGTGTCCGGGGACCTCACCCAGCGTGCCCTGCACAGCCAGTTCGCCGCCGCGCGCCGGTTCCTGGACGCGCTGCCGTCGCCGTCGCTGGTAATTCCCGGCAATCACGACCTGCCGCCGCTCTGGCGGCCCTTCTCGCGCATGACGCGCACCTGGGAGCGCTACCGCCGCTACGTTTCGACCGATCTGGGGCCCGTCTATGCGGACCCGCACATGGTCGTCCTGGGCGTCAACACGGCACGGCCGCTCCGCTGGAAGGAAGGGAGCATCTCGCCGCGCCAGATCGAGCGGGTGGGCGAGATCCTGGCGCCGCACGAGGACGGCGTCTTCAAGATCGTGTGCACGCACCATCCGTTCCTGCCGCCGCCCGATTCGCCGGGCACCGGGATCGTGCGCCGCGCCGGCCGCGCCCTCAGAACCTTCGAGCAGGTCGGCGTGGACCTGCTGCTGGCCGGGCATCTGCACCGGGCCTTCACCGGCGACGTCATCACGCACCATGCGGTCATCAAACGCTCCATCCTGGTCGCGCAGGCGTCGACCGCGACCAGCACCCGCCTCCGGGCCGAGCCCAACGCATACAACTGGATCGCGCTCGACGGCGACATGCTGCGCCTGCAGAGCCGGGTGTGGGACGGAACGCGCTTCGTCAGTGCCGACGGCGAAGCCTTCCGCAAGACCGACGGGCAATGGGTGCAGGTGCGCGGCGAGCCCGTGCCGGTCGAGTGACGGCGCGGTGCCAAGGCGGGAGCGGTGCGATGTGGTTCTGGATCGGACTTCTGATGGTGCTCGCCTGGGGCGGCTGGGGATATGTGCGCCGCCGCTGGTGGCTGCGCGAGATCGCCCGCTCGATGGAGCGTAACGCCGCCAAGGCCGGCCCCGCCACGCTCGCTCGGTTCGAGGAGCCGCACTGGATCGCCCTGCCGGACAGGGTCGTCACCGCGGCGGCCGGAGCGCTCGCCGTCATCGGCGTCTTCCTGATGCTGGCCGACCGCTGGCGCTGGCTCGCCGGCTGACCGGCGGGGGTCAGAGCGGCCAGAAGATCGGGATGACCGCGACGGCCGTGGCCCAGAGCAGCAGATTGAGCGGTACGCCGATCTTCAGGAAGTCGGTGAAGCGGTAGCCGCCGGCGCTGTAGACGAACGTGTTGGTCTGGTATCCGATCGGCGTGGCGAAGCTGGCGCTCGCCGCGAACAGGACGGCCATCACGAACGGGCGCGGGTCGGCCCCCAGCTGCTGCGCGACGGCGATCGCGATCGGGGTCAGCAGGATCGCCGCCGCGTTGTTGCTGACCATTTCGGTGAGCAGGGACGTGAGGAGATAGATGCCGGCCAGGACCGCGAGCGGTCCCAGAAGGCCGAGATAGGGCAGTGCCGCCGCGACGATGATCGCCACCGCGCCCGACTTCTCCATCGCCAGGCCGACGCCGAGCATGCCGAAGATCAGGAACAGGATGTTCCAGTGGATGGAGGCATAAGCCTCGTCCGCGGTCAGGCAGCCCGCAGCGACCACGAACACGGCTGCGATCAGCGCGGCCGCCTCGATCGGGAGCAGTTCGAGGGCGGAGACGGCCATGACCGCGAAGACGGCACCGAGCGCGATCGGTGCCTTCGACCGGCGCAGCGGCCGCTCGCCGGGCTGCGTCAGGTTCACCAGAACGCGACGGTCGAACAGCCGGCGCAGGCCCTCGGGCGGCCCCTCCAGGAGCAGCGTGTCGCCGAACTCGAGCCTTACGTCCTGGAAGCCGGCGGACAGGTCGGCGCCGCGTCGATGCACCGCCAGTATGTAGACCCCGTAGAGGCGGCGAAAGTTGAGCTCGCCGATGCGATAGCCCGCGAGGCGCGAGCGTGGGCCGACAATGCCTTCCATGACCGTGGTCTGCCGCGCCTCGACCGTCTCGGAGGGTGCGGGATCCCCCACGGCGGTGAGGTCGCCCGACTCGCGCAGTCCCATCACGTCGCCGGCATTGGTGCGGACGACGAGGCGGTCCCCTGCGCGCAGGATCGTCGCGTCGAGGGCGTAGCGGTGCGACCTCTCCTCGCGCAGGACGTCGACGACGTCGAGGCCTCGCGCGGCGTTGAGCCCGGTCGCGTCGGCGCGCTTGCCCACGAACGGCGAGCCGGCCGGCACGACGAGTTCGGCGAGGAAGCTTCGCCCTCCGCGGCTGCCGAGCATGTCGGCCAGCGTCCGTCGATCCGGGAGCAGCCACCGCCCGGCCACGGCGAGGTAGGTCATTCCGACCAGGCCCAGGATCGCGCCGGCGGCGGTGATCTCGAACATGCCGACCGGTGCCAGGCCGGCCGCTGCGGCCCGTCCGCTGACCAGGAGGTTGGTCGAGGTGCCGATCAGGGTGGTGGTGCCGCCGAAGATGCTGGCGAACGAAAGCGGGATCAGCAGCCGCGACGGGGCCACGCCCATCTCGCGCCCCAGCATGATCGCGACCGGCGTGAGCACGACCACGACCGGCGTGTTGTTGATGAAGGCGGAGAGGACCAGCGCCGCCGCGAGCAGCGCCACGACGGCGCGAAGGTGCGAGCGGGCCGCGGCCCGCTTCACGATGCCGCCGATCACGTCGATGCAGCCGGTGCGCTCCAGCGCGGCGCTGAGTACGAACATGGCGGCGACCGCGACCGGGCCGCCATTGCCGAAGACGGCGGTCATTTCGGCCGTTTCCAGGATACCGAGCGCGAGAAGCAGCGCCGCGGCACTCATGGCGACGACGTCGGGCCGAAAGCGTTCGCGCAGGAACGACGCGAAGACCACCGCGACCAGGGCCAGCACGATCCACGGCGCATGGTCCTGGATGGCCGGCAGCGTCATCGCTTCCGGGATCCCCAAGGGCCGGGTGCCGCACGGCGGCGGTCGGCTTGGCAGGCAGGTCGCATGCGGGCGGCTTCCGGCAAGGGGCCCCGGGGCGGGCCGGGAGGGCCTGGGGCGTTCGTCCTAGTGGATAGTTCGTATCAAAAGAGTCCTGATGCGGGGATTCCACTGGAGGCGTTTCGGTGCGAGTCTACGGGATGCGCACCGGGATTTCTTTCACGTTGTCGGCGAGCGACCGCAGGCGGTTGCGAGCCATCTCGATCGATCCGAAGAGCCCGCAGAAGCACGTCTGGCGGGCGCGGATCGTCCTTCTCAGCGGCGATG
>JBKBLL010000162.1:0-337 GCA_046296375.1 Alphaproteobacteria bacterium | reverse complement strand
AGTCCAAGACCTGCGTCTGGCGTTGGTAGGAGCGGTTCTGCCACGACGGCGTGGACGGCCTGCTCACCGACAGGACCCGCCCGCCCGGCATCGCGCCGATCCCGGCCGAACGCGTGGCCGAGATCGTCCGCCTGACCCTCGCGCCGCCGCCGCACGAGGCGACCCACTGGACGGTGCGCGCCATGGCCGAGGCCGCGGGTGTCGCCGCCTCGACCGTGCAGGGTATCTGGAAGGCGCACGGCCTCAGCCCTCATCGCTGGCGCGCCTTCAAGCTTTCCAGGGTCCCGGCGTTCGCCGAAAAGCTCACCGACATCGTGGGCCTTTACGTATCCCCGCG
>JBKBLL010000161.1:0-8976 GCA_046296375.1 Alphaproteobacteria bacterium | reverse complement strand
CCGGTGACGAGGCGCAGCGGCCCCCAGAGCAGCGGGTCGACCGTCGCCGTGAAGGCCATCGTCGCCACCGAGACGGAGGCCGCCAGCACGGCGAAGGCGCGGATGTGGCCGAGGCTGCCCACCAGGCGTGGCGCGAAGATGCAGCCGACCAGGAAGCCGACGGAATGCGCGGTGACGACCAAGCCGACCACGGCGGCGGAATAGCCCTCGATACCCAGCCGCAGCGGCACGAGGATGCCCAGCCATCCGTTCGAGATCTGCAGCAGGAAGGCGCCGGCGACGATGCTCGCAAGGCCGAGAAACACGCTTCCCATTCCGCTCCGCCCGAATTCTGGTGCCGCAAGGTCGCAGTCCACCGAACGGACGGACCGCACTCCGTTTATGGCGTGGCCCGTGGCCCCGCAATCGCTATCGCGGGTGGGCGGGCGGGCGCCGTGTCGACGAGGCGCAGGCGTGGCGGAAAAGCCCTGACACGCGCCGTGGCACGGACCGTTTCACGGGTCCTGCCGGGCGGTGCCGCGGGCGGCGAGGGCGCGGCGGAAGAAGGCGTCCACGTCGTCGAGCACCGGCGCCAGACCGCGCAGCGGCGCCGCCAGGGCACCGACGATCGCCACATGCCCGAGGCGACCGTAGATCTTCACCTCCGCCTCGCCGCCGGCCGCTCGGATATGCTCGGCCAGTCGCACGCTGTTGGCCGGATCGACGGTCGTGTCGCCACCGCCCGTGACCAGCAGCATGGGCGGTCCCGACCCGTCGACATGGCTGATCGGCTGCGTGCGCGCCCGGCGATCCTCCGGTCCGAAGATCGTCTTCAGCACCGGGCTGGTCAGCGGCAGGAAGTCATACGGCCCGGCGATGCCCGCCGCCGCCGTCAGGTCGCCCGGATCGAGGCCGTGCGCGCCCAGCCAACGCCGGTCGAGCGCCAGCATCGCCGCGTTGTAGGCGCCCGCCGAATGCCCCGCCAGCAGCAGCGGTGCGGCCGGCGCCGCCCGCCGGGCCCAGGCGACGGCCGCGGCGACATCGTCGAGGAACTCGGGCCAGACAACCTCGGGATGGACGCGATAGTCCGGAAGAACGGTGACGTAGCCGCGGTCCGCGAAGGCCTGCCCGACGAAGCGGTACATGGCGCGATCACCGGAGTCCCAGCCTCCGCCGTAGAGGAAGACCAGCACCGGCGCGTCCGGCCCGGCACCCGCCGGCCGGTAGACGTCGAGCTTGCGGCGCGGCCCGTCGCCATAGGCGAGGCCGCGTTCCACGGTGTAGCCGGACCGCGGCGTCAGCGCGTTCACCAGCGCCGATCCCGAACAGGCGACGAGCAGCTTCAGCACGAGCAGGAGGCCGATGAATCGGGCGAAGAATCTCACCGCGCTGGAGGTAGGCCGCGCCGGCTAAAAGGAAACGCCGCGGGCGTCGGGTGTCAGGCGATTACGACGGTCTCCCAAGCGGGCGTGCCGCGCCGCTCGTAGGGGAGGTCCCAGGCCGCGCAGTTCCCGGCGTCCACCACGGTCACCGGCAGCATGATCTCGTGCGGCAGCGCCTGGCCGCCCAGATGGCGCAGCACCGCCTCCGCCGCGATCGACGCGATCGACATGGCGTCGAAGGCGACGGTGGCGAGGAGGTCGCCCGCCTGGATCGCCTTCACGGCGGCGGGGATGGCGTTCACGCCGACCACGGGAGCGCGCCGTCCCGCCGCGGCCAGGGCGTCGAGCGCGCCGAGCGCACTCTGATCGTTCGCGGCGACGACGGCGTCGAATGGAACCCCGTCGGCGAGCACGGCCGCCATCGCCGCACGCCCGGAATCCCGCTGATAGTCGCCACGCACCACGCCCGCGACGCGGATGCCGGGATTGGCCGCCACGGCCCGGCGGAAGCCGCGCTCGCGATCGTGCGTGGTGCTCGAATTGGGATGGCCACCCACCAGCAGCACGTCGCCGCGGCCCCCGAGACGGTCGAAGAGATGCGCCGAGACGGCGAAGCCGACCGCCTCGTCGTCCGCCCCCACATGGCAGAGCACCTGCGGGTCCTCGGCCCGCGCGACCGCGGTGACGACCGGGATGCCGGCCGCATGGATTTTGGCCAGCGCGGGCAGCAGCGCCGTCGGGTGGGCGGGGATCATCACCACCGCGTCGGGGCGCTCGGCCAGCGCCGCGTCCACCAGCGCGATCTGCTGGTCCACGTCGTCCGGCACCGTGGGCACGAAATGCCGCACCCGTCCGCCGAACCGCGCGGCCACCCGGTCGGCGCCGGCGCGCGCCCCGTCATAGGCCGGGTTCGTCCGGTTCTTGGTGAAGACCGCGACCAGCGGTCCGGAGCCCTCGCCGGCCTGCATCTGCACCTCCACCTCCCCTGGGCGGCACGCGATCCACGTGCGACCGCGCCAGGATAGCGGCCGCCACCGCGTGCCGGAAGGACGGGGCGCGCGGGCACTGTCTGCCCCCACTGGAAATTGCCGGTCGGCTCCCCCAACATCGGCTTCATGAAGAAGGGCGGAGGGAAGGCGCGATGGACGGCATTCAGATCGATCTGCCGGAGGCGGCGGTCGCCGGCACCTGGCTCGGCGATTTCGCGGCTGCACTGGAATCCGGTGACGCCGCGCGCCTCGGCGCGCTCTTCGCCCGCGACTGCCACTGGCGCGACCTCCTCGCCTTCGGCTGGGACCTGAGCACGACCTCCGGCGCCGGCGCCGTGGCGGCACGGCTGGGCGCGGCGGCACCGCCCGCGGCTTCCGCACGGTTCGCGCTCGCCGAGGGCCGGACTCCGCCGCGGCGGGTGACCCGCGCCGGCACGCCGTGCATCGAGGCGATCTTCGCCTTCGAGACGTCCGTCGGCCCCTGCAGCGGCGTCGTGCGTCTGGTGCCCGAGGCGGACGGGCTGCGCGCCTGGACGCTGATGACCGCGCTCGACGAAATCCGCGGGCACGAGGACCCGGCCAACGGCAAGCGCTGGCAGAACGTGGACTGGAAGCGCAATTTCGGCGGCGAGAACTGGCTCGACCGGCGCGAGAAAGCACGCGCCTACGAGGACCGCGACCCGGCGGTTCTGGTCGTGGGTGCCGCGCAGTCCGGCCTTACCATCGCCGCGCGGCTGGGCCTGCTCGGCATCGATACGCTGGTCGTCGACCGGGACGAGCGGATCGGCGACAGCTGGCGCCGCCGCTACCACGCGCTGACGCTGCACAACGAGACGCGCGTCAACCACCTGCCCTACATGCCCTTCCCGCCGTCCTGGCCGGTCTTCATCCCGAAGGACATGCTGGCCAACTGGTTCGAGATCTACGCCGAGGCGATGGAACTCAACGTCTGGACCGGCACCGAACTCGTCTCGGGCAGCTGGGACGAGGACGCCGACTGCTGGTACACGGTTCTGAAGCGGGCGGACGGCACCGAGCGGCGCATGCGGCCGCGCCACATCGTCTTCGCCAACGGCGTCAGCACCACGCCGATCATGCCGGACCTGCCCGGCCTGAAGGACTTCCGCGGCACGGTTCGCCATTCCGGCCGCTACGGCAGCGGCCTGGAGTGGAAGGGCAAGCGCGCGCTGGTCCTGGGCACCGGTACCTCCGGCCACGACGTGGCGCAGGATCTCTGCGTCTCCGGCGCCGCTTCGGTCACGCTGGTCCAGCGCAGTCCGACCCTCGTCGTCAGCCTGAAGGAAGCGCAGGCGCCCTACGCCCTCTACGACGAGGAGATCCCGTTCGAGGACAAGGACCTTCTCGCCGTATCCTTCCCCTTCCCGGTCTACCGCCGCGCGCACCAGCTGATCACGGAGAAGAACCGCATCGCCGACAAGGCGCTGCTGGACGGGCTGGAGCGCAGGGGCTTCCGCCTCTCGTCCGGCGAGGGCGGATCGGGCTGGCAGATCATGTACCAGAGCCGCGGCGGCGGATATTACTTCGACGCCGGCTGTTCGGAGATGATCGTCGACGGCCGCGTCGGCCTGATCCAGTACGACGATATCGAGCGCTTCGGGCCCGAGGGGGCGATCATGAAGGACGGCAGCGTCATGTCGGCCGATCTGATCGTGCTGGCGACCGGCTACGAAGGCCAGGCCGCCGCCGCACGGCGCATGCTCGGCGATGCGGTGGGGGAGCGTATCGGCCGCGTCTGGGGTTTCGACGCGGAGGGCGAACTGCACGGCATGTGGCGGCCCACCGGCCAGAAGGGCGTGTGGTTCCACGCCGGCGGACTGGCGCAGTGCCGCATCTTCTCCAAGGTGCTCGCACTGCAGATCAAGGCGCGCGAACTGGGTATCGTCCCATGATCGCTCTGCCGCTGTTCACGCTTACGAAGGCGGCAGTTCGCTAGGCCGAGGGGCGGGGTGCCGCGTCACGCGCCCCGCTTGCCGTCTCCAGAAGACGCGGCGCCCGGCAGGATCGAGCCGAGCACCTGTCGGACGGTATTGACGATCACGCCGCGCCGGTCGGGATCCAACGGCAGCGAGGCCATGAAGGCGGCGGCCTGCTCCAGGGTGATGTGCGGCGGCAGCGGCGGCACGTCGGGGTCGGTGCGCATCTCCAGCACCACGGGCACGGGGGATGCGAAAGCCTCCTCCCAGGCCGGCGCGATGTCGTCCGGCGCGTCGACATGGATGCCGCGTAGACCGATCATCTCGGCGAAGCGATGATAGGGGACGTCGGGGATGGTCTGCGTCGCTTCGAACTTCGGGTCTCCCTGTATGACCCGCTGCTCCCAGGTGACCTGGTTCAGGTCCCGGTTGTTGAGGACCATGCAGATCCAGGTCGGCGAGGTCCAGTCGCGCCAGTACTTGGCCACGGTGATCAGCTCGGCCATGTTGCTCATCTGCATGGCGCCGTCGCCCACCAGCGCGACCACGGGACGGCCGGGATACGCCATCTTGGCGGCGATGGCGTAGGGAACGGCCGCCCCCATCGATGCGAGGCCGCCCGACAGCGAGGCCATCATCCCCCGCCGCATCTTCAGGTCGCGCGCGAACCAGTTGGCACAGGAGCCGCTGTCCGACGTCACGATCGCCCCGTCGGGCAGCCGCGGGCTCAGTTCCCAGAACACCCGCTGCGGGTTTACCGGCTCGGCGGGCTGCAGGGCGCGCGCCTCCAGCGCCTCCCAGGAGGCGGCGACGCTCGCCTCCACTGCCTCCCGCCAGGACCGGTCGGACTTCCGCTCCAGGAGCGGTAGGAGCGCGCGCAGCGTTTCGCCGCTGTCGCCGATGAGATTCGCCTCCATCGGGTAGCGCAGGGAGACCATTCCGGGCTCGAGATCGATCTGGACGCCGCGCGCCTGACCCTCGGGCGGCAGGAACTCCGCATAGGGAAAGCCCGACCCGACCATCAGAAGCGTGTCGCAGCCCTGCATCAGATCCCAGCTCGCGGACGTCCCGAGCAGGCCGATCGCACCGGTAACGTAGGGCAGGTCGTCCGGTACGGCGGCCTTGCCGAGGAGCGCCTTGGCTACGCCCGCTCCGAGCCGCTCGGCCACCTCCACGACCTCGTCGGTCGCATGCAGCGCTCCGGCTCCCACCAGAATGGCCACCTTGGACCCGGCGTTGAGGATGTCCGCCGCCTGCGCGATGTCCTCGTCGAACGGCACGACCTTCGGCCGGCGGTATCCGACCCCGGAAAAGGTCGAACCATGGGCGCGCGACGGCTCCTCGTAAGGCGCATCCTGAAGGTCGTTCGGGAAGATGAGGGCGGTTACCGCCCTCTTGCCGACGGCCAATCGCACGGCCCGGTCGACCAGGTGACGGACCTGGAGCGGAACCGACGCCTGCTCGACGAAGGTTCCGGCCACGTCCTTGAACATGGAGAGCAGGTCGACTTCCTGCTGATAATGGGAGCCCAGGGCCGAACGCGCCTGCTGCCCGACGACGGCCAGTACCGGCACGTGATCCAGGCGGGCGTCGTAGAGGCCCGTGATGAGATGGGATGCGCCGGGCCCGGATGTCGCGAGGCAGACCCCGATCTCTCCGGTGAACTTGGCATGGGCGGCAGCCATGAAGGCCGCCATTTCCTCATGCCGGACCTGAACGAACTCGATGTCGCCGCCGCGGCGCTGGAGAGCCCCGAGAAGCCCGTTTATGCCATCGCCCGGATAGCCGAACACACGCCTGATGCCCCACGCAGCCAGCCGCTCCCAGAAGAAATCGCCGACTGTGTAGGTCATGGCGGCGGTCCTTTCGCTGCCGTGTGCCGCAGGTCGTGCCAGGGCAACAGCGTCAGGACCTGGCGGTTCCGCGGCGCCTTTCGGCCGGTCGCACCCTTGCCGAAAGGGCGTCGTCCCGGCGGGCGCCCCTGCCGGACGCGGCGCGCCGGCGGCGCCATCGCCCTACCAGGCGTGGCGGAGCAGCCGCAGCGCGGCTTCGACCTGTTCCTCCGGAGCCCGTGCGTCGGGGTTGAAGTTGAAGTTCTTGATCGTCTCGCGCGCGATGTTCGGCAGGTCGTCGTCGGGAATGCCGAGCTGGCTCAGCCGCGTGGGCACGCCGACGCGGGCGTAGATCGCCTCGACGGCGTCGGCCACGGCGAGGGTCGCCTCGGCGGCGGTCATCCCCTCGATCCACACGCCGATCGCCTCCGCGACCTGCCGGGCCGGACGCAGGTCGCCGTCCGCGGCGAGGCGCATCGCAGGGGCGTGCACGACCGAGGTCGACTCGCCCTGCCCGACATGCGGGTAGCGGACGTGCAGCGCGGTCGAGACCGCATAGTTTCCGCTGAACGCGCCGCCGCGGAAGCCGGCGCGGCCGTCGTCCTCGGCCCGGTTCTGCAGGAAGGCGGCGAGGGCGAGGTCGAGGCGCAGGGCCGGATTGTCGAGTTCGTCCATGAGGCGGAGATAGGCGCGGTGCGCCAGCCTGAAGGCCTGATCGCGGTCGCCCTCCGCCAGCGGGTTCAGGTCGATCTGCGACATGGCGCCGATCTGCCCGGCGAAGACCGTCGTCGCCGTGGAACGGATCACGTCCCGCGGCGCGCTCAGCAGGACGCCTCCGTCCAGAAAGATCGAGTGCGGCCGCGTCTTCGGGTCGAAATACTCCATCCGGTGCTCGAGGTCGGGGTTCTTGAGCCCGGTGCCGGCCCGGTTCATTGCACTGGTCGGCGTCGTCGGGATGTTGACGATCGGCAGCTTGGGTGCGAGCAGGCGCGGGCTGTAGGCCGGTCTGCCCTCCGGATACTGGGTCATCAGCGCGAACGGATCGCCCGTCTCGCCCAGGAAAATCGCCACCGCACGCACCGCGACGATGACGCTGCCGCCGCCGACCGCGATCAGCATGTCCGCCTCCGCGGCGCGCGCCGCGTCCACCGCGGCGCAGACGGAGCCGTAGGTCGAATCCTTCTCGATACCGTCGAATACGCCGGCGAAGGCGGAGCCCAGCGTCGCCTCGATGCGCCGGACCGTGTCGGTGCGCCGGTTGACCGACGGCGAGCAGACGACGAAGGCGCGCCGCGCGCCCGCGCGCTTCACCGCCTCCCCGAGGCTCTCCTCGATCACGCCCGCACCGCAGTAGAGGCGCCACGCATAGCCGGCGGCGCGGAAGCTCGTGCTCGTCATCGCAGACCCGTCCTCATCGTAGCGCCGCTCCCGGCGGCGGAAGGATACGGCTGGAAAATCGGGGCCCTAGGCGACCGCGATCGCCCGCGCCTCGGCCAGCGCGTCTATCTCCGCGTCGCCGAAGCCGGCCTCGCGCAGGATCTCGCGCGTATGTTCGCCCAGCCGCGGCGGCAGGCGATGGATCCCGGCCGGCGTCGCGCCGAAGCGGGCCGGCGGTCGGGCCTGGCGGATCCTGCCCTCGGTCGGATGGTCGAGTTCGGGGAACATGCCCACCGCATTCAGATGCTCCTGCTCGGCGACCTCGGTCAGCTTCGTGAACGCGGTGTGCGGCACGTCGATGGCGAGCAGCAGTTCTTCCCATTCCGCGGTGGTCCGCAGGATCGCGATCTCGCGCATCCGGTCGTAGATGCGGTCGATGTTCCGCGCGCGCTTGACCGGATCGCGGACCTCGAATTCCTCGATACACTCCGGCCGGCCGACCGCCTCGAAGAAGGCGCACCAATTGTCGCCCGAATAGGGCAGCATCGTCAGCCATCCGTCCATGGTGCGCACCGGGCGGCGCGCCTTCATGCGCTTGTAGCCGGTCGGACCGATTGGCGGGACGAAGGCCGAGCCGCCCAGCATCTCGATGCTGTTGAAGGCCGCCAGCGTCTCCAGCATCGGCACTTCGACCATCTGGCCTTCGCCGGTGCGCTCGCGGTGCAACAGCGCCGCCGTGACCGCCGCGGTGAGCGCCACGCCGCAGATCTTGTCGGCGATCAGGCTCGGCACGAAGGCCGGCTCCTCGTCGGTCCCCATCGCGGAGGCGAAGCCGGAGGCCGCCTGGATGATCTCGTCGAAGGCCGGCCGCGCCCGCCACGGCCCGTCCTGGCCGAAGCCGGTGGCGGTCGCATAGACCAGCTTCGGGTTCAGTTCCCGGCACTGCTCGTAGCCGAAGCCCAGCCGGGCCAGGCCGGCGGGGCGGATGTTGCTGACCAGGGCGTCCGCGGTCGGCAGCAGGCGCCGCAGCACCGCCTTGCCGTCGGCGTGCTTCAGGTCGAGCGCCAGGCTGCGCTTGTTGCGGTTGGCCGCCATGAACTGGCCGCTCATGCCGGGATTGCGGAACTGGCCGGAGTTCCGCCACATGTCGCCGGTGAGGGCCTCGATCTTGACGATCTCGGCACCCCAGTCGCCCAGGGTCTGCGTTCCGTAGGGGCCGAACAGCACGTTCGTCAGATCGAGAATGCGGTAACCCTTCAAGGGTCCGGTCGGTTCGGTCATCTCTGGCGGATCCTCGTTCGCTCGGTCTTGGCACGCGGGACGGCGATCGATTCATAACCGCCGGCGCGCAGCCGGACCAGAGGGGGACCTAGCGGAAGCCACCCCGGCGGTAGAGGCGCAGGGCCAGCACCGGCGCCGCCAGCAGGGGATGACGGCGCTGCCAGGCGGTGGGCTCCAGGGCGACGCCCGAATGGCGCTGCAC
>JBKBLL010000160.1:0-8993 GCA_046296375.1 Alphaproteobacteria bacterium | reverse complement strand
ACCGCACCCCCGATCGCCTTGTTTCCTATGCCAAATCCGCCGCCAACCGCGGCCTGAAAGCCATCATCGCCGGCGCCGGCGGCGCCGCGCATCTGCCCGGCATGGTCGCGGCGATGACCCCTCTGCCGGTTTTCGGCGTGCCGGTCCAGAGCCGGACCCTGAGCGGCCTCGACAGCCTGCTTTCGATCGTGCAGATGCCGGCCGGCGTACCGGTCGGCACGCTCGCGATCGGCGAGGCCGGTGCCGTCAACGCCGCCCTGCTCGCGGCCGCGGTCGTCGCCCTGGGCGATCCGGCCGTCGCCGACGCCCTCGACCGCTGGCGGGCGGAGCGGACGGCCGCCGTCGCCGAGACGCCGGCGGACCTGCCGTGACAGGCGGCGGCGCAGCGGCGCCCGTCCCGCCCGGCGCGACCATCGGTATCCTGGGCGGCGGCCAGCTGGGCCGCATGACGGCCCTGGCGGCGGCTCGGCTGGGGTATCGCTGCCACGTCTACGCCCCGGACGAAGACAGTCCAGCCGCCTACGTCTCGGCGGCCTGGACCAGGGCGGCGTATGACGATCGCGAGACGCTGGCCCGGTTCGCCGGCGCGGTCGACGTCGTGACCTTCGAGTTCGAGAACATCCCCTACGAATCGGTGCGGTTGCTGTCGGACCGCGTACCGGTCCGGCCTGGCTGGGAAGCGCTGCGCGTCAGCCAGGATCGCGTGGTGGAGAAGGACTTCGTACGCGGCCTCGGCATAGGCACAGCGGATTACCGCGCCGTCGGCGACGCGGCGGGGCTCGCGGCGGCGATGGGCGCGATGGGCGGCTCCGGCGTCCTCAAGACGACGCGTCTCGGCTATGACGGCAAGGGCCAGGTCCGGATGGACGGTCGCATCGCGCCCGACGTCGCCTGGCGGGCCATGGGCGCCGGCCAGGGAATCCTGGAGGCGTTCGTCGATTTCGACTGCGAGATCTCCGTGATCGTGGCGCGCGGGCTGGACGGCGCGATGGCCACCTATGTTCCGGTCGCGAACCGGCACCGCAACCACATCCTCGACGAGACCGTCGCCCCCGCGCCGCTCGCCCCAGGGCTCGCGGCGGAGGCGGAAACGATCGCCCGGCGCATCGCCGCGGCGCTCGGGCTGGTCGGGCTGCTGGCGGTGGAGATGTTCGTGACCCGCGACGGGCGCGTCCTCGTCAACGAGATGGCGCCCAGGCCGCACAATTCCGGCCACTGGACCATCGACGCCTGCGTCACCAGCCAGTTCGAGCAGTTCGTCCGCGCCGTCTGCGGCCTGCCGCTCGGCGCGCCCGACCGGCTCTGCGACGCGGTCATGACCAACCTGATCGGCGACGATGTCGAGCGCTGGCCCGACCTCCTGCGCGATCCCGCCGCCAAGGTCCATCTCTACGGCAAGGCGGAGGCGCGGTCCGGCCGCAAGATGGGGCATGTCACCCGCCTGCTGCGGACCCCTGTGGGGGACCGGGCTTCCGCGACGGCCGGCGTTAGCCCGAAATAAACCAGTTGGGTGCAGAACGGACGTGGCCGCTACGAGCGGTTCCCGGTCCGGCTGCGTAGTTTCCGCCATGCTCGCCATCATCGGCTTCGTCATGCTCCCGATCTGCGTGTTCGGGATCTACATCATCCACGGCGGCAACATCGCGCCGATCCTGGCCGCCCTGCCGTTCGAGTTCGGCATGATCGGCGGCGCGGCGGTCGCGGCCTTCCTGATCTCCAACGACGGGCACACGATCAAGCACGCTCTCGGGGACCTGAGGAAAGTCTTCTCGGGGACGAAGTTCAAGAAGTCGGACTATCGCGACCTGCTGTGCCTGCTCTATTCGCTCGTGCGGCTGGCGCGGAGCAAGGGGCCGAACGCGATCGAGGCGCATATCGAGCGTCCGTCCGAGAGCACGGCCTTCCAGGCCTATCCGCGCATTCTGGCCGACAGCCTCGCCGTGTCGCTGATCTGCGACTACATGCGCATGATGACCATGAACCAGAACGACCCGCACCAGGTCGAGGCGATGCTGGAGCAGGAACTGGAGAAGGTCCACGAAGAGAACATGCATGTCGCCCATGCGTTCCAGTCGATGGCCGACGCGCTTCCTGCGCTCGGCATCGTCGCCGCCGTGCTGGGCGTGATCAAGACGATGGCGTCGATCAACGAGCCGCCGGCGGTTCTCGGCGGCATGATCGGCGGCGCGCTCGTCGGCACCTTCCTGGGCGTCTTCCTCGCCTACGGCATCGTCGGGCCGATCGCGGCACGACTGAGATCCGTCTTTCAGGAGGAGGCCAAGTTCTACCAGACGATCAAGGCCGTACTGGTCGCCCACCTGCACAACCAAGCCCCGCAGATCAGCATCGAGACCGGCCGCAAGTCGCTGCCCAGTGTCGTGATGCCGAGCTTCGCCGAGATCGAGGAGGCGATGGAGCAGGTGAAGGCGCTCTAGTCGCCGCCGGTTCGCGGTCGGGCGGCCGGACGCGGTACTCGCCGCGCCCAGTGAAACCCGAAAGCCGATTCCGCGTTTCCATGTACCCGCCCCCTGTGGCGGGATGGATCAACGTGCGGGAGATCGGATTACAATGGAGATCCCGAGCCTGGCAAGGACAGGGATCGACGGCCTGGACGAAGTTTTGAGAGGGGGCCTGCCGCCCGGACGTATCTACATGGTACAGGGCAGCCCCGGTTCAGGCAAGACGACCCTCGGACTGCATTTTCTTCTGGAAGGCCGCAATGCAGGCGAGCCTGTCCTTTTCATCAGCCTGTCCGAGACCCTGGAAGAATTGGAATCCGGTGCCCGCTCGCACGGGTGGACACTCGACGGTATCGAGGTCCAGGTCCACGCGCTGACGGATCGACGGCGCGAGGAGCAGACCGTCTTTCTCGCGGCGCAGGTCGAACTGCCCGAGTTGATGCAGGAGATCATGGCCGGCGTGGAAAGCGCCGCACCGAGCCGTGTGGTGATCGATTCCCTCTCCGAATTCCGCCTCCTGGCGGGCACCGCGCATCGCTACCGTCGCGAGATGATCGGCCTGAAGCAGTTCTTCTCCTCGCGCGGCTGCACCGTCCTTCTCCTCGACGATCAGAGCCTGTCGGGCCCCGACGGGTCGTTCGAGTTGCAGAGCCTCGCCCACGGCGTGGTCGAGCTGGACGAGATAGCGCCCGATTTCGGCCCTGCCCGCCGGCGCCTGCGGGTCCGCAAGATCCGCGGCGTCCCGATGCGGACGGGCTGGCACGACTATATGATCGCGACGGGCGGCCTTGCCGTCTTCCCGCGCCTGATCGCGGCCGAATTCCGCCGGCCCTTCGTCAACGGAACCGCCTCGACCGGCTCGCCCGAGCTCGACGGGATGCTCGGCAACGGCATAGACCGCGGCAGCGGCACGCTGCTGATCGGTCCCGCTGGTGTCGGTAAATCCTCGATCGCGACCTTGTGCACCCACGCGGCGGCGCAGCGTGGCGAGCGGGTGGCGGTCTACCTGTTCGACGAGCGGCTGCCGACCTTCTTCAAGCGCGCGTCGGGCCTCGGTCTCGACCTCGAACCCTTCGTCGACTCCGGGCTGGTCACCATCCAGCAGATCGACCCGGCGGAACGGACCCCTGGCCAGTTCGCGCGCGACGTGAAGGACGAGATCGAGTGCCGCGGTGCACGCGTGATCGTCATCGACAGCCTCACCGGCTACCTAAACTCGATGTCGCAGGAGCGCAACCTCGTCCTGCAGCTGCACGAACTGCTGAGCTACACCGGGCAACTCGGCGTGGTCTCGCTTCTCGTCTTCAGCCAGCACGGCCTGTTCACGCCGATGCCTGCCCCGGTCGACGTGAGTTACCTCGCCGACAACATCGTGCTTCTACGGCACTACGAATATGGCGCGGAACTTCGCCAGACCCTTTCGGTATTCAAGTGCCGCAGCGGCCCGCACGACCGCAGTCTCAGGAAATTCGTGCTGGGTCCGGGCGGGATCCATATCGGCCCACCGCTCAAGGAACTGCGCGGCGTGCTCGGCGGCATCCCCGAACTGATGGGCCATGGAGGCGGGATCGTCGCGACTCGCGCACCCGCATGAGCGGCAGCGAGGTCATGATCCTGACTGGGCGTCCCCGTGATGCCGAGTTGCTGGGGCGGGTACTGGCGGACGCCGGCATCGGGTCCCGCTCCGTTCAGGACATTCGCGACGTGTGCGCGGGCGTCGCGGAAGCGGGAGCGGCCCTGATCGCCGAGGAGAGGCTCGACGACGGGGGGTTGCCGGGGCTGCGTAACGCGCTGGGGCTCCAGCCGGCCTGGTCGGATCTGCCCCTGCTGGTGATGCTCCGCGCGGGCGGTGCCGACCCCGATGGGCAGATCCGTCGCGCGGAGGCGCTGCTGCCCACCGGCAAGCCGGTGCTGCTGGAGCGGCCGCTGCGGGTTGCGACGTTGCTGAGCGCGATCCGGTCCGCCCTGGCCGCACGTCAGCGCCAGTACCAGATCCGCATGTTCCTGGAGGAGCGGGCGCAGCGCGAACGCGAGCTCGCGGCGGGTGAGGAACGCTACCGGCTCGCGGCGTTGGCCACCCGCGAGGCCATCTGGGAATGGAACATCCCTTCCGACCGGCTCATCCACGGCCCGGCCATCGCCGACATCAGCGGCGCTCCACCGGACTCCGTGTCGCGCATGGCGCAGTGGCTGGAGCGGGTCCATCCCGACGACCGCGAGCGCGTACGCGATGCGCGGGACCGGGCCCTGGGCGGGACGGGCGACCAGTGGCAGGACGAATACCGCATCGCGCGCGCCGGCGGCGGCTTTGCCGACGTCCTGGATCGCGGCTATGTCGTCCGCGACGGGGCGGGGCGGCCGGTTCGCATGATCGGGGCGCTCGCCGACGTCACGGAGCGCAAGCGCGCCGAAGCCCAGCAACGCCTGTTGCTGGCTGAGCTGAACCACCGGGTCCGGAATATCCTCGCCGTCATCACCGCGCTCGCCTCGCAGACGCTGCGCCGAAGCCGCGATCTCGGCGAGTTCGCCGAGGCCTTCATCGGTCGGCTGCAGGCCCTGTCGCGGGTGCACGGCCTGCTCACCAAGGCGCACTGGACGACGACCAGCCTGGACGCGATCGCCCGCGAGGCCGTCGCCCCGCACGGCGAGGCCGGGCACCGCATCGAGATTCGCGGCCCCGACGTGGCGATGGCGCCGCGCTTCGCCCAGGCGTTCAGCATGCTCTTCCACGAGCTCTGCACGAACGCCGCGAAGTATGGCGCGCTCGCCGGCGAAGGCGGCAGCCTGCGGCTGCACTGGCGGATCGACGGGACACGCCTCGTCATCGACTGGATCGAGCGCGGCGGACCCGCGGTAGAACAACCGACCCGACGCGGCTTCGGCAGCATCCTGATCGAGCAGACGGTGCGCTTCGAACTGAAGGGCACCTGCGAGCGGCGGTTCGATCCGGAAGGATTTTCCTGCCGGATCGACCTCCCCTGGCCCCCGACGGCCTGATCCGGCCGGCCGAAGCCTACTCCTCGATCCTGGTCAACGGCGACAGCAGGCCGGACACGCCCTCCGCCCGCTCCAGACCGGTGACCGCGGCGACGATGGCCGCGGCCTTCTCGGTCCCCACGAGCGGCTCCGTCAGCGCGCGGAACTTGGTTACAAGCCGGCTCCACTGGTCGTCGAGATCGCGCTTCGGCACGCCGACATCCTCGCGCTCGCGCAGGACGAGGCCGCCACGGAGATGGACCACGACCTCGGCCTCGTTCGCGCCCAGACCGTCCGCCGGCTCGACGCGGACCTTGTCCCGCAGCGCCACGACGGGGGGAGCCTGGGTTGCCGCGTCCTCGTACGACCCGAGCGCACCCGTGGCCCGGCCCGCGAGAGCCAGGCCGACATTGTAGCGCAGGCTGAACTTGCCCTCGAGGCCGGTCACAGGTTCCGGGATGTTGCACATCCTTAGGCAGCGCTGGTCGACCCGGACCTCGACCTGCTCGACCGCCGACGGGTCGTACGCATCGTTCGCCGCCACCTTGCGCGACGCCTCGATCGGCGCGTGCGTGCCGTAGCAGGCCGGATGGTACTTGAAGAGCACGTCCGGCAGATGCCAGGTCGACCCGAGACCGGCAAGGCCGGCTTCGGCGTTGAGGCCGTCCGACTGCGTTTCGCCGATGCCCTGGACGCATTCGAGCGCGTCCTGGCGGCTGGTGAAGCCGCGCGCGGCGAGGCTGGCCGCGAGCAGGCCGTTCTGGGCCGCCTTTCCTGCATGGAGCGGCTTGCACATCGTCCCGAACATGGACTTGAGGCCGGCCGCCTGGGTGGCGGCGATACCGATGGCCGTCGCCATGCGATCCGCGTCGAAGCCCAGCAGGCGACCGCAGGCCGTGGCGGCCCCGATCGTGCCCAGCGTCGCGGTGGAGTGGAAGCCGCGCGCATAGTGGCTTTCGGTCATCATGCGCCCGACCCGCGCCTCGAGTTCCACGCCGGCGGCGAAAGCCTCGATCAGGTCGCGCCCGCTGGCGCCGCGGCGCTCTGCCAGCGCCAGCAGGGCGGGCAGGACCGGTGCGGTCGGATGGCCCATGAAGGCCCGCAGCACGTCGTCGAAGTCGAGTGCATGGCCCGCCGCGCCGTTGACGAGCGCCGCCTGGCTCATGCTGGCGCGCTGCCCCCAGCCGATGACGCTGGCCTGTTCGTGGCCGCCCTGGTCGGCGACTTCCTCGACGAGCATGGCGACGAGCGGGTCGTGGGATCCCGCGAGCGTCACGCCCAGCCAGTCTAGGATGCAGTGCTTGGCCACCGCGAGGGCGGGGGCGGGAAGATCCTCATAGCGCAGCGTGGCCGCAAAGGCCGCGAGCGCCTGGGTCGGCGCCTGCACGGTCGCGCCGCGAGTCTGTCTGGCTTCCATCGCTTCCTCCGGGCTGCCTGTTCGTTGTACGGACTTTGCCACGTCCGGCCCATGCGGTCGAGAGCAGCCCGGGAGACCCTGGCGGCAGGACGTGCAATAGCTACGGCAGCAGCGCCGATTCATCCGAAGCCGGCGGACGGGGGAACACGGCACATGCAGCAGCAGATTGCGGTCGTCACGCTCGGCGTGGGCGACCTTCGGCGCTCGCGGCGCTTCTACACGGAAGGCTTTGGCTGGACGCCGACGTTCGAGAACGACGAGATCGTCTTCTATCAGATGAACGGTCTTGTCCTGGGAACCTGGCTCCGCACCGCTCTTGCCGCCGATATGGGCAGGCCCGTTTCAGAAGCACCCGGCGCCTTCGCGCTGGCCCACAACGTCACCGACCGCGATCAGGTCGCGTCCACGCTGGCACGGCTGGCACAGCACGGCGGCCGGCCGCTGGCGGCCGCGTCGGAGCCGTCCCACGGCGGCTACAGGGGCTATATCGCCGACCCCGACGGTCACGCGTGGGAGATCGCCTGGAATCCCGCATGGACGATCGATTCGAGCGGCCACGTGACGTTCGCCCTCTGACGCCCGCCGCGACCGGTGGCTTCGCCGTCAGATGCGGGTCGACAGCCAGATGGCCAGGCGCGATCCGGCCTTGATGCCGGCCGACAGAAGTTCATAGCCCGGCGCCTGCTCGGCCTCGTGCGCGAGGCCGATGTCGCGATGCTCCAGTTCCTCGCGCCGGAACGTCTCCAGCTCGGCGCGCAGGTCCGCCTCGTCGTCGCCGAGCGCGCGGATCTGTTCGGCATAGTGTTCGTCGATGGCCTCCTCGACGGCCACGGTGCAGGCCATCGCGGCACGCTCGCCGAGCATGGCGGTGGCGGCACCCAGGGCGAAGCCAGCGACGTGCCAGAGCGGCTGCAGGGCCGTCGGGCGGACGCGCCGCGCGACGATGTGGCGCTCGAACGCCGCACGGTGGCGGCGCTCCTGTTCCGCCATGTGCCGGAGCAGATGCGCGTGCCGGCCGTGGCCGAGCACGGCGAGCTGGCCCTCGTAGATGCGCACCGCGCCGTACTCGCCGGCATGGTCGACCCGCAGGATGCGCTCGACGATCTCGCGCGGGCCCGGGTCGCCGGGCAGCCGCGCCTCGCCCGTCAGGCGGAGCCGCGGCGGTTCGACCGCCACGTCGTCGAGCCGAACGTCGCTGGGAGCGTCGTCTCTCGTCATCGTCCTCGACCCCATGCCGCGAATGCCCCCCAGAACGATAGGACGGCGAGGCCGGCGGACAACAGCCCGTTCCATCCGGCCATGGAAGTGCCGGCGAGCGACCAGGCGACCTCGTCGCAGCGGACGACCGGCTGCGCCAGCAGGGCGGCGCGCAGTTCCTCCACCGTACGGGCCTCCGGCAGGGTCGTCCCGCAGGCCGCGAGCCCCTGCCACCAGCCCTGCTCGACGCCGACATGGAAGGCGGCGATGCCGGCACCGCCCAGGAAGACCAGGGCGGCGAGGGCCAGCGCCGCGGCCCGGCCGGCGGGCGGCAGGAGGGCCGCAGCGATCCCGAGCAGTACCGTCGCCACATAGGGCCAGCGCTGCCAGATGCAGAGTTCGCAGGGATAGAGGCCGGCGAGATGCTGGAACGCGAACGCCGCCGCCAGCATGGCGGCACTCGCCGCGGCTATGCCGAGTCCCGCGATCCGCCCTCCGGCCAGCGTACGCATGGCGTCAGAGCACGAACCGGATGGCAACGAAGCCACCCACCAGCAGGACGAAGAAGGCGGTGGTCAGCACGGCGAGATTGCCTTCGATGAAGCGGCGCAGCGACGGCCCGAAATGCCAGAGCAGGGCCGCCACCAGGAAGAAGCGTGCCCCGCGCGAGACAACGGAGGCAAGCCCGAACTCGGCCAGATTCAGCCCCGTGACGCCGCTGGCGATGGTGATGACCTTGTAGGGGAAGGGCGTGAAACCGGCGCCGCCGACGATCCAGATGCCCCATTCGTTGTAGGCGTCGGCAAACGCCTTGAACCGGTCTGCATAGCCATAGAGGTCCAGGATCGGCCGCCCGAGCGCCTCGAAGAAGAAGTGGCCGATCGCGTAGCCCGCGAAACCGCCCGCGACCGAGGCGGCCGTGGCCACGCCCGCGATCAGCCAGG
>JBKBLL010000159.1:0-9106 GCA_046296375.1 Alphaproteobacteria bacterium | reverse complement strand
CGCATCGCCGCGCCGAGCAGGCCTGCCAGTCCGGCCACCGCGGACTCCCCCGCGACGATGGGCGCGTCGGCGCCCGTCCCGTCCGCGAGCAGCCGCATGCAGTCGGTGGCCGCCGCGTCCGTGACCGTCATGAAGGCGTCGGCCCCCCCTTCCAATATCTCCCAGGCGAGGAGGGAGGGTTCGCCACAGGCGAGCCCCGCCATCAGCGTGTCGAGATCGCCGCCGACCGCCGTCGGTCGCCCGGCGGCGGCGCTGGCGAAGAGGCAGGCGGCACGGTCCGGCTCGACCACGACGAAGCGCGGCCGTCTCTCGCCCAGCGTCTCCCAGTAGTGACCGCAGACCGCAGCGGCGAGGCCGCCCACGCCCGCCTGGACGAAGACATGGGTCGGCGGCCCGTCCGGGGCCGACTGGCGCAGCGCCTCGTCGGCCATCACGGCATAGCCCTGCATCACGTCGCGCGGGATGTCGGTGTAGCCGGGATAGGATGTGTCGGAGACCACGGTCCAGCCTTCGGTGGCGGCATCGGCGGCGGCGCGGCGGACCGCGTCGTCATAGGTGCCGGGGACGCGCCTGATCTCCGCACCGAAGGCGGCTATGGCGGCGCAACGCCCGTCGCTGACCGTTTCGTGCACGTAGATGATGCAGCGGCAGCCGAACGTCGCGGCACCCCAGGCGACGGAGCGGCCGTGATTGCCGTCGGTGGCGCAGGTCACCGTGACGCCGGCGAAACGGCCGGTCCGCGCGTCGGCGGCGTCCGGTGCCGGGGCGCCCGCCGCCGCTGCCATCCGCGCCAGCAGGCGCCAGACCGCATAGGCGCCGCCGAGAGCCTTGAAGCTGCCGAGGCCGAACCGGCTGCCCTCATCCTTGTAGAGGATGCCGCCCACACCGGCGGCCGCGGCCAGCCCCCGCAGGTCGCGCAGCGGCGTCGGCGCATATGCCGGCCAGGCGGCGATGCGCGCGGACGCTTCGGCAAAGGCGGAGGCGTTCAGCACCCGGCGCTGTCGGGCGCCGTAGGCGGGGCGGGCGGCGGACGCGGGATTGTCGCGGTAGCCGACCGGGTGCCGGGCGAAACGGTCCAGCGGGCCATGATGTGCGTGGCGTGCATCGTCCGTCACCCTTGCGACCTCCGGCGGGAGCAGTGTTCGGTGCAATAAAGGCCAAGGGTACGGCTCGCGTCAAACTGCGGATTTCGCAGTCCGAACAAAGATTACGCTGCTGTTCCGGACACATTCGCGTTGTTCGATTCCGCGTCGCGACCTAAGCTTTGTTTCCGGGACTTAGGTCCCGCTCCGTCGCGGACCGCGCGGTCGCCGGGGATGGCATGGAACTGGCGTGTATCGGGCCGTAACGAGGGGCCGAACGGGCAGAATAGGCCCGTCGAACGACAATGGAGGACTTCGTGAAGCGCATCAGCACCAGGATGGCGGGTCTCCTCGCGGCGACCGTGCTCGCGGGGCCGTTTCTGTTCGGCGCGTCGGGCGCCGCCGCCGAGACGGTCCTGAGGGTCATTCCGCATGCGGACCTCAAGAACACCGACCCGATCTGGACCACCGCCTACATCACCCGCAACCACGGCTACATGGTCTACGACACGCTCTTCGCCCTGGACGAGGAACTGAACCCTCAGCCGCAGATGGCCGAGGGCTACACCGTCTCCGACGACAAGCTGACCTGGACGATCACGCTGCGCGACGGCCTGAAGTTCCATGACGGCACGCCGGTCAAGGCGGAGGACGCGGTCGCCTCGCTGGAGCGCTGGGGCAAGCGCGACGGCATGGGGCAGAAGCTCTTCGAGGCGATCGAGAGCATTGAGGCGAGCGACGACAAGTCGTTTTCGATCAAGCTGAAATATGCCTACGGCCTCGTCATCGACTCGATCGGCAAGATCAGCTCGAACGTCCCCTTCATCATGCCGAAGCGGCTCGCCGAGACGGATCCGTTCACCCAGGTGCCCGAGATCGTCGGCTCCGGTCCTTTCAAGTTCGAGAAGGATCAGTGGGTGCCGGGCAGCAAGGTCGTCTACACCAAGTTTGCCGACTATGTGCCCCGCAGCGAGCCGGTCAGTGCCGCTGCCGGCGGCAAGGTCGCCAAGGTTGACCGGATCGAATGGCTCTACATTCCCGATCCGAACACGGCGATGAACGCCTTGATCAGCGGCGAGGTCGACTATTACGAGAACCCGCCGATCGACCTGCTGCCCATCCTGCAGCAGGCGGCGGGCGTCAAGGTCGAGCGGCTCGACCCGCTGGGCAGCCAGGGCATGCTGCGCATGAACCACCTGCACCCGCCCTTCGACAATGTGAAGGCGCGGCAGGCGGTGCTCCTGTCGATGGACCAGGCGGAATACATGCAGGCAGCCGTCGGCAATCCCGAATACTGGAAGGAGTGCCATTCCTTCTATTCGTGCGGCACCCCCTACGAGACGACGGTGGGGTCGGAGCCCTTCGCGAAGAAGGACATCGCCGGGGCGAAGAAGCTGCTGGCGGAGTCGGGCTACAAGGGCGAGCGGGTGGTCATCCTGCACATGACCGACATACCCGTGACCAACGCGGCGACGCTCGTCACTGCGCAGAACCTGCGCGAGGTCGGCTTCAACGTCGAGCTTCAGGCGATGGACTGGAGCACGGTCACCTCGCGGCGGGCCGTGAAGGAGCCGCCGGAAAAGGGCGGCTGGAACATCTTCCACACCTGGTGGATCGGCGGCGACATCGCCAACCCGGTCATCCATTCCGGCCTCGGCTCCGGCTGCGACCGGGCCTGGTTCGGCTGGCCCTGCGACGAGACGCTGGAGGAGATGCGCACCGCCTTCGCCAAGGAGACAGACCCGGCCAAGCAGAAGGAAATCGCCGACGCGATCCAGAAGCGCAACTACGCCGAGGTCGTCACGCACGGTAATTTCGGGACATTCTTCAACCCCGTCGCCTATCGCGAGAGCGTCTCCGGCATGATCCGTTCGCCGGTGCAGTTCTTCTGGAACATGGAGAAGAACTGACGGGATTCCGGCGGCGGCCGCGCCTTCCGCACGGCCGTCGCCCGGCTCCCCACCGCTCGGGTGTCCCGCCGTCCTGCGCTCCGTGATCCGGCGGCAGGTCGCGTGTTGAACCGGGCCGCCCGAACCAGCGGGGAATCCAGCGTCATGTTCCGATTCATCCTCCAGCGCATCCTCGCCACGATCCCGGTCATGTTCGTGGTGGCGATCTTCATCTTCCTGATGCTGCGGCTCAGTCCGGGCGATCCCGCGACGGTGATCGCGGGCGACTATGCGACGCCCGAGGCGGTCGCACGCATTCGCGCCAATCTCGGTCTCGACGAGCCGCTGCCGGTGCAGTTCATGAACTGGATCGTCAGCCTGCTGCGCGGCGACCTCGGCATCTCCATCTTTTCCAACATGCCGGTGACGACGCTGATCGCGCAGCGGCTGGAACCGACGGTGGCGCTCGCCTGCACGACGCTCGCCCTGATCCTGCTCGTCGCCGTGCCGCTGGGTACGATCGCGGCCTGGAAGGCGAACACCTGGATCGACCGCACGATCATGATCGGCGCCGTGCTCGGCTTCTCGATCCCGGTCTTCGTGCTCGCCTATGTCTTCATCTACGTGTTCGCGATCCGGCTGGGCTGGCTGCCGGTCCAGGGCTATGTCAGCCCGGCACGGGACCTGGTCGGCTTCGCCCGCCACATGGTCCTGCCGACGGTGGCGCTCAGCGGCTTCCTGATCGCCCTGATCGCCCGGATGACGCGGGCCAGCGTGCGGGAGGTGCTCGACGAGGACTATATCCGCACCGCGCACGCCAAGGGCCTGACGGAGCGGGCGGTGCTGATGCGGCATGCCCTGCGGAACGCCGCCGTGCCGATCGTCACCATGATCGGCATCGCCGTCGCGATCCTGCTGGGCGGGGTCGTGGTGACGGAGAGCGTCTTCAACATACCGGGCCTGGGGCGGCTCGTGGTCGACGCGATCCTGAAGCGCGACTATCCGATCATCCAGGGCCTGATCATCGTCTTCTCCTTCGTCTACATCGTGATCAACCTGATCGTCGACGTGATCTACACCGCGCTCGACCCGAGGATCCGCTATTGAGCCCCGCGACCGCTTCCCCGACCGCGGCGGCGCAGCGACCGTCCCGGGCCGGTTTCGCCTTCGTGCGGCGCAATCCGACCATGGTCGCGGGCGGCGTCATCCTGGCGCTGATGGTGCTCGCGGCCGTCGCCGCGCCCCTCCTCTTCACGGTCGACCCGATCCGCTTCAACCCGATCAACCGCCTGAAGGTGCCGTCCGAGACCTTCTGGTTCGGCACCGACATGTACGGCCGCGACGTCTACAGCCGGGTCGTCTACGGCACGCGCATCTCGCTCGCCGTCGGCCTCTGCGTGGCGGTGCTGAGCGTCGCCGTGGGCCTCGCGATCGGCCTCGTCTCCGGCTATGTCCGCGTGCTCGACCACATCATCATGCGCATCATGGACGGGTTGATGGCGATCCCGGCGATCCTGCTCGCCGTGGCGCTCGTGTCGCTCTCCGGCGCCAGCCTCGTGACCGTGGTGATCGCCATCTCGATCCCGGAGGTGCCGCGCGTCGTCCGCCTCGTGCGCAGCGTGGTCCTGTCGGTACGGGAGGAGCCCTATGTCGAGGCGGCGGTCGCGATGGGCACGCGCCTGCCGCTGATCCTGATCCGCCACGTCCTGCCGAACACGGTGCCGCCGCTGATCGTGCAGGCGACTTACATCTGCGCCTCGGCGATGATCACGGAGGCGATCCTGAGCTTCCTCGGCGCGGGCACCCCGCCCGAAATTCCGAGCTGGGGCAACATGATGGCCGAAGGGCGGACCTTCTTCCAGATCGCGCCCTGGATCATCTTCTTCCCCGGCGCCGCTCTGGCACTGATCGTGCTAGCCGTGAACGTCCTCGGGGACGGGCTGCGCGATACGCTCGACCCCCGGATCGCGAAGCGCGTATGAAGGAGGCTCCGCCCTTGTCCGAACCCACCGGACCGAACGGCACGCGCGCCGAGCCCGTCCTGTTTATCGACGGGCTGACCGTCTCCCTGCCGGCGAACGCCGACCGGCCCAACGCCATCGAGAACGTCAGCTTCGAGGTCCGGCCGCAGGAGATCCTGTGCGTGGTCGGCGAATCGGGATCGGGCAAGTCGGTTACCGCCTACACGGTGATGGGCCTGCTGCCGAAGCGCCAGCTCGTCCCGACCGGCGGCCGCGTCCTGCTTCAGGGAGAGGACCTGCTGAAGGCCACGCCGGCGCGCATGCGCGCCCTGCGCGGCAGCCGCATGTCGATGATCTTCCAGGAGCCGATGACGGCGTTGAACCCGGTCATGCGCGTCGGCGACCAGATCGAGGAGGTGCTGAAGGTCCACAGCCAGATGTCGGCGCAGCAACGCGCCGAGCGCGTGCTCGGCATCCTCGGCGACGTACACATGCCGGACCCGGAATCGATCCGCAACGCCTACCCGCATCAGCTCTCGGGCGGTCAGCGCCAGCGCGTCATGATCGCCATGGCGCTGGTCATGGAGCCGGCGCTGCTGGTCGCGGACGAGCCGACGACGGCGCTGGACGTCACCACCCAGGCGCAGATCCTTCGCCTGATGAAAGATCTGCAGCGCGACCACAACACCGGCGTCCTGTTTATCACCCACGACTTCGGCGTGGTGGCCGAGATCGCCGACCGGGTGGTGGTGATGCAGAACGGCCTGGTCGTGGAGAGCGGCGAGGCGCGTCGGGTGCTGCGCAGCCCCGACCATCCCTATACCCGCATGCTGATCTCCTCGGTTCCCAGCATGACGCCGCGGGTGCGCAGCATCAGCCCCGCCGCGCCGACGGTGATGCGCACCCACAATCTCGAGATGACCTATGGCGGCGCCTCCTTCTTCCAGAAGGCACGGGTCGTGCGCGCGGCGCACGAAGTCAACATCGACGTCAAGCGCGGCGAGACGTTGGGTGTGGTCGGCGAGTCGGGTTCGGGCAAGTCGACGGTCGCGCGCTGCATCGTCCGCCTGATCGAGCCGACGGGCGGCAGCATCTATCTGGACGAGGCCGACATCGCGCATCTGCCGACGCGCGCGCTGCGCCGGCACCGCAAGCGCGTGCAGATCGTCTTTCAGGACCCGTACCGGTCGCTGAACCCACGCCGCAAGGTGGGCGACTCGATCGCCGAGGGGCCGATGAATTTCGGCGTCTCGCGTGCCAAGGCTTGGCAGCGCGCGCGCGACCTGATGGCTCTGGTCGGCCTCGATCCGCGTGCCGTCGACCGCTATCCCTACCAGTTCTCCGGCGGGCAGCGGCAGCGCATCTGCATCGCCCGCGCCCTCGCCATGGAGCCCGAACTGCTGATCGCGGACGAGGCCGTGTCCGCCCTGGACGTGTCCGTGCAGGCCCAGGTCCTGGAACTGCTCGACAAGGTGCGGCGCGAGTTCGATCTCGCGATGCTGTTCATCACGCACGACCTGCGCGTAGCGGCCCAGGTCTGCGACCGCGTGGCGGTGATGTACAAGGGCGAGGTCGTCGAATACGGGACCGCCAAGGACGTCTTCGCGGCGCCTCGGCACGACTACACCCGCGCCCTCTTCGATGCCGCCCCGGGGAAGGACTGGAATTTCGGGCAGTTCGAAGCCGCTTGACGCCGGGCCCGATCAGTCGGACGGCTCAATCGTGCGCGAGGATGTTCACCAGCCGCCCCAAGGGGTCGCGCACATAGAAGCGTCGAACGCCCCACGCCTCGGTTGCAGGTCCATATTCGATCGGCAAGCCGGCGTCGGAAACCCGGCGGTAGACCTCATCCAGATTATCGACTTCGATGGAGAGATCGGGCACGGGCGTTCCCGCACCGCCTTCTGTCGCAACGCTGATCTGCGGCGCCATGCGGCTCGACGAAGCGAACGTAATGATCCACCCGTGATCCATGACGATGTCCATATCCAGGGATATCGCCATAGAAGGCTTGGGCAGCATCCAGCCTTTCCGCCCGGGTATTGGCGACAATTCGTTTGACGGCCAAGCCAACTCCTTCGGGCCGACAGCAGCGGGTTCCGGCCCCGCCGGCCTCAGGAGGCGAGGTCCTCCGCGCGTGTCGCCGGCGGCGCCACGATCCGCAGGCCGCCCGGCACGACCTCCATCACGGCGAGGCCGCGTTCGGCGGTCCCGTCGGGACGGAATCGGAAATAGCCGTCGGCTCCCGCGAAACCGCGCGGGTTGGTCAGGGCGGCATCGTCGAAACGGGGGTTGGGCGAGGCGGCGATAAGAGCGCTCAGGGCCGTCGCGTCATAGGCGAGGGTGGCGATCCGCGGCGGCTCGGCGCCATAGGCGTCGCGATAGCGGCGCACGAATTCGCCGCGGCTCTCCGGCGGGACCATGGCGAGCCACGACCCGTGCAGCAGCGGTTCCTGGTAAAGGGTCGGCTGGTCCCACTGGCCCGTCCCGAGGAACCGCGTACGCATCGGATCGACGCCGGCCGACCGCAGCTGCTGCGCCGCATCGTTGAGGGCCGGCCCGGCGAAGGACACCAGCACCGCGTCGTAGGTCTCTCCCTGCGCCAGGTCGCGGGCGCCCTGCGCCACCGCCTGGGGCTCGGCCGGCACGACGGCGGCCCGCGCTACGGTGCCGCCGTGCCGCGCCGCGCTGGTGCGCAGGGATTCGACCGTCAGCCTGCCGTACGGCGTCTCGGGCGCCAGGGCGCCCAACCGGCGCAGTCCCGTGTCGGCGGCGTGGGAGACGACGCGCGCCACCTCGTCCCCCGGCAGGAAGCCCATCAGGTAGACGCCGTTGCCGGCGACCATCCGGTCGTTTGAAAAGGCGATGTAGTTCAGGCCACTCCCGCGCGTGGCGATGGAGGCGGCGTTCACCGAACTGCTCAGCAGAGGGCCGAGGATGAGCTTGACGTCCTCGCGGACCGCGGCGCGTGCCGCCTCCGCGGCGCCGTCCGGCGTCCCGCGCGTGTCGAGGGGAACGAGTGTGAAATTTTCGTCGGCGACGTCGAACACGGCCATCTGCGCGGCCTTCAGCAGCGCATCGCCGATCCCGGCATGCTGCCCCGACAGGGGCAGGAGGAGGGCGACCTTGACTTTCTCCGCCGGCTTCGTCGTTTCGGGCAGCACGCCCCGCGGCAGGTAGGGGGGCACGCGGCTCGTATCGTAGCGCGGCGGCGGCTGTTGTACGGTGGGGCCGTCGCCGGTCCGGCCGCCGCATCCGGCGAGCAGGGCGGCGGCGCAGAGCGCGGCCATCGCGGCGATCGCCCGGCTGCGCCGGCGTGGCGGAGAGACGGTCGCGCCGTGCGCCGGCATCGGCGTGCGGGTTCGGGTGGGGTGCATGGTCACGACTTTCCTCCACGTGCCGGCGGCCGGACGGCATCAACCCTAGCCAACGGGTCCGGTGGGAGCAAACGGCAATGGACGACAACGGTTCCGAAACGGCGGCGGCGGGCGGCCTGGAGCCCGGCCTCCATCTGGTGGCGACGCCGATCGGCAACCTCGAGGACATAACGCTGCGCGCCCTGCGGGTTTTGCGGGAAGCGGACCTGGTCGCCTGCGAGGACACGCGGCACACGGGTCGGCTCCTGCGGCACTATGGTATTGCCGCGAAGCTCGTGCCCTACCACGACCACAATGCCGACGAGGCGCGGCCGCGTCTGCTGCGGCGGCTGGCGGACGGGGGCAAGCTGGCGCTGGTGAGCGATGCCGGCACGCCGCTCGTCTCCGACCCCGGCTTCAAGCTGGTACGCGCCGCCAGGGCACAGGGCAGCCGCGTGACCGCGGTGCCCGGCGCCTGTGCGGCGATCGTCGCCCTGCAGCTGTCGGGGCTGCCGCCCGACCGCTTTCTGTTCGCCGGGTTCCTGCCGCCGCGGCGGGCGGCCAGGCGGGCGACGCTGGAGGAACTGCGCGCCGTCCCGGCGACCCTGATCTTCTACGAGGGACCGAGCCGCCTGGCCGGGGCGCTGGCCGACATGCGCGACGTGTTCGGCGATCGTCCGGCGGCGGTCGCCCGTGAACTGACGAAGCTGTTTGAGGAGGTCAGGGCCGAGACGCTGGGCGAACTGGCCGCGGTCTACGGCGCGGCGCCGGCAAAGGGCGAAGTCGTCGTGCTGGTGGGGCCGGCGACCTTAGGGATG
>JBKBLL010000158.1:0-9225 GCA_046296375.1 Alphaproteobacteria bacterium | reverse complement strand
GTTCCAGCACCTCCCGGGCGTCGGCTGGGGAGTGGATGGTCGTCATGGGGGTGGTCTGGTGCAGGGACGTGGGGGCCGACCTCTTCTGCCCGTCATGGCGAACCTCCCCGCTCCGTCATTGCGAGGCGCGGAGCGACGAAGCCTTCGGCTCGCAATGACGGACGGATGAGAGTGGCGCCGACGGCGGCAGGATCGGTTTCCATCAGAACCGCGGCAGCTCGGGAAACGGCACGCGGCCGCCGCTGATGTGCATGCGGCCGAGTTCGGCGCAGCGGTGCAGCGTCGGGAAGACCTTGCCGGGGTTGAGCAGCTGCTTCGGGTCGAAGGCGCATTTCACGCGCTGCTGCTGCTTCAGATCGTCCTCGGTGAACATCGCCGGCATCAGGTCGCGCTTCTCGACGCCGACGCCGTGCTCGCCGGTCAGCACCCCGCCGACCTCGACGCAGAGGCGCAGGATGTCGGAGCCGAAGGACTCGGCCTTGTCGAGTTCGCCCGGCTTGTTCGCGTCGTAGAGGATCAGCGGGTGCAGGTTGCCGTCTCCCGCGTGGAAGACGTTGGCCACACCCAGGCCATACTGCTCCGACAGCTGGGTGATGCGGTTCAGCACGTCCGGCAGGCGGCGGCGCGGGATCGTGCCGTCCATGCAGTAATAGTCGGGCGAGATGCGTCCCACCGCCGGAAAGGCGGCCTTGCGCCCCGCCCAGAAGGCCAGCCGCTCCTCCTCGCTGTTCGAGATGCGCAGCGAGACCGCGCCGCGCGACTCGGCGATGGTGCGCACCACGTCGATCAGATAGTCGACCTCGTCCGGCGGCCCGTCGAGTTCCACGATCAGCAGAGCCTCGACGTCGAGCGGATAGCCCGCATGGACGAAGGCCTCGGCCGCGTGAATCGCCGGGCGGTCCATCATCTCCATGCCGCCGGGGATGATGCCGGCGCCGATGATCGCGGCCACGCAGTCGCCGCCGCTCTCGCTCGACGGGAAGCCGATCAGCAGGGCGCGCGCCGTCGCCGGCTTCGGCAGGATGCGCACCGTCACCTCGGTGACGACGCCGAGCAGCCCCTCGGAGCCGGTCATCACGCCGAGCAGGTCGTAGCCCTCGGCCTCCATGTGGCGGCCGCCGAGGCGGATCACCTCGCCGTCCATCGCGACCATCTCGATGCCGAGGATGTTGTTGGTCGTCAGGCCGTATTTCAGGCAATGCACGCCGCCGGAATTCTCCGCGACGTTGCCGCCGATGGTGCAGGCGATCTGGCTGGACGGGTCGGGGGCGTAGTAGAAGCCCGCCTCGGCGACGGCATTGGAGATGCCGAGATTGGTGACCCCCGGCTGCACCACCGCACAGCGGTTGGCGTAGTCGATCTCGATCACGCGGTTGAACTTGCCCATGCCGAGGAGCACGCCGTCGGCCAGCGGCAAGGCGCCGCCGGAGAGCGACGTGCCGGCGCCGCGCGGCACCACATTCACGCCCTCCGCGTAGCAGTAGGCCAGCACCTGCGACACCTGCTCGACCGTCTCCGGCAGGACGACGATCATCGGTAGCGTGCGATAGGCGGTCAGGCCGTCGCTCTCATAGGCGCGGCGGGCCGACTCGTCGTCGATGACGCCCTCGCCCGGCACGATCGCGCGCATGGCGGCCACGATCGCGTCGCGCCGGGCCAGGACGGCCGCGTCCGGATCGGGCATCTTCATGGGCTGCGCCTCGCCGCCATGGTCGGGACGACAGGATAGCGCCTTGGTCACAAATGAAAACCGCGCCTTCCGGCGCGGTCGTGAACCCTATGGCGCGGCGGTCAGCCCTGGCGCGCCTTGAAGCGCGGATTCGTCTTGTTGATGACATAGACGCGGCCCTTGCGGCGAATCAGACGGCAATCCTTGTGCCGGGACTTCAGCGTCTTGAGGGAGCGAACGATCTTCATTGTTCCGGCTCTCGGTCCTGTGGCGGCCCCGTGGCGGTCGCGCCGTTTCGGTCGCGGAACATAGGGACCGCGACCGGCCAAGTCAACGAAACCGACCGCGCACACGCCGATCCGGCCGCACCGCCGGCGGGATCAGGCGAGGAAGGCGGCGGCCGCGGCGGCCGCCTCGTCCGGGCGGTCCAGTTCGGCGAGATGGCCGGCGCCCGCGATTCGGCGGATCGTGACCGGCCCCGTGATCGCCGCCTCGAATCGCGCGGCATAGCCGAAGGGGAGGATGCGGTCTTCCGACCCCCAGAGCAGCAGGGTCGGACAGCGCACGAGATGCAGCCGCCGTTCCACCCCGGTACGGCCGAGCGGCCAGAGGAAGCGGGCGGCCGCCACGGCGGCACGGGTCTGCTCGATCGGCCATTCGACCGAGTTGGCGCCCTCGGGCGCGGCCTTGAGCCAGGTCCAGCGCTCCGGGTCGGCACAGAGGGCCGTGGCGACCTCGTGCGGCTTCTGCGCCCAGATGTCGGCGGTCGGCTCGGCATCGTCATAGAGGCCGAAGGGGGCCGTCAGCACGAGCCGGCGCACCATGCCCGGCCAGAGGGCCGCCACCTCGAGGGCGAGTGCGCCCGTGACGGACGAGGCGACGAGATCTCCCTCCTCCATACCGGCGGCCGCCAGCAGGTCGCGCGTCGCCACGATCCAGTCGAGCAGCGTATCGAGCCGGTCGTGGCCGAGCCCGCCCGGAAAGCCGGGCGGCGACAGTGCGACCACCGTCCGGCCCTCGGCCAGCCGGTCGAGGAAGGGCGTCCATTTCGGCAGGCCGCCGAAGCCCGGCAGATAGAAGAGCGGCGAACCGCTGCCCTTGCGCCAGACGCGGCAGGGGCTGCCGTTCACATCGACGGTGTCGGTGGTGGGATCGGTCATGGGATCATTCCCCGGAGCGCGGGCGTCCCGCCCGCATCGGCTGGAAGCGCGGGCGTCCCCGGAGGGTCAGACGGCGGCGCGAGGGGTGAAGGCCTGCGGCAGGGTGCGCTCGGCCACCGGCATCGGGTTCGGCCACCAGCGGTCCTCCCACTCCTCGAATAGGTCCTTCAGCTGCGGCATCACCTGTTCGGCGAAGAGCCTCGTGTTGTGCATGGTCAGCTGCTTGCTCATGTTCCCGAACTGAAGAAGCAGCATGAGGTGGCCGACATGCAGGTTCACCGCCACCTCGCGCAGCTTGGCCGCGACCTCGTCCGGCGTGCCGACGATGACGTAGCCGGCCTCCAGGATGTCCTCGAAGCTGCGCGCGTTCTTGCGGACCTTCTGCACTTCCGCACCGAACTGGGCGCTCGCCTTGCCGACCTGGCTCTCGATGCCGGCCCGGATCGTCGCCTCTGTCGTGTAACCGGGCGGCGTGGCGAAGCGGCTGTCGACGTGCAGGCAGCGGTCGTAGAAATATTCCGCCGGCTCCTTGTAGAGCTTCAGCGCCTCCTCGTGCGTCTCGGCGACGCCGACGAACTGGAGGAAGCCGGCGCGGTAGGGGTTCCGGTCCTTGCCGAGCCGCTCCATCTCGGCCCAGAAGCCCTTCATCGTCGCCTCGCCGGCCTTGTAGCCGTAGTAGGAGAGGTACGAGTAGACATAGTCCATCTCGGCGCACCAGTGCCACGTCTCGACCGAGCCGCCGCCCGGCACCCACACCGGCGGATGCGGCTGCTGTACCGGGCGCGGCCAGATGTTGACGTAGCGCTGCTGGTTGAAGCGGCCGTTGAAGGCGAACGGTTCGGGCTCCGTCCAGGCGCGCATGACGAGGTCGTGCGCCTCCAGGTAGCGGGCGCGCAGCATGCTGGGGTTCTGGCCGTAGGCGTAGCAGGTGTCCATCGGCGTGCCGACCGGGAAGCCGGCGATCAGCCGCCCGCCCGAGATGCAGTCCAGCATCGCGAACTCTTCGGCCACGCGCGTCGGCGGATTGTAGAGGGCGAGGCTGTTGCCCATCACGCAGATCGCCGTGTCGGTGGTCCGCCGAGCGAGCGTCGAGGCGATCAGGTTGGGCGACGGCATGATGCCGTAGCCGTTCGAATGATGCTCGTTCACGCAGATCGCGTCGAAGCCGCAGTCGGCCGCGAACTCCAGCTCGTCCATGAAGTCGTTGTACATGGCGTGCGCGCGGCGCGGGTCGAAGTTGCGGCTGCTGATGTCGACCCAGACGCTGGGGTTCTTCTCGCGGAAATCGTCCGGAAGCTCGGTGTACGGCATCAGGTGGAACCACATCAGCTTCATCGCTTCCTCCGACCCTCGGCGTCCTTTGGTCGATAGCCTACAGCCCGCCGGGGGTCCGGACAAACCCGCCCGTTACCGGCCGTGCTATTGTCCCGGCAAGACAGCCGCCATCGGGAGACGAGGATGCCCACCCATCTGAAGCGTGCAGGCCACGCCGCCGCCTTCGACCGCCGCCAGGTGGAGGAGACCGTCCGGCGCATGCTCGACGACATCGAGGCGAACCGCGACGAAGCCGTGCGCCGCTATGCCCGTGACCTGGACAAGTGGCAGGACGACCGGTTCCGGGTGACCGAGGAGCGCATCCGCGCCGTGTCGCAGCGCATCCCGGAGAGCTTCAAGGAGGACTACACCTATGCGCTCGGCCAGGTGCAGGCCTTCGCCCGGCGCCAGCGCGAGACGATGGAGGACCTGGAGGTCGAGATCGAGCCGGGCGTCGTGCTCGGCCACCGCCACGTGCCGGTGCAGCGGGTCGGCTGCTACGTGCCGGGCGGCAAGTATCCGCTGGTCGCGGGTGCCATGATGAGCGTCGGCACCGCCGTCGTGGCCGGCGTCGAACACATCGTCGGCTGCGCCCCGCCGCGCGACGCCGACGGCATGTACCCCTACACGCTCTACGCCTTCCACGCCGCCGGGGCGCACGCGATCTACGACATCGGCGGCGTCCAGGCGCTGGCGGCGATGGCGCATGGCTGCGTCGGCATCGAGCCGGTCGACATGATCGTCGGCCCGGGCAACCCCTATGTCGCCGAGGCGAAGCGCCAGCTGTTCGGCATCGTCGGCATCGACCTGCTCGCCGGTCCGACCGAGATCCTGGTCATCGCCGACGAAACAGCCGACCCCGCACTGGTCGCGACCGACCTGCTGGGCCAGGCGGAGCACGGGCCGGACAGCCCGGTCTGGCTGGTCACCACCTCGCGCGCACTGGGCGAGGCCGTGGCGAAGGAGATGGACCGCCAGCTGGAGACACTGCCCACCGCCGCGGTCGCCGGCAAGGCCTGGGCGAACAACGGCGAGATCGTCCTGGTCGACAGCCACGAGGAGGCGGTGGCCGTATCGGACGCGTATGCGCCGGAGCACCTGGAAGTGCTGACCGGACGCGACGAGTGGTACCGCACCAACCTGCGCAACTATGGCAGCCTGTTCGTCGGCGAGGAGAGTACGGTGGCCTATGGCGACAAGGGTGTGGGCACCAACCACACCCTCCCGACGGGGCGCGCGGCCCGTTACACGGGCGGCCTGTGGGTCGGCAAGTACCTCAAGACCCTGACCTGGCAGCGCCTCACGCCCGAGGCGAGCCGCCGGATCGCGCCCGTCATGGCCCGCATCTGCGAGGCCGAGGGCATGCTGGCGCACAAGGCGACGGCGGACGTGCGCTATACCCGCTACGCGCCGCGGAACGACTGAACCGGATGATCCCGCCCGACGGATGGATGTCGGGGAACGTCCCGGTGGCATCCGCCGGGCCCCTCCGCTAAGGTCCGCCCGCCCGCCCCATCCGGAGTCCGCCTTGCGCGCCATCCTTCCCGTCCTGCTGGCCGTCCTGCTGGCCACGGCCGCCTGCGCCGGCCGGCCGGCCGAGCCGCCGACACCGGCTCCGACCACGGCGCGGCTGGTCATCACCGCCTCGCCGGTCCTCAATCCGAACGAGGCGGGCGAGGCGGAGCCGGTGATCGTGCGCCTGTTCCGCCTGCGCAGCGCCGACGGATTCCGGCGCGCCGCCTTTGCCGACCTGGCCGAGCCCCTCGACGAGAAGACGCTGGGCCAGGATCTGGTGGGCACGGTCGAGTTCGAGTTCTATCCGGGGCAGAGCGAGACACTGACGCGCGAGTTCGACCCGGGCGACCGCTGGCTCGGCATCGTCGCGGAGTACCGCGAGCACGGTACCGCGAAGTGGCGCGACCTGATCGAGCTGGTCCCCAACGCGGAGACCGAGGTGGACCTGCAGCTCGGCCCGCGCGCCGTCCTCGCCCGGGTTCGCCCCTCCTGACGCCGTCCCGCAGGGTGCTTCGCGGCGATCCGCGGACCGCCGGCAGAAGCCGACCCGGCGCCCCACGGCGCGGCTTGAAGCCCCCGGCCGCCCCCCTATAGTGGTCGCCGCCCGACCGGACCGACCCGGAGCAGACCGGAGACGCGGATGGAACTGCTCTTTCGCGACGACGCCTATGCGCGAAGCTGTACCGCTACCGTCGTAGCGGCCGGCCCTGCCGGCGTGCGTCTCGACCGCACGGTTTTCTATGCGACCGGCGGCGGCCAACCCGGCGACGCCGGGCGGCTGGTCCGCGCCGACGGCACCCCCGTGCCGATCGCCGGCGCCGTCTACGACCGCGAGACCGGCGACGTCCTGCATCTCGCGGCCGAGGGCACCGCCCTGCCCGCGCCGGGCGAGACGGTGACGGCCGAACTGGACTGGGCGCGCCGCCTCCGCCACATGCGCATCCACACGGCTCTGCACCTGCTCTGCGCCGTCGTGCCGGGCGGCGTGACCGGCGGGCAGATCGGCGACGGACGGGGCCGGCTCGACTTCGACCTGCCCGACCAGCCGCTGGACAAGGAGGCGATCATGGCCGAACTGGCGCGCATGGTCGCCGCCGACGCGGCCGTGCGCTCCCGCTGGATCACCGATGCCGACCTCGCCGCGCAGCCGGATCTGGTACGCACCATGCGGGTCAAACCGCCGTCCGGCGGCGGTCGCGTGCGCCTGATCGAGATCGACGGGATCGACCTGCAGCCCTGCGGCGGCACGCACGTGGCGCGCACCGGCGAGATCGGCGCGCTCGCGGTCGGCAAGATCGAGAACAAGGGCCGGCACAACCGGCGCATCAACATCGCACTGGCGGAGTGAAGCCCATGCCTTATGCCAAGCCGGAGGCGCTGGTCGGGACGGACTGGCTGGCGGCGCACCTGGACGACCCGGCGGTACGGATCATCGACGCCAGCCACCATCTGCCGACGACCGGACGCAAGCCGCGACCCGAATACGACGCCGAGCACATCCCGGGTGCTGCGTTCTTCGACATCGACGGCATCGCCGACAGGACGACGGACCTACCGCACATGCTGCCCGACGAGGCGACCTTCGCGGCCGGCGTCGGTGCGCTGGGGATCGGCAATGCGCACAAGGTGGTCGTCTACGACACGATCGGCACCACGGGCGCGGCACGTGTCTGGTGGACGTTCCGCGCCTTCGGCCACAGGGACGTATCGGTCCTGGACGGCGGCCTGCCGAAATGGAAGGCGGAGGGGCGTCCCCTGTCGGCCGAACCGGCACGCTATCCGGCCGCGACCTATGACGCCCGGCTCGACCGGCGCCTCGTGCGCAGCCTGGAACAGGTCCGCGCCAACATCGACGCCCGCGCCGAGCAGGTGCTCGACGCGCGCAGCGCCGGACGCTTCCGGGGCACGGAGCCGGAACCGCGCGCCGGCCTGCGCGGCGGCCACATCCCCGGCAGCTGCAACCTGCCGTCCACGGCCCTTTTCCAGCCGGATCGCAGCTTCAAGCCGGCCGAGGAGTTGGACCGGCTGTTCCGCGAAGCCGGCATCGATTCGGGCCGGCCGATCGTCACCACCTGCGGCTCCGGCGTCACCGCCGCCGTGCTCGCCCTCGGGCTCTACCTGATCGGGCGCGACGATGTCGCGGTCTATGACGGGTCGTGGAGCGAGTGGGGCGGCCGCGCCGACGTACCAGTCGAGACCTGATACCCCTCTCCTTCCCCCACCCCGCGCGACCGACCAGAGAAAGCGACCGCCGACGATGAAAGACGACACGATCATCACGCATTCCGGACGTCATCCGGAACGGCATTTCGGCGTCGTCAACACGCCGGTCTTCCGCGCCTCTACGATACTCAACCCCACCGTGGCGGCGCTGAAGGCGCCGAAGGGCCTGCGCGATCCGCGTTACGGCCGGCGCGGCACGCCGACCGTCTTCACCCTGGAGGACGCGGTCTGCGAGATCGAGGGCGCGCACGGCGCGGTCGTGACGCCTTCCGGCCTCGGGGCGGTCACGGTGGCACTGCTCGCCTTCCTGCAGACCGGGGACCACGTCCTGATGGTCGACTGCGTCTACGGCCCGGCGCGGCGCTTCGCCAGCACCTTCCTGAAGCGGATGGGGATCGAGACGACCTTCTTCGACCCGGCGATCGGCGCCGGCATCGCCGACCTTATCCGCGAGGAGACGAAGGTCGTCTATCTGGAGGCGCCGGGCTCGCAGACCTTCGAGATGCAGGACATCCCGGCCATCGCGGCGGCGGCCCATGCTCGCGGCGCCAAGGTGCTGATGGACAACACCTGGGCGACGCCGCTCTTCTTCAAGCCCTACGCGCACGGCGTCGACGTCTCGATCCACGCCGGCACGAAGTACATCGTCGGCCATTCCGACGCGATGATCGGCATCGTCACGGCCAACGCCGACAGCTTCGATGCGGTGCGCGATTCCTTCGACACGCTGGGCGCCTGTGCCGGACCGGACGACGTGTACCTCGCGACCCGCGGGCTGCGGACCATGGCGGTGCGGCTGCGCCAGCATCAGGCGACCGCGCTGAAGATGGCGCGATGGCTCCAGTCGCGCCCTGAAGTGTCGCGCGTTCTCTACCCGGCCCTGCCTGAGGACCCCGGCCACGCGATCTGGAAGCGCGACTTCCTGGGCGCGTCGGGCCTGTTCGGAGTGGTGCTGAAGCCGGTGCCCGACACGGCGGTGGCCGCGATGCTCGACGGCCTCGAACTGTACGGGATGGGATCGAGCTGGGGCGGCTACGAGAGCCTGATCCTGCCGACCGACGCGCGGCCCTACCGTACGGCGACGACCTGGGCGCCCGAAGGGCCGACGCTGCGCATCCATGCCGGCCTCGAGGACGCGGACGACCTGATCGCCGATCTCGAATCGGGACTGGACCGCCTCCGCACATCCGCCTGAGCCACGCCCGTCAGGAGCGGGCGGCGGCCGGCGCGATCACCTCGGTGACCATGCGCCAGCGCGGCGTGCCCAGCATCTGCGCGGCCTCGATGATCGGGCGATCGATGTTGCGCACGCCGGCGAAGGAGTTGATCACCGAGGGTACGAAG
>JBKBLL010000157.1:0-9230 GCA_046296375.1 Alphaproteobacteria bacterium | reverse complement strand
CGCCGCCGCCGGCGGCCCGCTGCTTCTCGTTCGCGACACGCTGGAGGGGCTGCAGGGCCTCGGCGCCGCGGCGCGCGCGCGCAGCGCGGCACGGATCGCGGCGGTGACCGGCAGTGTCGGCAAGACCGGCGTGAAGGAGGCCCTGGCGCTGGTCCTCGGCCGGCAGGCCGAAACGCATGCGAGCCTCGGAAACCTGAACAACCACTGGGGTGCGCCACTCAGCCTCGCGCGCCTCGCGCCCGCCGCCCGCTACGGGATATTCGAACTCGGCATGAACCATGCGGGCGAGATCGCCCCCCTGTCGCGCCTCGTCCGACCGCATGTCGCAGTGATCACGACGATCGCGCCGGCGCATGCGGCGCATTTCCCGTCGGTGGAGGCGATCGCCGACGCGAAGGCCGAGATCTTCGCGGGCGTCGAGGCCGGCGGCGTCGCCGTCCTCAATCGCGACAATCCGTATTTCGAGCGCCTGGCCGACGCCGCCCGGCGCGCCGGCATCGACTCGATCCTTGGGTTCGGCGCCGACCCGTCTGCCGACGCGCGCCTGGTCGGCGCCAGCCGGCAGGCGACGGGAAGCGACGTCGAGGCCGAGATCGCCGGCCGGCGGCTCGCCTTCCGTATCGGCGCGCCCGGCGCCCATTGGGTCGCCAACAGCCTGGCCGTGCTGGCGGCCGTGCACGCCCTGGGTGCCGACGTCGCGGCGGCGGCGGCGGCGCTGGCGGACATGCGCGCCCCGGGCGGCCGCGGCCGCCGGCACTGCATCCGGCTGGAGGCGGGCAGCTTCACCCTCATCGACGAAAGCTACAATGCGAGCCCGGCGGCGATGCGTGCCGCACTCGAGGTGCTGTCGCTGACGCGGCCTGGCCCCGGCGGCCGGCGGATCGCCATCCTGGGCGACATGCTGGAGCTCGGCGCGGACGCGCCTCGGCTGCACGCCGAACTGGCCGACGAGATCGGCCGTTGCGATGTCGACCTCGTCTACGCCACCGGCGCCGGCATGGCCCACCTCTACCGCGCCCTCCCGCCCCCCCGCCGCGGCGGCCATGCGGAGGACAGCGCAGCCCTGGCGCCGGTCATCGCGAGCGTCGTCCGCGCGGGCGACATCGTCCTCGTGAAGGGTTCGCTCGGCATGAACATGGCACGCATCGTCCGGGCACTCGCGCCCGGCGGCGCGCGCGGCGACGGCGGCTGAGGAGGGCGCGATGCTGTACAACCTCCTGGCCCCCTACGCGGACCAGCTGATCTTCGCCAACCTGTTCCGCTACATCACCTTCCGGTCCGGCGGCGCCATGCTGACGGCACTGGTGATCAGCTTCGTCCTCGGCCCGACCCTCATCGCCTGGCTGCGCTCCAAGCAGCGCGGCGGCCAGCCGATTCGCACCGACGGCCCGCCCGAGCACCTGCTGACCAAGAGCGGCACGCCGACCATGGGCGGCGCCCTGATCCTGCTCGCGCTGATGCTCTCCACCCTGCTCTGGGCGGACCTGCGCAACCCCTATGTCTGGGTCGTGCTGCTGGTGACGGCCGGTTTCGGCCTGATCGGCTTCGTCGACGACTATCTCAAGCTGACGCGGCGCAACAGCAAGGGCCTCGCCGGCCGCTACAAGCTGTTCGGGCAGGTGGTGATCAGCGGCGCCGCGGCGATCGTCGTCGCCTCCGTGATGCAGGAGCCGCTCGCCACCGGCATGGCGGTGCCGTTCTTCAAGGACGTGCTCCTGAACCTGGGCTGGTTCTTCATCCCCTTCGCCGTCTTCGTGATGACGGGCGCCTCCAACGCCGTGAACCTGACCGACGGGCTCGACGGGCTCGCGATCGTGCCGGTGATGATCGCGGCGGGCTGCTTCGGCCTGATCGCCTACTTCACCGGCAACGTCGTCTACTCGAACTACCTCCAGATCCACCATGTGAGCGGTGCCGGCGAACTCACCGTCTTCTGCGGCGCGCTGGTCGGTGCCAGCCTCGGCTTCCTTTGGTACAATGCCCCGCCCGCCATGGTCTTCATGGGCGACACGGGCTCGCTGTCCTGCGGCGGCGCTCTGGGCGCCATCAGCGTCGTCACCAAGCACGAACTGGTGCTCGCCATCATCGGCGGCCTGTTCGTCCTGGAGACGGTGTCCGTCATCGTGCAGGTCGTCTCCTACAAGCTGACCGGCAAGCGCGTCTTCCGGATGGCGCCGCTCCACCACCATTTCGAACGCAAGGGATGGCAGGAGCCGACCATCGTCATCCGCTTCTGGATCATCGCATCGATCCTGGCCGTCATCGGCCTCGCCACGCTGAAGCTGAGGTGACGATGATCGTCCCAACGCACATGCAGGGCAGGACGGTCGCGGTGATGGGCCTGGCCCGCTCCGGCCTCGCCGCGGCGCGGGCCCTCGGCGCGGCCGGCGCCGCCGTGACGACCTGGGACGACGATGCGGGCCGGCGGACGGCCGCCGTCGCCGAAGGCCTGGGCGTGGCGTCCTTCGACGGCCGCGACTGGTCGGCGACGGACCTGCTCGTCTGGAGCCCGGGCGTGCCGCACCTGCATCCACGCCCGCACCCCGCCGCGCTCGCCGCGCGGCATGCCGGCTGCCCGATCGTCTGCGACCTCGAACTGCTGTGGCAGAGCCGGCCGGACGCGGGCTTCGTCGGCATCACGGGGACCAACGGCAAGTCGACCACGACCGCCCTGATCGCGCACCTCCTGACGGCGTGCGGCCGGCGCGCCGAGGCGGGCGGGAATATCGGCCGCGCCGCCCTGTCGCTGGAGCCGTTCGACGCGGACGGCACCTACGTCCTGGAGATGTCCTCCTACCAGCTGGAACTTGTCCCGACGCTGCGCTTCGGCGTCGCCGTCCTGCTGAACGTCCGCCCCCACCATCTCGACGGGCCGGGGGGGATGCACGGCTTGGTCGCCGCCTCGCCCCGCATCTTCGCCGGCCAGCGCGCATCGGACCCGGCCATCGTCGGCGCCGACGACCCCTATGCGCGCCACCTGCTCGCCGCGCTGCGGAACGGCGGCGGGGGGCAGGTCGTGCCCGTCTCTGCCGAACGTCCCGTTCCCGGCGGCGTCTGGGCGGCCGGCGGCATGCTGGTCGACGACCTGGACGGCACCGCGACCACTGTCGCCGACCTGACGGCGATCCAGGCCCTACCCGGACCGCATAACTGGCAGAATGCCGCCGCCGCCTATGCCGCCGCGCGCACCGCCGGCCTGCCGGCCGCCGCCATCGTCGCCGCCCTCCGCACCTATCCGGGCCTGCCGCACCGCCAGGAATTGGCCGCGACCATCGGCGGCGTGCGCTACGTAAATGATTCGAAGGCGACCAACGCCGAATCGGCCGCGCGCGCCCTCGCCTGCTACGAAACGATCTACTGGATCGCCGGCGGACTGCCGAAGGAGGGTGGGATCGCGCCCCTGGCCGGCTTCTTCCCGCGCATCCGCCACGCCTTCCTGATCGGCCGGGCCGCCGACGCCTTCGCCGACACGCTCGGGCGGCGCGTACCGCACACGCTGAGCGGCGACCTCGGCACCGCGCTGGCGGCGGCGCACGCGATGGCGCAGCGCGAGCGCGTTCCGGGAGCGGTCGTGCTCCTCTCGCCCGCCTGCGCCTCGTTCGACCAGTGGCCCAGTTTCGAGGCGCGCGGCGACGCCTTCCGCGCCGCAGTCGCGCGTCTTCCGGCGGGAGAGGCCGCATGACCCTCGTCGCGCGCACCGATACGAGCGTCATCGGCCGCTGGTGGTGGACCGTCGACCGCTGGTCGCTCGCCGCCCTCGCCGCGCTGATGGCGGTCGGCGCATGGCTGGTCGTGACGGCCAGTCCCCCCGTCGCCGAGCGGCTGGGCCTCGGGCCCTTCCACTTCGCCCAGCGCCACCTCGTCATGCTGCCGGCCGCGGGGGCGATCATGCTCGGCGCTTCGCTGCTGTCGCCGCGCGGGGTGCTGCGCGTGGGCGCCTTGCTGTTCGCCGTCTCGCTGCTCCTGCTGGGCGCCACCCTGCTGATCGGCGTGGAGACCAAGGGCGCCCAGCGCTGGATCAACTTCGCCGGCTTCTCGCTGCAACCGTCGGAATTCGTAAAGCCGGCCTTCGCCATCGTCGCCGCCTGGCTGTTCGCCGAGAGCAAGCGCGACCGCGCCATTCCGGGGCAGTGGATCTCGTTCGCCCTGTTCCTGCTCGTCGTCGGCCTGATCATGGCCCAGCCCGACCTGGGCATGACCATGGTCATCACGGCGGTCTGGCTGGCGCAGTTCTTCCTGGCCGGCCTGTCGATGTGGCTGGTGATCGCGCTCGGCGTGCTGGGGCTCGGCGGCCTACTCGCCGCCTACCTGATGTTCCCCCACGTCACCAGCCGGATCGACCGCTTCCTCGATCCCGCCAGCGGCGACAGCTACCAGATCGACCGCTCGCTGTCGGCCTTCGTCAATGGCGGCTTCCTGGGCCGCGGCCCGGGGGTCGGGCGCGTCAAGGAGAACATTCCCGACGCGCACGCCGACTTCGTCTTCGCCGTCGCGGGCGAGGAGATGGGGGCGATCGCCTGCCTGATCATCGTCGGCCTGTTCGCCTTCCTCGTGCTGCGCTGCTTCGCCCGGCTGCTGGCCGAGCAGAACCTCTTCGTCTTTCTGGCCGTGGCCGGCCTCGTCACGAATTTCGGGCTGCAGGCGGTCGTCAACATCGCCTCGTCCCTGCACCTGATCCCCACCAAGGGAATGACCCTGCCCTTCATCAGCTATGGCGGCTCCTCGCTGCTCGCGCTCGCCCTGACCATGGGCATGGCGCTCGCTCTCACCCGGCGCCGCGTGGAACCGGGAGGTGCCTCATGACCGGCCGGACAGCGGACCCGCGCGCCCAGGCCGCCGACGCGCCCATCGTGCTGGCGACCGGCGGGACGGGCGGCCACGTGTTCCCGGCCCAGGCGCTCGCCGCCGAACTCGGCGCGCGCGGCCACCGGGTGGTGCTGGTCACCGACGCGCGCGGCGGCGCCTTCGACGAAGCGAGCGCGGTGCATCGCATCCGCGCCGCGACTCCGGGCCGGTCACCGGTGGCGATGCTGAAGGCGGGGCTGGACATCGCGCTCGGCACGCTGACGGCGCTGCGCCTTCTCCGCCGGCTGCGCCCCGCCGCCGTGGTCGGCTTCGGCGGCTATGCCTCGGTCCCGACCATGCTGGCGGCCGGCTGGCTGCGCCTGCCGACCCTGATCCACGAGCAGAACGCCGTGCTGGGCCGCGCGAACCGCCTGTTGGCCGGGCGGGTGCGGCGCATCGCGACCGCGTTCGAGCGGATGTCTGCCCTGCCGGCGACCGCGGCGGAGCGGACGGTGCGGACCGGCAACCCCGTGCGGCCGGCGATCGCCGCCCTGCGCAGCCGACCCTATGCGCCGCCGGCGGCCGATGAGCGGTTCCATCTGCTCGTCACCGGCGGCAGCCAGGGCGCCCGGGTCCTCAGCGAGGTGATCCCGGCCGCCATAGACGCGCTGCCGCCCCCGCTGCGCCGGCGCCTCGCCGTGGTTCAGCAGTGCCGGCCCGAAGACCTGGAGGCGGTGCGGGCCGCCTACGCCGCCGCCGGCGTCGACGCCGAACTCGCCAGCTTCTTCGCCGACATGCCGGAGCGGCTGGCCGCGGCCCATCTCGTCATCGCCCGTGCCGGCGCCTCCACCGTCGCCGAACTCGGTGCGGCCGGCCGGCCGGCGATCCTGGTGCCCTACCCCTTCGCCATGGACGACCATCAGAGCGCCAACGCCCGCGCCGTCGCCGATGCCGCGTGGGTCAGGCCCCAGCGCGACCTGGCCGCAGCCGACCTCGCCCGGCTGCTGGCGGAACTGATGGACGACCCGGCGGCACTCGCGGCGCGCGCCGCGGCGGCCACCGCCCACGGGCGGCCCGATGCGGCACGCCTCCTCGCCGACCTGGTCGAGGCCGAACTCGCCGCCCGCCCGGGCACCCACGAAGCCTCGCTGCGCGGAGTGGCGGCATGAGCACGATGCCCTTCGACATCGGCCCCATCCATTTCGTCGGGATCGGCGGCATCGGCATGAGCGGGATTGCCGAGGTGATGCACAATCTGGGCTATCGCGTGCAGGGCAGCGACGTCGCCGACGGGGCCAACGTGCAGCGGCTGCGCGCGCTCGGCATCGACGTGCATGTCGGCCATCGCGCCGAGAATCTGGGCCGGGCGAAGGTCGTCGTGTGCTCTTCGGCCATCCGCGAAGGCAACCCCGAGGTCGACGCCGCCCGTGCCAAGCTGCTGCCCGTGGTCCGCCGCGCCGAGATGCTGGGCGAACTGATGCGGCTGAAATGGTCGGTCGCGGTCGGCGGCACCCACGGCAAGACCACCACGACCTCCATGGTGGCGGCCCTGCTGGACGCGGCCGGCTACGATCCCACCGTCATCAACGGCGGCATCATCAACGCCTACGGCACCAACGCCCGGCTGGGACAGGGCGAATGGATGGTGGTGGAGGCGGACGAGTCCGACGGCACCTTCGTCAAGTTGCCGGCGACCGTCGCCGTCGTCACCAACATGGACCCTGAACATCTCGACCATTACGGCAGCTTCGAGCGGGTGCGCGACGCCTTCCACGCCTTCGTCGAGAACATCCCGTTCTACGGTTTCGCGGTGCTCTGCACCGACCATCCCGAGGTGCAGAAGCTGGTCGCGCGCATCGTCGACCGGCGGGTGGTGACCTACGGCCTGAATCCGCAGGCCGACATCCGAGCCGCGCGCATTCGCGCCGCCGACGGCGTCATGGTCTTCGACGTGACCGTCGCGACCCGGGCCAACGGCCCCGCCCGCACGATCGAAGGCCTGCGCCTGCCGATGCTGGGCGAACACAACGTTCAGAACGCGCTGGTGATGGTCGCCGTGGCCCACCAGCTCGGCATCGCCGACGATGTGCTGCGCGCCGCAATGGCGGGCTTCGCGGGGGTCAAGCGGCGGTTCACCCGGACCGGCGAGTCCGGCGGCGTCGCGGTGGTCGACGATTACGGGCACCATCCGGTGGAGATCGCGGCCGTGCTGCGCGCCGCCCGCTCGGCCACGACGGGCCGAGTCGTGGCGGTCGTCCAGCCGCATCGCTACAGCCGCCTGCAGAGCCTGTTCGAGGACTTCTGTACCTGTTTCAACGATGCCGACACGGTGCTGGTCGCCCCGGTCTACCCCGCCGGGGAGGCGCCGATCCCGGGCGTCGACCGGGACGCGCTGGTGGCCGGCCTGAAGCAGCGCGGCCACCGGCACGCCCTGCCGCTCGACGGCCCGGAAGCCCTGGCGGGCGCTGTGCGCGGGGTGACCGGGCCCGGGGACCTCGTCGTCTGCCTAGGTGCCGGCAGCATCACCGCCTGGGCCTACGCCCTTCCCGGCCAACTCGACGCCCTGCGCGCCGCCCCTGCGGAGCTGGTCCGATGATGGCCGCACGGCAGCGGGACGGACACCTGATCGGCCGGCTGCCGCCGGTGCGCGGCCGCTATACGGCCGACGCGCCGCTGGCGCCGACGACTTGGTTTCGCGTCGGCGGCCCTGCGGAAGTGTTGTTCCGCCCGGCCGATGCCGACGACCTCGCGAGCTTCCTCGCGAACCGGCCGAAGGACGTGCCGGTGACGGTCCTGGGCGTCGCCTCCAACACGCTGGTGCGCGACGGCGGCGTTCCCGGCGTCGTGATCCGCCTCGCCCGCGGCTTCAACCGAACCGAAGCCGCCGACGACGTGCTGACCGCGGGTGCCGCGGTTCTCTGCCCCAACGCCGCGCTGGCCGCCGCCGACGCCGAACTGGCCGGCCTCGAGTTCATGACCGGGGTCCCCGGCACGGTGGGCGGTGCCGTACGGATGAACGCCGGCGCCTTCGGCGGTGAGATCCGCGACGTGCTGCTCTGGGCCGAAGCCATCGACGGCGCGGGCCGGCTGCACCGCGCCGATGCCGCGGCGATGGGCCTGTCCTACCGGCACAGCGCCGCACCGGCCGACTGGATCTTCGTACGCGCCGCCTTTCGCGGCCGCCGGGACGACGTGACGGCGATCCGCGCGCGGATGGCCGCGATCCAGACGGAGCGCGAGGCGAGCCAGCCACAACGGGCGCGCACCGGCGGTTCGACCTTCAAGAACCCGCCGGGCGCCCGCGCCTGGGAACTGATCGACCGGGCCGGCTGCCGCGGCCTGTCGCTGGGCGCCGCCGCCGTATCCGAGAAGCACTGCAACTTCCTCATCAATACGGGCGAGGCCACCGCCGCCGAGATCGAGGGGCTGGGCGAGACGGTGCGCCGGCGCGTGCTCGATGCCACCGGCGTCGCGCTCGAATGGGAAATCCGTCGGATCGGCCTCCCCGCGGGAGAACGGCCATGAAGCACGTCGCGGTCCTCAAGGGCGGCTGGTCGGCCGAACGCGCCGTCTCCCTGGTCACGGGCGACCAGGTGGCGCAGGCGCTGGAGCGTGCGGGCTACCGCGTCACCTCGATCGACCTGCAGCGCAACCTGACCGCCCTGCTCGCCGATCTCACCGAGCGCCCCGACGTGGTCTTCAACGCGCTGCACGGCCGCTTCGGCGAGGACGGCTGCATCCAGGGCGTGCTGGAGATCCTCGGCATCCCCTACACCCATTCCGGCGTGCGCGCCTCGGCCATGGCGATGGACAAGCCGGCGGCGAAACGCGTGTTCGAGGCGGAAGGCATACGCTGCCCGCAGGGCCTGGTCCTGCCGCTGGCCGAGGCGCACGGCGCCCTCGCGGCACCCTATGTCGTCAAGCCGGCCCGCGAAGGCTCCAGCGTGGGCGTGGTCATCGTGCGCGCCGGCGACAATGCGGCTCCGCTGGAGGTGACCGGCTGGTCGTTCGGCACGGACGTCCTGGTCGAGCGCTATGTCCCGGGCCGCGAGCTGACCGTCGGGGTCATGGACGACCGGCCGCTCGCCGTCACCGAACTCCGGCCGCTCCAGGGCTTCTACGACTACGAGGCGAAATACACCGAGGGCAAGACGCAGCACCTGATCCCCGCCCCGATCCCTGCGGAGATCGCCGAGCAGGCGATGGACTGGGCCCTGCGCGCGCATCGCGCGCTCGGCTGTCGCGGGGTATCGCGGGCCGACTTTCGCTACGACGATACCGAGGCCGATCCGGGCGTCCTCTACATGCTCGAAGTCAACACCCAGCCGGGCCTGACCCCGCTCTCCCTCGTGCCAGAGCAGGCCGCGCATCGGGGCATCGACTTTCCCGCGCTGTGCGCCTGGATGGTGGAGGCGGCGCGATGCGATTCCTGATGCCCGATCCGG
>JBKBLL010000156.1:0-9284 GCA_046296375.1 Alphaproteobacteria bacterium | reverse complement strand
CAGCCGTTCATGGGCCTGTTCACCGACAGCGGCACCCGCACGCCGACGAACGTGGTGACGCAGATGAACTCGGTCCCGTTCGGCGGCGACGGCGGGCGGGTCATTTTCCTTTACACTTCTACGTCGGACTGCCTGATGGAAGGTCAGATCCGGTCCTCGATCTGGCCGCGCTGGGCCTGCAAGACGGATGTATTCGACAGCGACGCATCGCAGATCGGCGGCTGGCCGACCGCGTTCCATACCGGCTGGCGGGACAACCTGATGTGGGAAGGCGGCAGCGTTCCCAACTCCCACATCGGCCCCGGATCGTGGCGGCGCGAGGCGCAGGAACCGAACCTCGTCTTTCCGGCCTCGGCACTGACCCCGGCGACCCAGTTCGAGGTGCTGGACGGGTTCCATGTGCCGCGGGCGGCCGGACCGGTCCCGTTCGTTCCGGCCGGGCAGACCTGCTACCGGTTCGACATGCGCGGGACGGTGGTGCCTAACGACGGCACTGCGCGGGCCGGTGCGATCCAGATCCCGGTCGCGGGCGACCCCGCCCCCGAGGAACCCGATCCGCCGCCGCCGGATCCGGGCGATATCACCACGCTCTACCAGTCCTACTACACGCTCGACCAGACCGGCGACTATGTGAACGTCAGCGCCGCGGCGCTCTTCCATGCGCCGAACTCGACCCATCCGGCGATTGCGACGCCAGGCTCGGTCGCGTTCCACGGATCGGGGTCGCAGTCCACACCCGAGATCACCCTGACGCTGCCGGCAGCCGAGGGCGACCGGATCGAGGCGGCGATCAAGTGGCGCACCGAGGGGTCCGGCAGCGAGCTGGGCGAGGCGCTATTCCGCTGGATGCCGTCCGGTCAGACCGCCGTGAACGAGACGGTGCGCACAGGCGCAGCCTCGAATGTGGTGATCGCGCAGTCGAACTATGCGCCGGCCGGCACCACCGGGTTCCAGATCCGGTTCCGCATCCGCGGCACGCCGCCGGCGACGCGGCAGCTGCACATCCACTACCTCGGCGTCGCCGAGGTCGGCGACAACCCCGGCACCCCGGCCTATACCGGCGTCACGCCGGCGCAGGGCGCGGTCGATTGCTGCGTCGGGCGCGAGACGGAGCTGGACTTCGGCCCGTCGTTCGGAGGGGCCGCGACGCACTACGTCTACGACGGGCCGGAGCCGCATGTGTGGACCGGCTCGGTGCTGCGGATCACCCCGGACACCGAGGATCTGACCTTCCGCGACCGCACGGTCCGGGCCTGGAACGGGCCGCTGGAGTCGATCCAGCCCGTCCCGTTCCGGCTGCGCTCGGGCGACTGGGAGCCGCTCCAGATCGTCGAGCATACGCTCTACGACGATTTCCTGGAGCCGCATCACGCCTACGTCCACAATGTGCTCAAGCACATCCGCTGGCCGTCCGGCGTCGGCGCAAAGGCCGAGGATCGTTGCTCGGGCTGGGCGCCCTGGTCGTTCGAGGTACTGGCCGCGCCCTCGTGGCTGCGGTTCGACGGCGGGACCCTGTGGGCACCGGACGACGTGGAAAAGCCTCTCGGCAGCTCCACCGTCTCGGTGCGGATCACCGACCGGCGCGGCGATCAGGTCACGGTGACGTGGACCTGCGTCGTCGCCGAGGTCTCGCGCAGCCCCGACCAGGTGCTGCCGGCCGGCGCCTCGCTCAACGCCGCGATCATCAATGCGCCCCGCAACGTGCCGTGGGTGATCCAGCTGGAGGCAGGATACTACCCGCGGATCGGCAATTCGCCCCATACCGTGCGGCGGGAGTGGAACGCGCCGCTGCTGATCCTCGGCGCGCTGGGGCCGGAGGGAGAGCGGCTCACCCATGTCGAGGGCCTTTCGCTCACCCGCTCGAACGGGGTGTGGATCGAGGACGTCGAGTTCCGTCGCACGCAGATGGTCTCGCACCCGGCCGACGCGGGGTCGAAGAACACGCCGTGTCTCGATGTCACGACGCCGCTTTCCGCCAGCACGCTGCCGTTGTCGCTGCCGTGCCGGGCGATCAACTGCGCGGCGATCGGGCTCGAACACCCGAGCCTGGAACTGGAGCCCACAACGTCGACCTGGCAGATCCGGTTGCACCCGGACACGGGCGAACTGGTGTGGAGCGGAGCCTCCGGCGTTCCCGCCGAGGTTTTCCGCACCTGGCCGCTGCCGGCGGACGGCACCGAATACGGGCGCGCGCATTACGGCGGCGGGTTCTCCGGCGGACCGCTCATCGTCCAGGGGTGCCACACCGAGAAAACCCGCGTCGGCTACTCGCTCTCGACCGATACCGGGGTGTTCAACTCGACGTGGTGCAAGATCCGCATGGATGCGTGCCGCGCTTCGAGCGGCTACGGACACGTCTATTACAAGGTCCGGCCGCGCGACGGGCAGCCCACGTTCGACGGCAACTACCAGTCGAGCGAGCACCGCGACAGCTATCAGGTGATCGGCGCCTCCAACGCGCCGTCGCGCGGGCAGGTGATCGAGGGCTGCGTCTTCGCATCCGACACGCGCGGCATGGTCCAGGGGTTGCAGATGAACCTCGGCCCCGACAGCAACTGGTCACGCAACCACGGTCTGCGCGGATCGCATGCCTACATGACCGTGCGCGACACGCTGATCCTGTCGGCGGCGCAGCAGTGCTTCAACCCGTCGTCGCTCTACGAGGGGATCGCGGAGCGGGTCGTCGTCTCCCGCGATCCGCGCCGGACCGACTTCTACGACGCGGGACACTCGCCGATGTTCTCGGGCGGCAGCGGCAGCGCCGTCCGGCTGACGGACTGCGTCATCACCATGTTCGGGCAACACGTCCGGGGCCGCGACGCGCGCTGGTACCCGCAGGTCAACGTGGACTGGCACGCCGGGGACTACACCCGGATCACCGACTATTTCCCGAACTGGTTCAGCACGACGGCGCCCTACGACTGGCCGTGGCAGGCCGGGGCGGGCGATCCGCAACTCGCGCGGTTCTCCGCTCACGGTCCCGCCGCCGTCGCACACCCCGAGCGCGTCCCCTCGTTCCTGCTGACGGTGTGAGCCATGACCCGACCGAGCCTTCTCGATCGCTTCGGCAACCCGGTCCGCCGGGCGGAGCTCCGGACTGAGGCGGCCGCGCCGACCCTGACCGGCGTCCGCGCGCCGATCTCGGGCTATCCGGCCGACGGCCTGACGCCGGTCCGGCTGGCCGCGATCCTGCGCGCTGCCGACCACGGCGACCCGGTACGCTATCTCGAACTGGCCGAGGCGATCGAGGAGCGCGACCTCCACTACCTCGGGGTGCTCGGCACCCGCCGGCGCGCCGTGAGCCAGATCGAGGTGTCGGTCGAGGCCGCGTCGGACGCGCCCGAGGACGTGCGCCGCGCCGACCTGGTGCGCGAATGGCTGCGCCGCGACGAACTGAGCGAGGAACTGTTCCACATCCTCGACTGCATCGGCAAGGGCGTCAGCTTCACCGAGATCCTCTGGGACACCTCCGAGGGGCAATGGTGGCCGCGACGGCTGGAATGGCGCGACCCGCGCTGGTTCCGTTTCGACCGGGCCGACCTCGCCACGCCGCGGATGCTCGAGGCGAACGGGGTCGAGGTGCCGCTGCGGCCGTTCAGCTTCGTGTTCGCGACGATCGCCGCCAAGTCCGGTCTGCCGCTGCGCTCTGGTCTGGCCCGCGCCGCCGCCTGGGCCTGGATGTTCAAGGCCTATACCCAGCGCGACTGGGCGATCTTCGTGCAGACCTACGGCCAGCCGCTCAGGCTCGGCAAATACGGCCCCGAGGCGAGCGAACAGGACCGCGACACGCTGTTCCGGGCGGTGGCCAACATCGCCGGGGACTGCGCCGCGATCATCCCCGAGGCGATGCAGATCGAGTTCGTCACCGCCGACGGCGCTGCGGCCAGCATGGACCTCTACGAGCGGCGCGCCGACTGGCTCGACCGGCAGGTCTCGAAGGCGGTGCTCGGCCAGACCACCTCGACCGACGCGATCTCGGGCGGCCATGCCGTGGCGCGCGAGCACCGCCTGGTGCAGGAGGATATCGAGCGCGCCGACGCCCGCGCCCTGGCCGCGATCCTGAACCGCGACCTCGTCCGCCCCTGGATGGACCTCGAGTTCGGGCCCGCGCCCCGCTATCCCCGCCTGGTGATCGCGCGCCCCGAGCGCGAGGACCTCGCCCAGCTCGCCGCATCGCTCGGCACGCTGGTGCCGCTCGGGCTCGAGGTCGAGCAGAGCGTGGTCCGCGACCGTTTCGGCCTGCCCGAGCCCGCCCCGGGGGCCCGAATTCTGGGGCGCCCCGCCGCCCCGGCGGAGCCCGACGCCGCAGCGGACGATTTGAAGGGGGTAGGAGCGTTTTTTAAACGGGGTCCGGCCGCTCCGGGTATCGCGGCCACCCTCCAGGCCCAGGGCCGTCCAGCGGCCCTCCCAGAGCCTCCGGCGCCCGACCGCATCCTGGCCGAGACGATGGCGCGCGAGGCCGAGGGGCCGGTCGGCGGCTGGATCGAGCGGATCGAGGCGATGCTCGCCGCCGCCGGCAGTCTCGAGGAGTTCCGCGAGATGCTGCTGGCCGCCTATCCCGCGCTCGACGGGGCGGCTTTGACCGAGCGGCTGGCCGAGGGGCTGCTGGCCGCCCATCTGGCGGGCCGGGTCGCGGTCGAGGAGGCCGCCGGCGGCGATGGCTGAGCCCGGCCCGCTCTCGGGCATGCTGCACCGCCCCTTCGCCGAGCAGGTCGCGGCCTTCCGCGCCCGGCTGGGCGAGCTGCGCGGCACCGCCCGCTGGGACGACCTGCGCGGCGCCGAGCACGACCGCGCCTTCATGGTGGCCGGCGCGATGAAGGCCGAGCTGCTGGCCGACCTCGCGCTGGCGCTCGACCGCGCCATCGCCGGGGGCGCGACGCTCGAGGACTTCCGCCGCGACTTCCGCGAGATCGTCGCGCGCCACGGCTGGCACGGCTGGACCGGCGAGGGCACCGCGAAGGGCGAGGCGTGGCGCACGCGGGTGATCTGGCAGACCAACATGCGCACCTCCTATGCCGCAGGGCGCATGGCGCAGCTCGCCGAGGGCAACTTCGCCTTCTGGATCTACCGCCACGGCGGATCGGCCGAGCCGCGGCCGCAGCACCTGGCCTGGGACGGGCTGATGCTGCCGCCGGACCACCCGTTCTGGCAGACGCACGCGCCGCCGAACGGCTGGGGCTGCTCGTGCTACATCACCGCCGCCCGCAGCGAGGCGATGGCGCGCCGGATGGGCGGCGATCCGGAGGTGCGGCTCGACCCCGGCTGGAACCGGCCCGACCCGCGCACCGGGGTGCCGCCGGGGATCGACCGCGGCTGGGCGCATGCCCCCGGCGCCACCGCGACGGAGACGGTGCGCGTCCTGCGCGGCAAGCTCGAGCAGCTGCCCGAGCGGCCCGCGATCGACCTGATCCAGGACTGGCTGGGCTCGAGCCTGTTCGAGGCCTGGATGCGCCGGCCGGAGGGCACCTGGCCGCTGGCGCGCCTGCCCGAGGCGGATGCCGGCCTGATCGGCGCCCGCACCCGCGTCGCGGTCATGTCGGCCGAGACGATGGGCAAGCAGCTGCGCGCGCATCCCGAACTCGGCCCGCGCGACTACATGCTGGCGCAGCGCGCCGTCGACGAGGCCGCCGCCCGGGTCCAGGACGGCCCCCGGAGCCTCGTCTACGCCCTCGAGATCGACGGCGACGGTGCGCGCGGCGGACTGGTCGTCGTGGTGAAGGCGACCCGGACCGGCGCGGGCCTGTTCATTCTCAGCCTGCGCCGGATGAGCCGGGACGAGGCGCGGCGCGATGCCCAGGTCGCTAAGCTGCTGCTGCCGGATCGGAGGAGGTAGGTGGGGCGGCACCTGATCCGCCCCGCGGGGTCCGCCCGGTGGCTCCCCTCCCCACCGCGAGGGCGCGCCGCGCCCCGGCCAGTCACGGTCCTGGCCAACCTTCGGGGTCAGGTGCCCCTTCAGCTTCTGCCGGGAGATTTTGCTGCAGACCCTTGCAGCCCAGGATAGTGACAGGAGGTCCGGGACGCAATGATCGAGATCGAATTCGACGACGGGGGCGTCGCGGCCGGGCTCGACCGGCTGGGCGGGTTGCTCGACGACCTGACCCCGGTCATGCAGGAGATCGGGGAATACATGACCGAGGCGACCAAGCGGCGCTTCCGCGAGGGCACCGGGCCAGACGGCATCGCCTGGGCGGCGAAATCGGCCGCGACGCTCGCGGCCTATTCCCGCCGCGGCGAGCGCCAGGACCCCCGCCCGCTCTGGGGACCGACGGGGATGCTGGCGGCGCAGATCTTCCACGAGGCCGGACCGGACCGCGTCGAGGTCGGATCGAACCGGATCTACGCCGCGATGATGCAGTTCGGCGGGACGAAGGCCGCCTTCCCCCATCTCTGGGGCGACATCCCGGCGCGGCCCTTCCTCGGGCTCTCCGAGGACGACCGGGCGGCGATCCTCGAGGCGATCGACATCGCCCTTGGCGCGGCCCTCGGCGATCCCGGGGCGGCGTGATGCCCGCTTCAACGGGGGGTTCAACGGCCCGTTGACGCGCGCCGCCCGGCGCGGCAGGCTGGCGGCATCCCCCGTCCCCATGCACTCCGCACGGCGTTGCGGATATATCGCGCGGGGTGCGGCGGGCATGGTCGGCCCATGCTGACGCCCGCCCCCGACCCGACCTTCCCGGCCCCCGCCCTGATGGCGGCGCTGCCCCTGCCCGACGGCAGCGGCGAGGTGCCCGAGTGGATCCACCTGGTGCCCGCCGGCACCGGCGGCGTCGTCGCCACGGTCGACGGCCGCGGCCCCTACCGCATCGCCGACATGGTGGCGCTCGTGCGCGCCTCGCTCGAGCCCGGAGGAAAGCTGCCGGTCGACGAGAACCACGCCATCGACCTTGCCGCGCCGGCCGGTCTCGCCTCGCCCGCCCGCGGCTGGATCGTCGCGCTCGAGGCGCGCCCGGACGGGATCTGGGGCCGGGTCGAGTGGACGCCGGCGGGTCGCGAGCTGATGGCCGGGCGCGCCTATCGCGGCATCTCGCCCGCGCTGCGGGTCGGCCCGGACGGGACGGTGCTGCAGATCCTGCGCGCCAGCCTCGTCAACGTCCCCAACCTGCGCGGCCTCGCCGCGCTGCATTTCCCCGCCCCCCGTCAGGAGACCCGCATGACCCTGCTTCAACGACTGGCCCAGCTGCTGGGCGAGGAGGCCGCCGCGAGCGAGGATGCCGCGGTCGCCGCCGTCACCGCGTTGTCGGAGACCCGCGCCGCCGCGACCGCGTTGCAGGCGCAGCTGGCCGAGATCGGCCGCGCGCTCGGCGTGCCCGCCGCCGGCCCCGCCGCGATCATCGAGGCGGCGCGCGCGCTGCAATCCGCCCGCGCCGAGAACGACGAGCTGGCCACCCGGCTCCAGGCGGTCGAGACCGCCCAGCGGCGCGGCGCGGCCGAGGCCTGGCTGGCCGGGCTGATCGCCGCGAAGCGGGCCATTCCCGCCGACCGCCGCGAGGGGCTCGTGACGCTGCACATGCAGGATCCGGCCCAGGCCGAGACGATCGCGACGCTCTATCCGGTGCTCGATGCCACCCGGACCGGTGGCGCCCCGCCCGCCCCGCCCGCAGGCACCGGCGCGCTCGACGCGGTGCAGCTCAATGCCGCCCGGCTGCTGGGCGTGAAGCCCGAGGATTATGCCGCCACGCTCGAGGCCGAGCGGGCCCAGAAGGAGAACGTCTGATGGTCGCTCTCACCCAGGACCGCAACACCCCCGCCGGGCTCGGCGATCTCCGCGAGGGCGGCGTCGGGGCGTCGGAACTCGTCCATGCCGGCGCGCTGCTTATGCGCAACGCCGCCGGCTGGCTCGTCAAGGGCGCCGCCGCGACCGGCGCGGTCGGGGTCGGCCGCGCCGAGGAGCGGGTCGACAATTCCGGCGGCGCGAACGGAGCGCGGAACCTGCGCTACCGCCCCGGGATCTACCGCTTCGCCAATTCCGGCGGCGGCGACGCGCTGACCTTCGCCGACATCGGCAAGTGCTGCTGGATCGTCGACGACCAGACCGTTGCGCGAACCTCGGCCACCGACACCCGCTCGCGCGCCGGCATCGTCGAGATGGTCGACGAGCTCGGCGTCTGGGTCCGCCTCGACGAGGCACTGGCCCGCGTCGCCACCACCACCGCCGCCTGACAGGAGAGAGCCCGATGCTCGTCAATGCCGCCAATCTCGATGCGCTGCGCGTCGGCTTCCGCACGTCCTTCCAGGGCGGGCTCGGCCAGGCGCCGTCGCAATACCTGCGGGTCACCACCGTCATTTCCTCCTCGACCAAGGAGCAGAAGTACGGCTGGCTCGGCAAGATCCCGAACGTGCGCGAATGGATCGGCCCGCGGGCGGTCCAGAACCTCGCCCAGCACGACTATTCGATCCGCGAGAAGCCCTGGGAGCTGACCATCGCTGTCGACCGCGACGACATCGAGACCGACAATCTCGGGATCTGTACCCCGATGTTCGTCGAGATGGGCCGGTCGGCGAGCGCCTTCGTCGACATGCTGGCCTGGGACCTGCTCAAGGACGGCTGGTCGACGCCGTGTTACGACGGGCAGAACTATTTCGACACCGACCACCCGGTGCTCGACGCCGAAGGGCAGGTCGTCTCGGTCGCCAATACCGACGGCGGCTCCGGCACGCCGTGGTTCCTGATCGATGCGAGCCGGGCGCTCAAGCCCGTGATCCTGCAGCGCCGGCGCGACTTCGAGTTCGTCGCCAAGGACCGGCTGACCGACGACAACGTGTTCCAGAACCGCGAGTTCGTCTACGGCGCCGATGCGCGGATGAACGTGGGCTTCGGGTTCTGGCAGTTCGCCTGGGGCTCGCGCCAGCCGCTGACCGCGGCCAATTACGCCGGCGCCCGCGCGGCGCTCAGCGGCATGAAGGGCGACTACGCCCGCCCGCTCGGGCTGACGCCCAACCTCCTCGTGGTGCCGCCCGCACTGGAAAGCGCCGCGCGCAAGCTCCTGAACTCCGAGTTCGGGCCCGGCGGAGAGACCAACGAGTGGAAGGGCACGGCCGAGCTCCTGATCGTGCCGTGGCTGGCGTGAGGCCGCCCGCCGTGGCCCGCAATCCCCGCCCGCGCCGCACGACGCCCGAACCCCATACCGAGGCCGCCCAGGACAGCCCCGACCGGGCCGAGGCGGCGCATGAAGCCCCGGCGCCTGCACGCGCCGGGGCACCCGCCGCGGAGGCGCCCCCCCCCGCCTCCGCGGCCCCCTTCCCCGCCGCCTGCGGCGCGGCCCTGGTCGTCGGCCCGCCGGGCG
>JBKBLL010000155.1:0-9394 GCA_046296375.1 Alphaproteobacteria bacterium | reverse complement strand
ACGAGATCCGCGCCGCCCAGCGCGCCCTGTGGGACGGCGCGCGGCTGGCCGTCGAACCCGGCGGCGCCGCGGCCTTCGCCGCCCTGCTGCACGGTCGTTACGTACCGGCGCCTGGAGAGAGGGTCGGCGTGCTGCTGTGCGGCGCGAACATGACGGCGATGCGCTTCGACTGACCCACCCGTGGCGGCAAGGCCCGGATCGGCCGGCGGGTGGCTAGGAAGGCCCCGGCGCTTCGGCTAGAACGCGGCGCATGACCCAGGCCGACATCAACGACCGTCTCCGGCGCCGCGCGACGCTCGCCAGCGTGTCGGTCGCCGGCGTCCTGATCCTGCTGAAGCTCGGTGCCTACACGCTGACCGGCTCGGTCGCGCTGCTGGCGTCGCTGATCGATTCGAGCGTGGACGCCATGGCCTCGATCGTGACGCTGATCGGGGTGCGCTACGCCCTGCAGCCGCCGGACACGACCCATCGCTACGGCCACGGTAAGGGCGAGGCGCTGGCGGCCATCGCCCAGGCCCTGTTCATCGCCGGCTCCGGCGTGCTGCTGACCTACCAGGCGATCAGCCGGCTGTTCGTTCCCGAGCTGATCCGGCAGAGCTGGATCGGCATCACGGTCATGCTGATCTCCATCGTGCTGACGCTGGCGCTCGTCCTCTATCAGCGCCATGTCGTGCGCCGCACCGGCTCGGTCGCGATCAGCGCCGACAGCCTGCACTATCGCGGCGACGTGGCGATGAACCTGGCGGTGATCGCCGCCATCGTCCTGGCCGAACGGACCGGCCTCAGCATCTTCGATCCGATCTTCGCCATCGGCATCGCCGCCTACCTGATCCTGTCCGCATTCCGGATCGGGGGGCGGTCGCTCGACATGCTGATGGACAGGGAATTGCCGGCCGACCAGCGTCGGCGCATCCGCGAGATCGTGACCACCCATCCCGAAACGCGCGGCGTCCACGACATGCGCACCCGCAATGCGGGCGACCGCTATTTCATCGAGTTCCATCTGGAGCTCGACCGGCACCTCACGCTGGAGCAGGCGCACGACATCACCGATGCCGTGGAAGCGGAGGTGATGGCAGCCTTCCCCAACGCCGAGGTGCTGATCCACCAGGAGCCCGAGGGCCTGGAGGACGACCGCCTCGACCGCAGGCTGCGGCGCTGACCCGCCCAGCGTCGCCCACCACCGTCGCCGGCCACCGTCGCCGGCTGGCGGGGGTCGCGCGCGGCGGCGGCGGCGCCTACCATGCGGGCCGACCGCGACGCAGAACGAGGACGCCCATGACCGAGATCCCCCCGATGTTCGACCTGTCCGGCAAGGTCGCCGTGATCACCGGCTCGACCAAGGGCATCGGCAGGTCCATCGCCGAGCAGATGGCGGCCCTGGGCGCCAGGGTCGTCGTCTCCAGCCGCAAGGCGGACGTCTGCGACGCGGTGGCCGCGGACATCGACGCCAACTGGGCAGGACATGGCGGCGCGGCGATCGCCATCCCCTGCAACATCTCCCACCGCGACCAGTGCGAGGCGCTGATCGCGCGCACCGTCGAAACCTGGGGCAAGGTCGACATCCTGGTCTGCAACGCGGCCGTCAACCCGTTCCTCGGCTCGATGCGCGACATCCCCGACGAGGCGTTCGACAAGACGATGAACGCCAACGTGAAGAGCAACGTCTGGCTGGTGAACGCCGTGATCCCCGGCATGATCGAGCGCCGGGACGGGGTGATCCTGGTCATCGCCTCCACCGGCGGCCTGCGCGGCACGGCGACGCTGGGCGCCTACGGCATGTCCAAGGCCGCAGACATGCAGCTGGTCCGCAACATCACGGTGGAGTGGAGCCGCCACAACATCCGCGCCAATTGCGTGGCGCCCTCGCTGGTCAAGACCGACATGGCCAAGGCGCTCTGGTCCGACCCGAAGCGCGCGGCGGCGATCGAGAGCACCTACCCGTTGCAGCGGATCGGCGAGCCGGAGGACATCGCCGGCATCTGCGCCGCCCTCGCCTCACGCGCCGGCGCGTGGGTCACGGGCCAGACCATCGTGGTGGACGGCGGCATGCTGTCGGCCGCGGTCGGCGAAATCTGAACCGGAAGGAAGAACGATGATCCCCGCAATGTTCGACCTGTCCGGCAAGGTCGCCGTCATCACCGGCTCCACCAAGGGCATCGGCAGGTCCATCGCCGAGCAGATGGCCGCGCACGGCGCCAGGGTCGTGGTCTCCAGCCGCAAGGCCGACGCCTGCGACGCGGTCGCGGCGGAGATCAACGCCAAGTGGGCGCGCGGCCCCGGCGAGGCGGTCGCCATCCCGTGCAACGTCGGCCGCGACGGCGACCGCAAGGCCCTGATCGACGGGACCATGGCGAAATGGGGCCGGATCGACAGCCTGGTCTGCAACGCCGCCGTCAACCCGTACTTCGGCTCGCTGCTCGAGATCCCCGACGAGGCCTTCGACAAGGTCGTCGACGTCAACGTCAAGGCCAACATCCGCCTGGTCGCGATGGTGGCGCCGCAGATGAAGGAGCGGCGCGACGGCACGATCATCATCGTCTCGTCGGTCGGCGGCCTGCGCGGCGACGCGAAGCTGGGCGCCTACGGCATTTCCAAGGCGGCCGACATCCAGCTGGTACGCAGTCTGACGGCGGAGTTGGGTCCCTTCAACATCCGCTCCAACTGCGTGGCGCCGGCGATCGTGAAGACGGACTTCGCCCGCGCCCTCTGGGAGGACGAGCAGCGCTACGAGACGGCGCTGCGCACCTACCCGATGGGCCGGATAGGCGAGCCCGAGGACGTGTCGGGCATCGTGCTCATGCTGGCCTCACGCGCCGGCAACTGGATCACTGGCCAGACCATCCCGGTCGACGGCGGCATGATGTCGGGGGTCGGCCGGTGAGGCGAGTTCGGGCGCAAGCGCCGGCAGGGTGAAGCCCTCCTGCTCCTGCGACAGGCCGCGCAGGCGGAACCGGCCGAGCGGCAGCAGGGGGTGGGGCGCGTGCGCGGCCAGGGCCGCGGAGACGATCAGCGGCAGGCCGAGCGCCTTGTTCACCTCCTCCAGGCGCACGGCGAGGTTGACCGCCGGGCCGATGACGGTGAAGTCGAGCCGCGTCGGCGACCCGATATTGCCGTACATCACCTCCCCCAGATGCAGCGCGATGCCGAAGCCGAACGGCGGTTCGCCGGCCTGATCGCGCCGTTCCTGCACCGCGCGTAGCGCCTCGATGGCGGCGACCGCCGCGTCCAGCGCTTCCGCCACCCGGTCGGCGCAGCCTGCGCCGTCGACCGGGAAGATGGCCAGCATGCCGTCGCCGACGAACTTCACCACCTCGCCGCCGTGACGCTCCACGGCCGAGCCGACGCAGCCGAAAAAGTCGTTGAGCATGTCGATGACCGCATCGCGCGGCTGGTGCTCCGACACGGCCGTGAAGCCGCGGATGTCGCAGTACCAGAGGACGGCCGAGATCGTCTCGCCGTCGCCGCGCCGGATGCGCCCCTGGAGCACCTGCTCCCCCGTGCGGTGGCCGAGATAGGTGTCGAGCAGGGTCGCGGTGAGCCGGCGCGCCGCGTAGAGCTCGAAGACGAGACCGAGCACCGGCATCAGTGCCTCGATTGTTGCGACGCAGTCGTCGGAGAAGCCGCCCGGCCGCTTGGTCGCCCACGTCGCCGCCTGCGGCTCGCCCCGCACGAAGGGCAGCGGCACGCAGTAGTAGTCGGTATAGCCCTCGGCGACCAGGTCCTCCAGGATCGGAAAGTCGATCCGCGCGTCCGGTCCGGTCAGGCGCCGGCGGATGGTCTCGCCATGCTCGTAGATGCGGTAGAACGGGCTCGCGCGGTAGAGCCGGTCGATCGCCTCCGTCCGCTCGACGCTCTCCTCGACCGCCGGCCCCTCGTCGTGCTGCCAGTAATAGCTGTAGGCGAGCAGCTGCGGGTGCAGCGCCTTGAGGTTCACGGTGGCCCGGTCGACCGGCACCCCCGCCTCTCTCAGCCGTGCGGCGAGGGCTCCGATGAATTCGCGCCCCGTCGGCAGCAGCCGGCCTTCGCGCAGGACCCATTCGAGCAGCCCGCAGGCCTGGTCGCCTGCATGGGCGGCGAGCACGGCACTCGCGGCCGTCACGGCGTCGGGTTGCTCGTTTACGGTCGTTCCCCGCATCGTGTCCCTCGCGCCGCATACTTCCTGCTTGCGGCAGATGCGTGCATGCTTTCTGATAGTAAAGGGGAACGTTCAGGATGGAATGAGTGGCGCAGACCGCTCGACCGACCTGCAGATACTAATTTGACAGGATGACCGCTCCCAGTGGGCCGGGTCGCATGGTCGCCGTCGAGCGGACATGATTCCGGCCGACGCGGCTTCGTCGCGTGCAGGATTGGTCGGGAACCTGCCGGATCGACGCGGCCGTGCGCATGACACAGCCCGACACGGTAACCGCGCACACGACGCGGGCCGATCCAGCGGAGCGCACCGAGAGATGATGAATCGACACCAGGAGAACGGGGCGATCACCCGGCACGACGTGGCCGTGGTGGTCAAATGGTACAATCCGGCCAAGGGGTTCGGCTTCGTCCAGTTCGACGACGGAACCCCCGACGCCTTCCTGCACGTATCGGTCGTCCAGCAGAGCGGCCACGAGGACCTGCCGGAAGGCACGCGCCTCGTCTGCGACATCGGCGACGGCCGCAAGGGGCCGCAGGTCGCTTCCATCGTCCGGGTGGAGGCGCTGGGATCGCCGAACGGCGGTGCCGCGGAGGGCGCCCGTCGCGGCGGAGGCGGCGGAGGCGAGACGATCGAGGGGACGGTGAAGTTCTTCAACCTGGACAAGGGCTTCGGCTTCGTCACGCCCGACGGCGGCGGCAAGGACGTCTACATTTCGGCGCGGACGCTGGAGCGGCTGGGCGTCAACGGCCTCGAGCCGCAGCAACGCGTCCGGCTGCAGGCGCGGATGGGGCAGAAGGGGCCGATGGCCGACCGCATCGAGCTCCTCTGAGGCGGACCGCGGCGGAGCGGTCCCCGCCGGCGGGCCGATGCGGCTATAGTCCCGGAAGTTCGGTCTTCCGGGAGACGTCGTGAACCGCTGGCTGCAGGTCGTCCTACCGCTGCTCTTCCTCCTCGCCGCAGCTGCGCTGCGCGCGGCAGATCCGGGTGCGGTGGCCGACCTGCGCCTGATGGTGTTCGACAACTACCAGCGGGCGCAGCCGCGCGCCTACGAACGCGTACCCGTCACGGTCGTCGACCTGGACGACGACACGCTGGCGAAGATCGGTCAGTGGCCGTGGCCGCGTACCCAGCTGGCCGACCTGATCGGCCGGCTGGACGAGGCCGGCGCCGCCACCGTGGCACTCGACATCGTGCTGTCGGAGCCGGACCGCACCTCGCCCGGTGCGGTCGTCGCACTGTGGCCCGACCTGCCGGAGATCCGCGCCCTGCGCGGGCTCATCGACAGCGGCGCCCTGCCCGACCACGACACGGCCCTGGCGCGACGAATCGAGGGCGCGCGCGTCGTCGTCGGCTTCGCGCAGGCGGACGGCGCCACCGCGACGGTGCCGCCGATGAAGGCCGGCGTCGCCACGCTGGGCGCCGACCCGTCGCCGCACCTGCTGCTCTATCCGGGGGCGGTGCCGACCCTGGCCCCCATCGGCGACGCGGCGGCCGGAAGCGGCGCCGTCGGCGTGGCGCCGGAGGCGGACGGGGTCATCCGCCGCGTCCCGCTGCTGGTCACCTATGACGGCAAGGTCTTCCCGTCACTCGCGGCCGAGGCGCTGCGCGTCGCGCTCGGCGCCAGCACCTACGTCGTGCGCTCCGCCGGCGCCAGCGGCGTGATTTCGTTCGGCGAGGAAACGGGCATCACCGATATCCGCATCGGCGACGTGGTGGTGCCGACCGACTCCTCCGGCAGGGTCTGGCTGTTCGATACCGGGCCGGTGCCCGAACGCATGCTCCCCGCCTGGCAGGTCTTCGACGGCACCGCGCCGGCCGACCGGATCGACGGACATATCGTCCTGATCGGCACCAGCGCCGCGGGCCTGAAGGACATCAGGCCGAGCCCGCTCGACCCGGCCGCCCCCGGCGTGGTGCTCCAGGCACAGGTGCTGGAGCAGATCCTGAGCGGCGCCTATCTCGCGCGGCCGGACTGGGCGGACGGTGCGGAGTTCGTGTTCCTGCTGGTGCTGGGCGGCATCGTACTCGTCATCATGTCGCTGCGACGGGCGAGCGCCGCCTGGGCCGCCGGCATCGCGGCTCTGGGGATCGGCGCGGCGCTGACCGCCTCCTGGCTCGCCTATAGCCGCGCCGGACTGCTGTTCGATCCGATCTATCCCGCGATCGCTGTGCTCGGCGTGCACATCTCCTCGTCGCTGCTGCGCTATCTGCGCACCGAACGGGAGAAGCACCAGATCCGCAGCGCCTTCGCCCACTACATGGCGCCGGCCCTGGTGGAGCGGATCGCCGAGGACCCCAAGCTGCTCAAGCTCGGCGGCGAGATGCGCGAGATCACGATCCTGTTCTGCGACATCCGCGGCTTCACCAGCATCTCGGAGCGCTTCTCGGCCGAGGAACTCACCCACCTCATCAACCGCTTTCTCACGCCCATGACCGACACGATCCTGAGCACGGGCGGAACGATCGACAAGTATATGGGCGACTGCATCATGGCGTTCTGGAACGCCCCGCTCGACGATCCGCAGCATCAGGCCCATGCCTGCGCGGCGGCCCTGGCGATGCGGGCGCGGCTGGAGGATCTGAACCGCGAACTGTCGGCCGAAGCGGTCGCGGCGGGCCGCCCGCCGATCGCGCTGCATGTCGGCATCGGCCTGAACACCGGCGTCTGCTGCGTCGGCAACATGGGCTCGGCCCAGCGTTTCGACTATTCGGCGCTCGGTGACGACGTGAATCTCGCCTCGCGCCTGGAAGGCCAGTGCAAGACCTACGGCGTTACGACGATCCTGGGCGCATCGACCCGGGACGCCGTGGCCGACCGCTTCACGATCCTGGAACTCGACCTGATCCAGGTGAAGGGCAAGAGCGAGCCGGAGCGCATCCACGCCCTGCTCGCCGGACCGGAACTGGCCGCGGACCCGGCGTTCGGCGCGCTCGGTGCGCGGCACGACGCGATGCTGGCGGCCTATCGTGGCCAGCGCTGGGACGAGGCGGCGGACCTTGCGACGGCCTGCCGCGCCGATGGCGGACGGTTCGGTCTGGCCGAGCTCTACGACGAGTTCCTCGGCCGGATAGCCGGCTTTCGGGCCGCCCCGCCGCCGCCCGACTGGGACGGCGTCCACGTCTCCACCAGCAAATAGGTCCCCTTCCCTCGCCCGTCCCGCGGGGGCGGCGTCAGTTCGCCGTCTCGCGCCGGCTGGTGGCTTTCTCAGCCAGTGACGCGGCCAGGAAGTCGTCGATGTCGCCGTCCAGGATCGCGGTGGGATTGCCCTTCTCCACGCCCGTGCGCAGGTCCTTGACCATCTGGTAGGGCTGCAGGACGTAGGACCGGATCTGGTGACCCCAGCCGATGTCGGACTTGCCCGCCTCGACAGCCTGGGCGGCGGCTTCGCGCTTCTGCAGTTCGGCCTCGTAGAGGCGCGCGCGCAGCATTTCCATGGCCTTCTCCCGGTTCTGGTGCTGCGAACGCTCGCTCTGGCAGGCGACGACGATGCCGGAGGGCATGTGCGTCATGCGTACCGCGCTGTCGGTCTTGTTGACGTGCTGTCCGCCGGCCCCCGAAGCCCGATAGGTGTCGACCCGGACATCCTTGTCCAGGATTTCGATGTCGATGTCGTCGTCGACCACCGGATAGACCCAGATGGAGGCGAAACTGGTCTGGCGGCGCGCCTGGGAATCGAAGGGCGAGATCCGCACCAGCCGGTGCACGCCGCTCTCCGTCTTCAGCCAGCCATAGGCGTTGGTGCCGCCGATCCGGATGGTCACCGACTTCAGCCCGGCCTCCTCGCCCGGACTCTCCTCGACCAGTTGGGTCTTGTAGCCGCGCCGCTCCGCCCAGCGCACATACATGCGCAGCAGCATTTCCGCCCAGTCCTGAGCCTCCGTACCGCCGGCGCCTGCGTGGATCTCGAGGAAGGCGTCGTTGCCGTCGGCCTCGCCCGAGAGCAGGCTGGCGAGCCGGGCGCGCTCGGCGGCGGCATGCACGTCGTGCAGCGCCGCCTCCGCCTCGGCGACGATGCTCTCCTCGCCCTCGGCCTCACCCAGTTCGATCAGGCCGACATTCTCGTCGAGATCGCGCTCCAGGCCGCGCGCGTCCGCGATGGCGGACTCGAGGCGCGTGCGCTCGCGCATCAGCTTCTGCGCGGCGGCGGGATCGTTCCAGAGATCGGGGCGTTCGGACTCGGCGTTCAGTTCGTCCAGTCGGACCAGTGCGTTGTCCCAGTCAAAGATGCCTCCGGATCAGGGTGACCGCATCGCGGATCTCGTCCACCAGGGACTGAATTTCGGGGCGCATCTTTGCCTGGCTCCAAGTCGTCGTTGGTTTGCAGCGGGTCTCGGCGGCGCGAAGCGATGCCGGATCACGCCGCCGAAATCAATATGGGATCCGCCGGCGGACGCCCGACAGGATATCAGTAGAGACCCTGCAGGCCGGGGCTCGACGGTGCCGGCGCCGGGCGCGCCGCCGGTGCCGGGCCGCCGCCCCCCGAGCCGCCCCCCGTCCCGCCACCGGCCCAGTCCCGCGGCGGGGACAGGCGCTGCGGATCGTACGGGGCAGCCGCCGACGGGCGTATCTCCTGCGGGGACGGCATCCAGCCGCCATAGGAAGCCGGACGGCTGTTGTAGCCGCCGGCATACTGCCCGTGCGGATAGAAGCCCGGCTCAGGGCCTATGCCGTACTGCGGCGCCGCCATCTCCATCGTGTCGCCGATGACCGGACCGCGCCAGCGCGGCTCGCTGCCGGGCTTGAAGGCCTCCAGGATGACGTCGCCGGCGCCGGGCTCGGGCGGCAGGCCCGTCGACCGGCTGATGCGGACCAGCCTGGCACCGGACGGCACCGGGAAGGGCGATGCCGGCATGAACTCCAGCGCCTCCTCCATGAAGGTGCGGAAGATCGGCGCGGCGACGTTGCCGCCCGTCTCGCCCGGTCCCAGCGTGCGCGGGGTGTCGAACCCGACATAGACGCCGACGACCAGGCTGGTCGAATAGCCCACGAACCAGGCGTCGAACGCGTCGTTGGTGGTGCCCGTCTTGCCGGCGAGCGGCCGGCCGGGCATGCGCACGCGCGTCGCCGTGCCGCGCTCGATCACGCCCTGCATCATGGACGTGACCTGATAGACGCTGACGGGATCGGCGAGCTGCTCGCGCTGGGCGACGATGGTCGGCACGTCGGCGGGGCGCGCGAAGGCGCCCCAGCAGGATTCGCAGGACCGGTCGTCGTGCCGGTAGATGGTGCGTCCGGTCCGGTCCTGGACCCGA
>JBKBLL010000154.1:0-9484 GCA_046296375.1 Alphaproteobacteria bacterium | reverse complement strand
GCGGGCCTGCTCATGCTGATTGGCGTGATCCTGCTGGTCGAGGCCTTCGTGCCGGTACTGCCGTTGGGGCTTCTGGACCCGCGCGGGCTCGAGGGGCTCCTCGCTGGCATGGCTTTGGGCCTGATGATCGGCGTTATCGCCGCGCTGCTGGGGGTTGCCGGCGGCGAGTTTCTGATACCAACCTTCATCATCGTCTATGGGGCCAGCACCGCAGATGCGGGCACCGCCAGCCTGGTGATCTCGATCGTTGCCGTGATCGCCGGCCTCATCCGTTACCGGCGCCTGCGCATGCTGCCCGATAGACCCACGATGCGGGGTATCGGATGGCCAATGGGTCTGGGGTCAATCCTCGGCGCTGTGTTGGGCGGCATCCTCGCTCCATACACATCGGAGCCAGTCCTGAAGTTGATACTGGGGCTGGTTCTCGTCGCCGCCGCCTTGAAGACCTTGTACGATCACCGCGGCTAAAGCTTGAACGCAGCCTCGGCCAGAGCAGATGCGCGCAGTCGCGGAAATGCGAGATTATGCGACTGCGTGCGAGGGAATCGTGGCGCATGCTTTCAGAGAGTTTGCGGCAGGAGCCTCTCTCTCCGCCATTTTGCTCCAGCGCGAAGTACTCCGCAGCCGGACCTCCGGTATAATCTCAAAGGTCGGCGCTCCCGCCATCACGGCGTCGTTCAGCATGCCGCGCAGGCCGATCGGCATCAGTTCGTCGAGGATCGTGTGGGCGCGTCGGCGCTCGGCCGCGCTCACCGTGTCGAGCAGGGCAGGATCGGTCGCGAGCAGAGTGCCCACGAGCCGTTCCGGCGCGACCCGAAGGGCCAACCAGAACAGCGCGTCGGACCCGCCGGCGACGGCCGGGCGGTCGACGCCCAGATGGTCCAGCAGCGCGACGAAGAGGCATCGGCCTGGTTGGCGGCCGAATGATCGTCGGGGAAGACCGAGCGCAGATAGCCGAAGCGCGAGGGCGCGATCACCCGGTGCCCCCCTGTCGGCGAGGGCTCTTTTTCGCCTCCGTCGGTCATTGGCGCGGCCGCACGGCGCCCTCAGTCCCGGCCTTGAGCCCCCAGCCGCGCTACATGGTGAGACGGCGCAGCACCGCCTCGGCCTCGGCGACGACGGCCCGGACGACTTCGCCGGCCGACGGCACGGTGTGGATAAGACCGCAGCTCTGTCCCGCCGGCAGGACGCCCGTCTCGACCTCGCCCTGCAGCCGGCCGCGTTCCGAGGCCGGGTGGCCGACGCGGATACCCTGCAGCGGGAAGGGCAGGATCTCATGCTCCCGGCCGGCCCAGGAACGGGTGAAGTCGTTGTCGATCAGGCGGCAGGTCTTGCCGCTGTGCGCCCGCGTGACCACCGTTCCCGCCGTATCGGTCGCGACGATCCTGGTCTTGTAGTTGTCGTGCGCACGGGCCTCGCGCGTCGCGATGAAGCGCGTACCCATCCAGACGCCCTCCGCGCCGAACGCCAGGGCGGCGGCGAGGCCACGTCCGTCGGCAAGGCCACCCCCCGCCAGCACCGGCACGGCCACCGCATCGACCACCGCCGGCACCAGGGCCGCCGTCCCCACCTGCCCGACATGGCCGCCCCCGTCGCATCCGGAAGCGATCACGGCGTCCACGCCGTCGGCGACGGCGCGCTGGGCATGGCGCACGGCGCCGACCACCGACATGACGAAGATGCCGCGTGCATGCGCCTCGGGCACCACCGCCTTGGGGCTGCCGAGGCCGGAGATGAGCACCGGCACCCGCTCCTCCAGCACGACCTCCACCATGGCGCGCACCTGGTCGGTATAGCGTGCCGCCTCGCTGCCGGTGGCCTGGACCGTGGCGAACAGTATATCGACGCCGAACGGACGGTCGGTCCGTTCGCGCACCCCGCGGATCTCGGCCCGCAGGTCCTCGGCGTCGGTGGTGGCGCCGGCGCCGATCACGCCGAGGCCCCCCGCCGCCGACACGGCGGCCGCCAGTTCGGCGCGCGCGACCCAGCCCATGCCGGCCTGGAAGACCGGAAACGCGATGCCGAGCCGGTCGCAGAGCGCGGTACGCAGGGCCGATCCGCGGTCCGGGGCAGTCGTGGCGTGCATGGCGGACGTTTCCTCGTTCTTCGTCTTGCGCCGATGATGCGCCCGACCGGCGCCACGGACAACGGCCCCGCCGCACGCCCCGCAACCGCCAGGGAGGGGCGGATGAAGCCGGCATGGAAGGCGGTATGGCGCCATCGTCCGGACGGTCTTTCTGCGGGATGCGGTCCGGAACACGGCCGGTGGTGCATCGTTAAATGACGTCGGCGGGGTGGCCGTCGGCGGGCCGACCCGCAGTGCCGCTCGGGCGCCGCTTCCGCGGCGCCAACAGCATCTGGAGGGATCCCTGGCGCGAACGCTGATCGCGCTCAAGCGCGCATGCCTGCTGGCCTTCGTCTGGGCGGCCCTGACCGGCGCCGACGCCGGCGCCCTTTGGCCCGGCGTCATCGCCGTGGCGGGCGGCACATGGCTCAGTCTCGCCCTAATGCCGCCGCGCGGGCGCGGCATCAGGCTGGCGGCGCTCGCCGCGATGACCCCAGGTTTTCTCTGGCGGTCGGTCGTAGGCGGCGCCGACGTGGCGTGGCGGGCGCTCCATCCACGCATGCCGCTGAGCCCCGGCTGGCTGGTCGTGCCGACCGCGCTGCCCTCGCCCGGCGCGCGTGTGGCGCTCGGCGGCAAGCTCAGCCTGCTGCCGGGAACGCTGGTCGCCGGCACGCGGAACGGCACCCTGCTCGTCCATTGCCTCGACACGCGCCAGGACATCGCGACCGCGATCGCGGACGAGGAGGCGACGATCGGTGCCGTAGCGGGCACGCCCGGCTGGCCGCCGGAGGCCGGGCGGTGAGCGCCTGGTTCATGATCGTCGCCACCCTGCTGCTCGCCAGCGTCGGTGCCGCACTGTGGCGGGTGGCGCGCGGCCCGGCGCCGGCCGACCGCATGATGGCGGCCCAACTCGTCGGTACGGGCGGCGTCGGCGTCCTGCTCCTGCTCGCCGCCGCGACCGGAGACTGGGCGGCGGTCGACGTGGCGCTGGTCCTGGCCCTGCTCGCGGCACTCGCCGCCGTCGCCTTCGTCAAGGCGGCGAGCCACGACGGCCAGGGCGAGCCGGAGGATGAGGACGGATGACGCCGCTCGACATCTTCACCGTGGCCGCGACCGCCGCGGGCCTCGTGTTCTTCGTCGCCGGCACGGCCGGCCTGCTCCGCTTTCCGGATACGCACAGCCGGTTGCACGCCCTGACCAAGGCGGACAATCTGGGCCTGGGATTGGTGGTGCTCGGCCTTTTTCCGCAGACCGGGAGCCTGCTCCTCGCGGCGAAACTGGTGCTGGTCTGGGCACTGGCCGTCCTCGCCGCCGCGACGACCTCGCAGCTGATCGCGCGTGCCGCGCTGCCGGACTCCATGCGCAGACCGTCCGGCGAAGACATACGATGACCGACCAAGCCTTCGACCTCCTGCTGTGCGTCGTCATCGTCGGCACCGCGCTCGCCGCCGTCGCCGGGCGCGACCTGTTCGGGGCCGTCGTCTTCTTCATCGCCTACGGGGTCTTCGTCGCCATCGCCTGGACCCGGCTGGGGGCGATCGACGTGGCATTGGCCGAGGCCGCGATCGGCGCCGGACTGACCGGCGTGCTGCTGGTCGGGGCGACGGCGCGGCTGCAGCGGCTGGCCCCGGCGCGCTCGGCGCTTCAGTCCAAGTCTCCACAGTCCGGGCCTCCACAGCCCGGGCCGGGCGAGCCGAAGGCGGCGGGCCGCCTCGGCCATGCCCTGACGGCCCTCGCCTGCGCCGGTGTCGCCGGCCTGCTGGGCGCCGCGGTGCTGGCGATGGATCCGGCGGGTGCCGGCCTCACCCCGCAGGTCGCGGAAAACCTCCAGGCTGCAGGCGTCGGCAATCCCGTCACCGCCGTGCTCCTGAACTTTCGCGCCTATGACACGCTGCTGGAGAGCATCGTCCTGCTCGTCGCCCTCGTCGGCGTCTGGTCGGTGACGCAGGACGGCGCCTGGGGTCAGGCGCCGGGACTGCGCCAGCATGTGCGCTCGGACGGCGTGCTGGCGACCTTCGGGCGGTTCCTGCCACCCGTCGGCCTCACGGTCGGCATCTATCTCGTGTGGACCGGCGCCGAACAGCCGGGCGGCGCCTTCCAGGGCGGCACAGTGCTGGCGGCGGTCTGGCTGCTGGTGGCGATGGCCGGCCTGGCGGAGGCGCCGCGGGTGGGCAGCCGCCGCCTGCGCCTCGCCCTGGTCGCCGGCCCGGCGGTGTTCCTGGGCCTGGGCGCGGCCGGTGCGCTCGCCGGCACCTTTCTCGGCTTTCCGGAGGCGCAGGCGAAGACGCTCATCCTAGCCGTGGAGGCCGCCCTGACGCTCTCGATCGCCGTGACGCTCGCCCTGCTGGTCGTCGGCCCACCGCAAGGACGGCCGGCATGACGGCGACGCTCGCGGCCGAAACGCCGGACGCTTCGATGCTCTACGCTCTCTGCGGCGCCGTGCTGGTCGGGATCGGGCTCTACGGCTTCCTCGTCCGGCGCCACCTTCTGCGCCGTCTGGTCGCGTTCAACGTGACCGGCTCCGGCATCTTCCTGCTGTTCGGCGCGACGGGCTACCGCGTGCCCGCGCTCGGCGCGGACCCGGTCCCGCAGGCGCTGATCATTACGGGGATCGTCGTCGCCCTGTCGGCGACGGCCCTGGTGGCGGCCCTCGTCGTGCGCTATGCGGCCCTCTCGGCGGAAGCGACGCTGCCCGAAGAGACACCGGCCCGCACCGAAGCCGAACCCCCGGATGGAACGCGAGAGGGGACGCGGGCCCGGTGACACTCTCCCCCCATCTCGCGATGGCGTTCTGCATCGTCGCCCCGCTCGCCGCGGCGATGGGCGCCATCGTCGCCGGCCGGCATGCGCCCCGGCTCGCCCGGCCGGCCGCGATCCTGCTGGCACTGCCGGCACTGCTCGCCGCCGCCGGCGTCGCGGGCAGCGGCCCCCTGCGCGTCGCGGTCGGCGGGTGGGAGGCGCCGCTCGGCATCGCGCTCGTCGCCGACGGCTTGTCCGGCGCCTTCCTCGTCACGACCGCGGCGGTGATGATCGGCGTCGTCCTGGCCGCCCGGCCGGTCTTCGCCATGCCGCGAGGGGAGACGCGCGCCGCCTATACGTTCTGGCCGCTCGCCTTTTTCCTGTGGGCCGCGCTCAACGCGGTCTTCCTGTCCGGCGACCTGTTCAACCTCTACGTCGCGCTGGAACTCCTGACCCTGGCCGCGATCGGCCTCGTCGCCATCGAGGGCAAGGCCGAGACGATCGCCGCCGCGATCCGCTATGCGCTCTTCGCCCTGTTCGGCTCGCTGATCTACCTGCTCGGCGCAGCGCTGCTCTACGCCACCTGCGGCACGCTCGACATGGTGCTCCTCGCCGACCGCGTCGGGGACGAGCCGGCCGCGCTCGCGGCGGGGGCTCTGATGACCGCGGGCCTCGCCGCCAAGACGGCGCTCTTCCCGTTCCACGCCTGGCTGCCGCCGGCCCATTCCGGCGCGCCGGCGCCGGCGAGCGCCATGCTGTCCGGCCTGGTGCCCAAGGCGTCCTTCTACGTCGTGCTGCGCCTCTGGTTCGACGTCATGCCGGATTCCGCCGGGCAACTCCTGCCTCAGATGCTCGGCGCGCTGGGCGCTGCCGCGATCCTCTACGGCTCGCTGCTCGCGATCCGGCAGGACCGGCTGAAGCTGATCGTGGCCTACTCGACAGTGGCCCAGATCGGCTATCTCTTCCTGGTGTTCCCGCTCGCGGGCGGCGGCAGTGCGGCGCAACCCTGGTCGGCGGGCGCCTGGACGGGCGGCGTCTTCCATGCCCTTTCGCACGCTAGCGCCAAGGCCGCCATGTTCCTCTGCGCCGGCCTCCTGCTGCAGGCGGTGGGCCACGACCGTCTGTCGGGCCTGACCGGCACCGCACGCACCATGCCGATGACGCTCTTCGCATTCGGCCTCGCCGCCGTGACGCTCATGGGGCTCCCGCCCAGCGGCGGCTTCATCGCGAAGTATCTGATGCTGACCGCCGCCCTCGCCGGCGGGCAGATCGTCTGGGCGGCCGTCATGCTCGCCGGCGGGGTGCTCGCCGCCGTCTACCTGTTCCGACCGCTGACCCACGCCTTCGCCAGGGGCGCGGCGGAGGGTACCGCGGCGCACGCACCGGTACCGCGCGCGCACCAGGCGGTGCCGCTCGTCCTCGCCGGCCTGTCGATCCTGCTCGGCGTCGCGTCGGCAGGACCCTATGCCTTCCTCCAGATCGGCCGGCCGGCCGCGGCCGAGGAGGGACTGGAGTGACCGCGTCACTGCCCGTCCTGGTCCTCCTGACCTCACTGGTCCCGTCGGTGGCGACCTTCTTCCTGCGCGAGGAGAGCCGCACTCTGCGCAACGCGCTCAACCTCGGCGCCGCGGTGCTGAAACTGGCACTGATCGCCTTCATGTTGACCGAGGTCGCGCGCGGCGCACTCTACGAAACCCGCTTCGAATTCGCGCCGGGGCTCTATCTGCTGCTGCGGGTCGACGCGCTGGCCCTGCTGTTCGTCACGCTGTCGGGCGTCCTGTGGCTGCTCACGACGATCTACGCCATCGCCTATTTCCGCGACGGGCCGAACCTGTCGCGCTTCTTCGGCTTCTTCAGCCTCTGCGTCTTCGCCACCACCGGCATCGCCCTGTCCGGATCGCTCATCACCTTCTTCATCTTCTACGAACTGCTCACCCTCTCCACCTGGCCGCTCGTCACGCACAAGGGCGATGCGAAATCGCTGCGCGCCGGCGCCAGCTATCTCACCTACAGCCTGCCCGGCAGTGCGGCACTCCTGTTCGCGATCGTCTGGCTGGAGAGCACCACGGGCCCCATCGCGTTCGCCGAGCCCGCCGACCTGCGGCTGCTCGACGACGCCAGTCTGCGCGCCATCTTCGCCCTCTTCATCGCGGGCCTCGGCGTCAAGGCCGCTCTCCTGCCGCTGCACGGCTGGCTTCCGGGCGCCATGGCCGCACCGGCGCCGGTCAGCGCGCTGCTGCACGCGGTCGCCGTGGTGAAGGCGGGCGCCTTCGGCATCGTGCGCATCGTCTACGACGTTTTCGGCATCGCACTCGTCCACGAGATCGGGATGGGGACGCCGCTGGCGCTGCTCGCCTCGGCCACCATCCTCTACGGCTCGGCCCGGGCGCTCGCCCAGAGCGACATCAAGCGCCGGCTCGCCTACTCGACCGTCAGCCAGGTGTCCTACATCGTGCTCGGCGCGGCGCTGGCCGGACCGTTCGCCACCATCGGCGGCCTCGCCCACCTCGTGCACCAGGGGCTGATGAAGATCACCCTGTTCTTCTGCGCCGGCATCTTCGCCGAGCGGGCGGGGATCGAGAAGATCGCCGACCTGGACGGAATCGGCCCGCGCATGCCCTGGACCGCGACCGCCTTCTCCATCGGCGCCATGGGGATGATCGGCATCCCGCCGATCTCCGGCTTCGTCAGCAAATGGTATCTCGGCCTGGGCGGGCTGGAGGTGGGAGCGCCCTGGGTGGTGGCGGTCCTGGCGGCCTCGGCACTGCTGAACGCGACCTATTTCCTGCCGCTGCTCTACCGCATCTGGTTCCGGACCGCGCCGCCGCACGCGCGCGGCGCGCCGGACGTGCCGCTCACGCCGCTCGAGCGTCCGCTCGGCCTCATCGCACCGCCGGTCCTCACGGCGTCCGCGGCTCTCGCCACCGGGCTGTTCGCCGCCGCCGCCTTCAGCCCTCTGGGCTGGTCCACGCTGATCGTCCAGCGGTTCTATCTGCCATGAGCACGTCCCGGCCATGATCGTCACGGGGCCGCTTCTCCCCTTCGCCGCGCTGGCGGCACCGCTGCTCGTCGGCCTCGCCGCAGCACTCCCCGCCCTGCGCCCACGGGCGATCGCGCTGTTACCGCTGGCGCCGCTGCCGGCGCTCGCGGCGGCGCTCGCCTACGCCATCGACCCGATCGACGCGGTCACCGTCGTTCCCGACCTGCTGCTCGGCGTCACGCTGGGCCTCGACGCCGAGGCTGCCCTGCTGCTCGGGGCCGCGGCCTTCCTCTGGCTGACGGCCGGCCTCTATGCCGCCGCATACATGCGGGAGACACGCAAGCCCGCCGTCTTCGCGGGCTTCTGGTGCCTGACGCTGGCCGGCAATCTCGGCGTGTTCCTGGCGCGCGACGTGGCGACCTTCTATGTCGCCTTCGCCGCCGTCTCGCTCGCCGCCTACATTCTGGTCGTCCATGACGGCACTGCGCGGGCATTGCGGGCCGGGCGGGTCTATGTGGCGCTCGCCGTCATAGCCGAGGCGAGTCTGCTCGCCGCCTTCATGATCGGTGCCGCCGGTGCCGACAGCCTGCTCGTCGACGACGTCCGCGCGGCCATCGCCGCCTCGCCGCTGCGCGACGTGGCGACGGCCCTCCTGGTGCTGGGCTTCGGGCTGAAGGCGGGGCTGGTGCCGCTGCATGTCTGGCTGCCGCTGGCGCATCCGGCGGCGCCGACGCCGGCCTCGGCCGTCCTGAGCGGGGCCATCGTCAAGGCGGGCATCTTCGGCCTGATCCTGTTCCTTCCGGCCGAGATGGCGGCCGAGATGGCGGACGGCGCGACGCCGGGCACGATGCCGCTTGCCGCGGACGGCCTCGCATGGGGCGTAATTCTCCTGGCCGCCGGCATCGCGAGCGCATGGTTCGGCGTGCTGGCCGGCCTGACCCGGAGCGACCCGAAGGCCGTGCTCGCCTACTCGACCGTCAGCCAGATGGGGCTGGTGATCGCCCTGGTCGGCCTGGCCGCCGGCGCGGCCGCCTCGCCGGGCGAGGGCCGGGCGGCCCTGTCGGCCGCCGCCTTCTACGCGGCGCATCACGGCCTGGCCAAGGGCGCGCTGTTCCTCGCCGTCGGCGTGATCGGCGCCTGCGCCCCGCGCCGGCTGCCCCTCGTCCTGGCCGTCACCGCCCTCGTCGCCCTCTCGGTCGCCGGCCTGCCGATGACCGGCGGGGCGCTCGCCAAGGCGGCGCTGAAGGCGCCGTTCGGCACCGGCACGGCGGCGTTGCTGGTCACCGTTTCCGCTACGGGCACCGCGCTGCTGCTGCTGCGTTTCCTCCTGTGCGCCACCCGGGACGCCCTGGATAAGGGGAGCGTCACGGGCAAGGGGGCCGGCGCCGGCATCACGCTCCCCTGGCTCGCGACCGCGGCGGCCGCCCTGCTGCTGCCCTGGATTCTCCTGCCGGCCTTCGCCGACATCCCGCGCGGCTACGCCCTCGCGCCGGGCACGCTCTGGGCCGGCCTCTGGCCGATCGCCCTCGCCGCCCCGTTCGCAGCCCTGCTGGCCGCTCCGTTCGTCGGGACGTTCGTCGGGCCGTTCGCGGGCCCGCTCGCAGCCGGAATACGCCGGCTGCGCCTGCCGTCGCCACGGCTGCCGGCGGACGCGGCGGCGGCGGCGATGCGTGCCGCCGGAGCCGCCGGCCTCACGGCGA